>JAJTEK010000140.1 GCA_021299695.1 Pirellula sp. | reverse complement strand
CCTAGTCTCCTTCCAAGACCCCGCTGCCGAACCGACAGCAGAAGCCGCCGCGGCAGTGCCCCCCGCGCCAGTGACCCCCGCGCCGGAAGCACCCGCAGTAGTACCTCAAGTCACCGAAGTTCCTGCAACAGCCCTGCCTGCAACGCAAACGCCCTCGGCAGCCCCTCCAGAAGCTCCCGCTGTCCCCATGCGAACCCAAAGCTTCGAGGAGGTCAAAGAGGCACTTGCTCGCGAACTCGCCGCCGGACCCGCATTCCGAGTGCTCGAACAACGCGTCAACGAAATGCGCGACCTCATGGAAATCTACGCTGCAAACCGCAGAGCATGGGAACGGGCAGTGGCCGAAAAGGACTCCTCGATGAAGGAGCCCGAAACGCTCAATCTCCAACAGATCGCAGACAAGTACGGTTTTCAGTTCGGCCGCACAGGGCTAGTCGACGTGCGCACTGCCTCGTCTCTCCCGATCGGTCGGTCCCGGGTTTCGCGGGGCCCGCGCATGCAGCCCTTCGAGTTCCCTAACCTCATCCGCTTTGCACCCAACCCCCTCGAATCCGATAGCTTGGGAAATCTCTACATGCCCCTTCAAAGCACCGCACTGCTGACCCGCTATCTGTTTTGGAAGGTGGCTCATGAAGCCGCCTCGACCCCCTCGTTCGAGACGGCTAGGGAATCGGTAACCTCGGTCTGGAAGATGCAGCGAGCGGCCGAAAAGGCTGAGTCGAAGGCCAAGGCAATCGCAGACAAAGCTTCCGCAACCTCGCTAGCCGAATCGCTCGAATCCGATACCGAGCGAGGTCTGGTCGTTCGCCCAACTCCATTCAGTTGGTTCAACCCCTTGATGGCCGATTTCGACATTCAATTGAGCAATGTGGAGAACCTCAAGCCCTTGGACAACGAGTTTATGGAGAAGGTATTCGCAGCAGAACCGGGAACCACTCTGGTCGCTTCCGATGCAGCTAAAGAGATCTACTACGTTGTGAAGGTACTGGATTTCTCACCCTCGGAAGAAGACCTGATGCTGAGTTTCTCCGCCGCACCGAACACCGGCGGGGTCCAAAATGTCTCGAACATGGAAAGCTCGTCGTTGATCCGAAGCTGGTTCTCGGCGGTCCAGAAGCAACTCGGATTTCAATCCCGCCAGTGATTCGCCCCCAACAGTGATTCGCTTAAAAAGAAACGCCCCAAGCGGCACGGTCTTGATCGATGCTCCCGCGACTTGCAATGCGATGTCGCGGCAGATGATCCAGCAATTGATCGATGCGATTAGCGACTTCCACCAAGACAAGTCGGTGCGAGCCGTGATCCTCACGAGCAGCGGTTCGACGTTCTGCTCGGGAGTGGACCTCAAAGAGTGGCAATCGCAATCGCAGGAACGCGATGCGATCGCGCGATGGCAAGAAGTCGCCTTGGCACTTTGCGATCTGATCGAATCGATGCTCCGATTGCCTAAGCCCATCATCGCTGCGGTCGATGGCCCGGCTCTTGGATTCGGTCTTGCCATGGTCCTGGCATCCGATTTGGTAGTCGCCAGTCCTGCAGCTCGTTTCGAGGTGCCCGCGACCCGACTCGGCCTTGTCTCAGGTCTGACCATTCCGCTTCTGGCTTTCCGGTTGGGGGCCAGCGCAGCGGCCCGCTTAGCTCTCGGGGGAGAACGGATCGATGCGACCGAGGCCCATCAGATCGGACTTGTGCATCGCATCGTACCTAGCGATCAAATATGGGCAGCCTCCCATGCATGGGCAACGAGCCTTGCGGAAAGTTCCCACGAATCGATCCAGTTGAGCAAACGGCTGCTCAATGAAATGGTCGGCGAAGCGCTTCTGATGAACCTATCGAGCGGTGCAGCCGTTCTTGCCACCGCCTGCAGTACCGAGTCGGCCGTCGAGGGCCTCGCCTCCTTCGTCGATAAAAGACCACCCAAGTTCCCTTGATCGCACTGCGGTGGATCCTCTAGAGCTTGTGCCGACCTAACGAGTTACCAAAGCCTCGAGCACACGCTGCCTGCGTACCTTGCGAACCACAATCCGCACCCCCTGGTGCTCGAGTGTGTCGCCTCCGACGGGTAGATGTCCCAGTCGATCCGAGACCCAAGCGTTGAGATTTGGAAACATCTCAGCGCGATCGAACTCAATGCCGGTGAGCTCCTCCAATCGGGTCAAAGAAATTCCACCCCCGGCCACCCAGCCCTGGCCGGACCGGACCGCATGGATCGGGAGCATGTCGTACTCGTCTTGGATATCCCCTAGCAACTCCTCGACAATGTCCTCGAGTGTGATCATCCCGGTGATCACGCCTCGCGAATCGCTCACCATGGCGATGTGCGTATGCTCGCGCAAAAGCCGTTCGAGCGCCGCGGAGATCGTCAGCGACTGATCGAGTTTGGGGATCGATCGCAAGATACCCGCAATCGAGGGCTCCCTGGGATTGATTCGCATGACCGAGACGATGTCTTTGAACGTGACGTATCCGATGATTGTCTGAGGATCGCTCTTGATCTTGGCCACCGGAAAACGGGTGTGCATGTCCATGTGCGCGGCGATCAAACATTCCCCGAGGGTGCTCTCGAGGGGCAAAGCGTGGATCTGCTCGGCGGGTAAGGCGATCTCCTGAAGGGTCCTACTAGCGAGTCGAGCCGCCCCGAGAATGATGTTCTCCTCGCGCGACCCGATCAAGCTTGAGGTGCGTGCCAAGCTTGCAATTGCCCGAAGCTCCTGCAACTCGATCGCTTCGGTCTTCGACTCGTGTGTGGACTTTGGGCTCCAGAGTCGTTCGGTGAAATTCATCAACCCCGTCGCGGAAGCTTCGAGCAACCAGACCAGCGGCCAAGCCAAAATCGAGAAGCCTCGCATCCAAGGGGATAGGCTCAGGCAAACCCACTCTTTGTTCCGAAGCGCAAAGAGCTTGGGCACCAACTCACCGACGACAATCGTGAGAATCGTCAGAGGAGCGACAAAGATTGCGATGGACAAGCCATCGGCGGTACTTTCGCTCCATCCGTACTTTTGCAGGATCGGTGATAGATTTTCCGAGGCAGTCGCGCCGCTGGTGGCACCTGCGATGAGCCCGACGATGGTGATGCCAAGCTGAACGACGGCAAAACTCTTTTCGATTCCTTCCTTCATGAAAATCGCGGCGGTCGCTCCGAAACGCCCTTGGTCCTTGAGCGACTCTAAACGGGTTTTGGTGACGCTAGCAAGCGCGATTTCATAAGCTGCAAACAGCGCGTTGATCAGCACCATCAACAGAACGATGATCCATTCAAGACCGACCACGGTAGGATTGGCTTTCGCTCGGGGGCATTCGAGGGTTATTCGTCCGTCACGCAACCTTCGCTCGCGCTTTTGACATTCTTAATGTACTTGTAAAGCGTCCCACGTGTAGCCTTCAACGCCGGGGCGGTCCAGGCCGCACGCCGCTTGGACAACTCTGCCTGGCTGACGTCCATGACGAGTTGATTGGTTTTGGCATCGATCGTGATGTGATCGTTGTCTTGGACCAATGCCAACGGACCGCCGACTTGAGCCTCAGGGGTGATGTGCCCGACAATGAACCCATGGGAACCTCCGGAGAATCGACCATCGGTAAGCAAAGCGACATCCGAGCCGAGCCCCGCACCCATAATCGCCGAGGTCGGGGTGAGCATCTCCGGCATTCCTGGACCACCCTTGGGTCCTTCATAACGGATGATGATCACATCCCCTTTGCAGATCTTCTTTTGCTCGAGCGCCTCGAGCATCTGCTCCTCGGAGTCAAAGCATCGGGCTGGACCGGAAAAGACCAATCCCTCTTTGCCTGTGATTTTGGCAACGGCCCCCTCGGGAGCCAAATTTCCAAAGAGGATCTGAATATGGCCGGTGGGTTTGATCGGATCGCTCAAGGATCTTACGATCGTCTGGCCGGGCTTGAGTCCCGGCAAATCCTTGAGGTTCTCCGCAAGTGTTTTACCCGTGACCGTCATGCAATCGCCGCTGAGCAAGCCCTCGGCAAGCAAATACTTCATCACCCCAGGGGTGCCACCGATCGAATGGAGGTCTTCTTGCACGAACTTGCCCGAAGGCTTTAAGTCGGCAAGATACGCCACACGATTGCTCGTGCTCTGGAAATCATTGAGCGTCAAAGGGACGTTCACACTCCGGGCCATGGCCAATAAATGAAGCACCGCGTTGGTGCTCCCACCGAGCGCCACGACGATCGTCATCGCGTTTTCAAACGCTTCGCGGGTCATGATATCGCGAGGCTTGAGGTCGAGCTCAAGCAGATTTCGGATGGCCGCAGCGGCCCGATCGCATTCTTCTTTCTTGGCAGGATCCTCAGCGGGAATCGAGGCCGAATAAGGCAGTGCCATGCCCAGGGCCTCGATGGCCGAAGCCATCGTGTTGGCCGTGTACATACCCCCGCAAGCCCCTGCGCCTGGACAGGAATTTCTCACGATGCTCTCGCGGGTCTGGTCGTCGATTTGACCTGCTAGATACTGACCATAGCATTGGAATGCCGAGACGATGTCGAGCGAATGACCATTCCACTTGCCCGCCCGAATCGTGCCGCCGTAAATCATCAACGCAGGACGATTCAGTCGCCCCATCGCTATCAAACACCCTGGCATGTTCTTGTCACAACCGGGGATTGCGATCAATCCATCGTACCATTGGCCACCCATGATCGTTTCGATCGAATCGGCAATCAGATCCCGGGATTGAAGCGAGAACGACATGCCATCGGTCCCCATGCTGATCCCGTCGCTGACACCGACGGTGTTAAACCGCATGCCGACGAGCCCCTGGGCTTGCACTGACTTCTTGGCAGACAATCCCAAATCCAGCAGGTGCATGTTGCACGGGTTACCCTCGAACCAAACACTGGCTATCCCGACTTGAGCTTTATGCATGTCCTCGGGCGTTAGACCTGTCGCATAAAGCATCGCTTGCGAGGCCCCTTGGCTCTTCGGTTGGGTGATGCGGGAGGAATACTTGTTGATCGACGAGGTCATAAGGCGGATAATGGTTATGGGTGTTGATACGGATTGCAAGGATGCCCACATTACGGGCGACTATTATTGTGGACGCAAATTCGGTTTCTTCCTACCTCAAGCGCGAATCGCGATAATATTTTAGAGCGCGACGGTTCGAGACAAACGCCATCTCCTCGAGAACCGCATCGCTCAACTCGGTCCAAATCCACGAGGTCGCCTCGCCATCGACCAACTCGATGCGACCCTCTTGCACCTGGACCATGAAGAACATGTCCAAAACAGGAAGGCTTACACCGCGATAGACGTACGAATTGACCTCGGAGGTAAGGTACTCAAGGGATTCGACGGTCAACCCGATCTCTTCGAGGACTTCGCGACGCAAGGCGGCTTCTGCTGTCTCTCCATGATCGACAAACCCCCCAGGCATCCCCAATAAACCCTTACCCGGTTCATTGGCGCGTCGGAGCAAAAGTACCCGCCCTTGGCTGTCGGCCACCACGGCGCCAACGGCTGAGACCGGACCAAAGAACGTCGAATGGGAACACCGTGAACATCGGAAAGGGCGCAGGGGCTCGTAGGACTCTCGGGGGTGTCCGCAGGCCGGACAGTATCGATAGCTTTCAGCTAATTCCTTGCCCATCGACAAATAGTCCTCAATGCTCGTGTAGGATGTCCGTTGCTATCGGATCGTATCGGGAAAAAGCCAAGTCGGGTAACCGCCAAACCAATCTTCGCAGGGATTCTTCGCAGGGAATACTCTCAGGCCGTCGCGACCATCGGAGACTTGCGCCTGGAGGCTTTAGGCAAACACAGCACCGCTTCGATCAAAAGAGCTGCAAGCATCGCTACGACAAACCATCGCCAGACTTCTTGAACCAGACTCGAGGCTCGTTTACCGGCAACGATTTTAGCCCAGGGTAGATCCCCGAACATCCGCTCGAGACTCGCCGAATCGACGATCCTTGTGGAATCTTCCTCAAGGTCTCGGTGGAGCGCAACGAGCGCCTCGTCATTGCGATAGACCCCCGAATGCATGGGATACTCATTTGAAACAGCCGACGGACTCCCGAGCAAGAGCTTGGAGGTCGCATCGACGGATCGATGCTCCGTACCGGCCGATGCGTTCTTGGTCGTACCGACCCGCTGCGCTCCGGCCGCGAGCATCCGCTGGATCGTGACGTACAACACAACTCCGTCTCCACCAAGGGTCGAATCGCGATCCGACGGAGTCGTCGCACACAAGGTGATCGGTGTCGGATCCTCTGCCGAAACTGGGACGGTTGCCAAAAAAGGCTTGCCGTCGGGCAAGGAAGCCAAGGCTTCGAGCGTCCCATCAATCTTGCACAAACGTCGGATCCCAAGCTGCCCTAACGGGAGCGGAGCTCCGCTGAGAGTGTTTGCCAGAAGCTGTGAGTCATTCTGCCATTGGGCGATCCGAGCCAATCGGTTTCTCTGTGCGTCGGCGGCCGTTTCATTCTCGACCGGTGCGACCGCCCCCCCCTCTTGCAGAGATTCCCAAGCACCCCAACGAAACCCGAAGGCTTGCGTGCTGTCGGCATTCTCGGGGGGCAAGATCAGCAATTGGCCGCCGGTGGTCACAAAACGCGAGAGCAGTTCCAACGGCTTTCCTGTCGGCAGGTTTTCATGCCACACGATCATCGCGACGGTATTCAGATCGATCGACTCGAATTGCTCAAGGCTCGATAGCTCCACTTCGCATTCGACGGCTTGCTGCGGTGCAATGCTCGCACACAATTCGATGGATTCAACGAGTTCGGGCGTTTGGCTGACAATCACGGTGCGTCGAGTCGGAGATCGCTCGTAGACGAAGTAGCTCACATCATCGCTGGGGTTGGTGTCGGCTGGCAAACGGACCGAACCGAAGCCTTGTGCTGCTGCATCGGAGCCCCTGGAGTTAAGCTCGCTGCCCGTAGTGGTCTTCTCCAAAGGGATTCGGTAGTCGGTCAACTGAGCCGTGCTACCTTGAAACTCAACTTGGACAATCGAACGATTCTCACCGACGGAGATTTCCACCGCAAGAGGCTCGCTCGAAACGGCATTTGCCGATGCGACCGGCGTCGCATTGTCGCTTGCCCCGGAAGCGTTACCGGAAGCGTCACCGGAAGCGTCACCGAGCTGCTTATCGATACGGAAGCTGATCGATAGCTCGGGTCCGTTGTCGGTCTCGACGCGGTGCACATCGGTGATTCTGAGGCTTCGATTGACCGTGCTGGTCTGGGAAAGATCGAGGATCGAGAACCGGACAGGCTGAGCGATGGAGCGAAAACCGTCTTGCACGGCTTTCCAGCGCCCATCTTGACTGCGCCAATCGCTATCGCGCATGTCCGAACAGAGCCAAACCATGGTGTTGCCCGAAGGATTGTTCTTGGCGTACAGGAGCGCTTTTTCCATCAGGTTTGGGATGTCGCTCGTGGCCGACCAAGTCTGCCGTGGAGTGGCGCGGAGCCATTGGGTGATGGAGTTGTACTCCTCAGGTTTATCGGAAAGCGGATCGATTTGGACGATGCGCTCGATACCGAGAGTTTTAAACGTCTCGGCGAGCTGATCGATTCCCTGCTGAAGCTTCGTGGTGTTCGAGCCCACCGGGGTTTCTTCCATGCTTGCCGAACGGTCTAGAAGGACAATCGCGACTCGGTTCGCATCGCCTCCTAAGAGCGCCAGCAGACCGCTTGTCAGAGGCCTTGCGGTAAAGAGGACCAGTGCCAAGACGGCCAAGGTTCGCATCGCCAGAATCAGCCACTGCCGCAACTTGGTGTAACCGCTGGACATCTTGGTCGCTTCGAGCAAAAACCGCATCGCGGCCCAAGGGACGGTTTGGAAGCGGCGTTGATTGACCAGGTGGATGATGATCGGGATGGCGGCCAAAGGGAGGGCCACAAGCATCCATGGCTGGAGAAAGTTCACCGCACACCTCGCGCTCGAGTTCGACCGACGAGAAACCGCATAAGGGGTTGCTCATACGACTCGCTGGTCTGCACCCGATGGTAATCGAGCCCGGTCTCTAGGACGATTTTCTGCATCGCCGCCAGGTACTTTTGAAGAGCCTTTTGGTAACGGTCAGCAATCTCGGTCGGCTCGACAAAAACCGAAGTGTTCCCCTCCATGTCGACGAACCGAACGGGGCGACCGAACGCAAACTCGATCTCTTGAGGGTCGAGCAAATGAAAAGCGGCCACATCGTGCTTGCGGAAACGCAGGTGTTCGAAGCATCGTTTGAGCTCTTCGGGAGCGACGAAAAAGTCGGACACAATCACCACCAAAGCTCGCTGGCGAAGTGTCTCTGCGAGTTCATCGAGAATCGCGGGCAAAAGCGTTTCGCCTTGTGGCTTGGCTTTTTCCAGAGTGTCCAATATCAATTTCAAATGGGCCGCAGAGCGTTTCGCAGGGATACTCTGTAGGATCTTCTCGGCGACTGTCGTAAGCCCCACCGCATCGCCTTGCTGCGCTGCAAGATACCCCAAGGTAGCCGCAATCCGTCGTGCGTAGTCGATTTTCGTCGGCATCCCTTTGGAGGAAAAACCCATCGATCCACTTGTGTCCAATACGACGCAAAGCCGCAGATTCGTGTCGGCCTCGAACTCCTTGACATAGTAGCGATCGGTCCGACCGAATGCTCTCCAGTCGAGCCGACGGATGTCATCCCCCGGAACGTATTTGCGGTACTCGGCAAACTCGATGCTCGAACCGCGGTGGGGCGAAGCATGCTTGCCCGAGACCGTGCCCTGCATAGCAAACCGCGGAGTCAACGGGACGGCCGCCAACCGCGAAATAACTTTAGGATCCAAAAACGATCGAGTGACGTTGAGCATGAAACTATCGGGTCTCGTCGATAAGCCGCGCGACGATCTGTTTGGCCGTCACCCCTTCGGCCTGGGCCGCAAAGGTGGTGATCAATCGGTGGACCAATACCGGTCGGGCGACATACTGAATGTCTTCTAGTCGGACCATGTAACTGCCTTGCAAGGCCGCTCGGCTCTTAGCTCCGAGAATCAAATTTTGAACCGCCCGAGGACCTGCCCCCCAACTGACAAAGGGCTTGAGCCACTCAGGGGCCGATTCGCCTTGCGGACGCGTCTTGCGCACCAACTTGGCAGCATACTCGTAGATATGATCAGCTACCGGTATCCGTCGTACAAGCCTCTGAAAATGAAGGATCTCCTCGCCGCTGAGGATACCGTTGAGCTTGATAAGATCATCCCCTGTGGTGGTGCGGGCGATTTGGATTTCCTCTTGCTCAGTCGGGTAGTCCAATTCGATCAAAAACATGAATCGGTCGAGTTGCGCCTCGGGCAAAGGATAGGTGCCTTCCTGCTCGACCGGGTTTTGTGTCGCCAAAACCATAAAGGGCGAGGAAAGATCGTAGGTCTTCCCAAGAACCGTCACACGCCCTGGTATGAACTGAAACTCCCGACGGCCCTCTTGAGTCTCCTGAAGAATATCGGTTCCGGTGATGTCCATGGGCATCAGGTCGGGAGTGAATTGAATTCGGTTGAATCCCAGCGACATCGTCTCGGCCACTTTGCTCACCAAGAGCGTTTTAGCAAGCCCCGGTACCCCCATCAACAGAGCGTGCCGACGCGCAAACAAACAAATCGCCAACTGCTCGATCACCTCGCGCTGTCCAACGATGACCTTGGACAACTCATTGCAAAACCGATCGTACGAGGAGCGTAACTGATCGATCGCTTGGACCTCTTGATCCGTCAATTGAACCGCGGGATTGAGGTCAGAGGATGCACCGGATCGCGAATCGATTTGGCTCATGGAGTATGGGTCGTCAAATAGAGGGTGGCTCCATGGGAGTCATGGATGTGCAGATATTGTAATTGAATTCGATCCAGGAGCATCCAGAATTGCCCAATGCCCCCCAGAAATCGAGCCATAGCCCTGGAAAAGATCGATCCTAGCCCGATCGAGCCGCTCGGTAAATCGCCAGAAAAT
>JAJTEK010000024.1 GCA_021299695.1 Pirellula sp. | reverse complement strand
ACTAAGACAACCGATGTGGACGGCCTCTATCGATTCGATGGCTTGGCGCCTGGCCGTTACACGGTGCGGCAACGTCAGCCTGTGGGGTACTTTCAGGGTGGGCAGCAAGCGGGTAGCGCTGGAGGCAATGTGTCATCGATCGATACGGTCTCTTCGATCGTCCTTGCCGACGGCTTCGATGCCGTGGGTTACGATTTTTTGGAGGTGCCGCCAGGGGTTCTGAGCGGTTACGTGTTTCAAGACGGTGACGAAATACTGACTAGCGATGGTAGACCACCTAGCGACCTGACGGGGATACGCGAAGGGCTTCGCAGTGCGGATGATCTCCCGATTTCCGGTTCGCGATTGCAATTGCGGAAGATCGATGGATCGATGCTGGGAATCGACGATGTCTTGCCCGGACGATACGGGGAGGCTGGGATTGAGGTTCTCACCGATGCGACGGGTTTCTATCGCTTCGACGGCCTTCGGCCTGGTATCTACCATGTTTACCAGCGAGGATCGGCCAACGGTTTATTTGATGGTTGGGACACTCCTGGCTCGACGGGTGGTTATGGGATCAATGCCGGTCAGAGCATTCCGGCCGATATCCAGGCGACGATCGATCTATTAGCAAGTCAACCTGGGAGGGATCCGGGGAGTGATGCGTTGCTTTTTGTGCGGATCGTCGCGCGAGGGTTTTCGGTTGAAAACAACTTTAGCGAGATTCTCGTTGGGGTATTGCCACCCCCACCGCCGCCTCCACCCCCACCGCCGCCTCCTCCACCCCCACCACCTCCACTGCCGCCAGCACCGATGATCGATCCTGGCCCGTTGGTACTCGGTCCGTTCCGGGACGGGATCTATCGATTTCCGTTGAATCCGGCTTTGGTGGTATTGTCCCCTTTTGAGGATCCGCGGTTACCGCAGAGCATCGCAGGGTATGGCGTTGATTACACATGGCATTTGAGTGTGATGAATGCTGGAGAGCCACGGGGCTATCAGGATCGCCGCACGGTCGATCGAGAGCGAATATCTAAAGCCGCACGGATGCTCGACGCGACGACTTGGACGGTCGATGCGATCGACCGGGGACGTTGGCAAGTGGTTTCAGCGATGAAGAAGCCCAATAGGGTCACTTCAAGGCGGGCCTTTAGCGTTCAGGGTGCAACGCAGTTAGCGGGTGATTTCAACGGGGATGGGATCGACGAATTGGCGTTGTTTAAAGACGGCGAATGGTTGATCGACATCAATGGGAATGGGGAATGGGATCGAACGGATTTATGGGCCCAGCTCGGGGCGGTAGGTGATCTACCTGTCGTTGGAGACTGGGACGCCGACGGCAAAGACGATATCGGAGTATGGGGAGTATCGCGAGTTGGTGATGGAGCGGCGATCGAGCGCGAGCCTGGATTGCCCGATACGGAGAACAGGCTGACGACCAAACCCAAGAATGTTCCCCCGCGTCAAGACGAGGAGAGTCAGGTACGTTTGATGCAGCGTGGAAGTACGGGGGATGCGAGGTCGGATGTGATCGATCACGTGTTTCGATTTGGGGCACGCGGTGACCAGCCGATCGCAGGGGACTTCAACGGTGACGGAGTCTCGACGTTGGGTATTTTCCGAGATGGGGATTGGGTATTGGACAGCAACGGCGATGGACAGTTCGATGCGAAACGCGATGATTACGCGGAGTTTGGCAAGGCGGGAGATATCGCCGTGGTAGGCGATTTCAATGGCGATGGTATCGACGAGATCGCTGTGGTTCGTGGTGATAAGGTGATTGTCGACAGCAATGGAAACGGTCGCTTGGATGCGACCGACAAGGTTTTTGAGATCCAGGGAGAGGGCCAGAGCGTGGTGGTCGGCGACTTCGATGGCGACGGGCTCGACGAGGCGGCTTTCTATGCTGTGCGAACAGGTTCGGATAGACCCGATAGCGGCACGGGATCGGGAGATTCAGCGCAGAGCGATGGGCAGGACGAGGGATTGCGTCAAGCCCGATCGCGTTAGAGTCTGGATAGCTTGGTCGCTTAGGCCATGGCGTTCTTGATGAGCAGAACGATTTGATCTGAAGTGATTTTGAAGTGTTTGTAGAGTTGGTCGGCTGGACCCGAGGCGCCAAAGCCTGTCATGCCGACGAACAAACCATCGAGTCCGATGTACTTGTCCCAGCCGAGTCGCAGACCTGCCTCGCATGCCAACCGCAGCTCGACGCTCGGGGGTAGGACTTCGTCTCGATAGGACTTGGGCTGCTCGTCAAAGAGTTCGCAGCAAGGCATGCTTACGACCCGGACGGGGACCCCTTCGGCTGCGAGCAGTTCCTGGGCTTTGATGCAGAGCATCAGTTCGGTTCCCGTGCCGATGAGAATCGCCTTGGGGGTACCTTGGCAGTCGCTAACGGTGTAGCCACCTTTTTGGGCCCCTGCGGCGCTGGCCACTTTGGAAGGATCCATGGTCGGTACATTTTGCCGCGAGAGGACCATTGCGCTAGGATGGTTGCTCAGCTTCAAGGCGGCTTGGTAGCAATGGAGTACTTCGTTGGCATCGCCGGGTCGGAAAACGTACAGTCCGGGGATGGCACGGCAAGCGGCGAGGTGTTCGACGGGTTGGTGGGTAGGTCCGTCTTCACCAAGTCCGATCGAGTCGTGGGTCACGACATAGAGGACCGGTTGGTGCATAATGCTGCTCAATCGCATTGAGGGTCGCATGTAGTCGGTGAAGACGAAGAAGGTAGCGCCGTAGGGTCGCAGGCCGCAGAGGCTCATGCCGTTGAGGACCGAGGCCATCGCGTGTTCGCGGATACCGAAGTGCATATTTCGGCCCGAGTAATCGAGGTGCGAGAAACCTTTTTCGCCATCGATGAGGGTCATCGTCGAGGGGGCCAGGTCGGCGGATCCTCCGATGAGTTGTGGGATGTGTGGCGAGAGCATGTTGAGCACTTTGCCGCTGGAAACGCGAGTGGCCATCCCTTTGGGATCCGCAGCGAAGGCTTTGAGTCCAGAGTCCCAGCCTTCGGGCAATTTGCCATCGAGGATCGATTGGATTTCGGCAGCTTGTTTGGGATGTGCTTTGGTGTATTGGGTTAGTAGGGAGGCCCATTCGGAGCTGGCTTTCGCGCCGCGGGTACCGAAGGTTTGGGAGAAGTGCTCCCGGACCTCGGTCGGTACGAGGAACTTTTCGGACTCAGGCCAACCGTAGCTTTTCTTGGTGAGTTTGCACTCGTCTTCGCCGAGCGGAGCGCCGTGGGCACCGTGGGTGTTGGCTTTGTTGGGCGATCCGTATCCGATGATCGAGTTGACGACGATCAAGGTTGGTTTGTCGGAAGTGGCCTTGAACTCATCGAAGGCAGCTTGCAGGGCGCTCAGATCGTTAGCATCCGATACGTGGATCGTGTGCCAGCCGAGTCCCTGAAATTTCACGGCCATGTTTTCGGAGAAGGCCAGATCGGTGTGGCCTTCGATGGTGATCCCGTTGTCGTCGTAGATCCAGCAAAGGTTGGAGATTTTCAGGTGACCGGCGATCGAAGCGGCTTCGCTGGCGATGCCTTCCATCAGGTCGCCGTCGCTACACAGTGCGTAGACATCGTAGTCGAAGAGATCGAACCCTGGTCGATTGTACTTGGCACCTAGGAACTTCGATCCGATAGCCATGCCGACGGAATTTCCGACCCCTTGGCCCAAGGGCCCGGTGGTCGTTTCGATCCCGGTGGCGTAGCCGAATTCTGGGTGGCCAGCGCAAGGGCTATTCAACTGGCGAAATTTCTTGAGGTCTTCGATGCTCAAGGCATCTTCGTCGGTGACTTTGCCGTGTTTATCGACATGCTTGATGCCCGCAAGGTGGATCATCGAGTACAGGAGCATCGATGCATGGCCACAGGAAAGGACGAATCGATCACGGTTGTGCCAATTAGGGTTTTTGGGGTCGTATTTGAGGTTATGCGCCCAGAGTTGGTAGGTCACTGGAGCAAGCGCCATCGGGGTTCCAGGGTGTCCGCTGTTGGCGGCTTGCACTCCATCCATGCTAAGGGTTCGGATGGTGTTGACAGCAAGGTCGCGGATGGGGCTCGATGATGCGTTCAAAGCAAAGTTTCCTTCAGGTTGTCTGTGGGGTATAAGATCGATTACTTGCCGTGTTTTCTAGGTGCGGAGAATAGCGATTTCGTCAGTTTTTTGCAATGCGCAAGGGACTCAAAAGCAACGCGGCACGGGGGGGCCGACAGGATTACTTTGGCTCTCCGGTCAAGACGTCCCGTGAGGCGGCCCAGGCAATGCCTCGGACTAGGGTTGTCAGGAAGACTTTGTCGCTAAACGTGTCGTTCGAGTGGCCGTAGGTGGTTCCAAAAACCCTGGCCTTACCGAATTGGTTGGTCCAGAAGACCGGTTGGACATCGCCGGTTTTTTCGCTTTTGGTCGTCGCTAGGATTTTGGTGTTTGGCCAAACTTTTTCGACGATGTAAAGTTCGTCCATAGGGGTTTTGTAATCGGCCGGAATGGCTTGGGTGATCGGGTTGTCTTTATCGATGACGGCGACCGGATAGTGGCTTTGGTGTTCGTGATGCCGGCTCGTGACACCGAGGAATTCGCGCCAATCGTCGATTTTCGCGGAGCGGTAGGTGTGCATTGCGCAGTGGATGACGACGGCGTTGACACCCTCGCGGTGGGGTTGAGTGATCTTGCGGATGTACTCTGGATCGTCGGTGTCGGCGAAGCATTCGTTGTGGACGACGACATCGAAGCCTTTGGCCCAGTCGGGTTTGTTGTAAAGATCGATCGTCGCGCGGGTTCCTTTGCCACCTTCGAATACAACCGTCCATTCGATCGCGATCGATTGCTCTTTGGCAGCCAGTTGCATGGCTTTGGTTTGGTAGTCGTAGTCGTGGCAACAACCGCCTGTGATCACCAGTACCTTGATAGGCTCAGCGGCATGGGCTCTGAGCAAGCTCAGACCAGGGGCCCAAAGAGCGCAAGCAGCAATCGAAAACCACAGTACGTTTTTTGCGAATAATACATTGCAGAGAAACAAGGGCAATTTGGATGAAGTCATGGTGCGAATCGGAGTTCCCCTAGGGTGGCTTGGACGACCGATGTTTGGCCGTCGCGTTGCAATAGGATATCGATGGTATCGCCCGCTGGCGTATCCCGTATCGTATCGATGGCTTGTTCGACCGACACGATGTCGATGTTATTAAGTTTGAGGATCCTATCACCGGGTTCCAGGCCGGCCAAGGCCGCAGGGGAGTCGGGGACCAAGGCTCGCACGACGACCGACGGGTTTTCATCGGCTGTTTCGGAGAGGATTTCGGGAACCAGTTCGACCCCTAGCCAGCCGCGGCAAACTCGTCCGTGTTGGATCAGTTGCTCGTATACGGTTTTCGCGACGCTCGAGGGGATCGAGAAGCTAACACCTCGATAGGTTTCCCCGACGATGGCGGTGTTGATACCGATGAGTTCGCCTCGGCCGTTGACCAGCGGTCCACCGCTGTTGCCTGGATTGACCGCTACGTCGCTTTGCATCAGATCTGAGTACCTCGAGGAGATCCGTTCGCGAGAGCTGCGGTATTGAGGATTGGCGTTTAGATCGACACGATGCTTGCCACTGAGGATTCCGAAAGAGACCGATCCGGTCAGGCCAAAGGGACTTCCGATGGCCCAAACGGGCGAGCCGATTTCCGTGGTGTCACTATCCCCCCAGTCGATCGGCAGAAGGTCCTTGGCGTCGATTTTCAGGAGTGCTAGGTCGGTAGTTGGATCCACGCCGATGATTTCAGCTTGGATGATCCGCTGGTCGGCAAGATAGACGGTGATGTCGACTCCACCGTTGAGGACATGGTGGTTGGTCAGGATGTGTCCCTCGTCGCTTACGATCACGCCACTGCCTTGGCCGCTGGGGCTGAGGCCATCGAGAATGCTCTCGGAGTTCAAACGCGTCTCGCGGTTCGGTCCGGTCCTAGGTACAGTGTCCTTGGGTTTGCGGCTGAGCGTCGCATTGAGGGGTTGCTGGTTCGAGACGGTAATGTGCACGACGCTCGGTTGAGCCCGCTTGGCAACCCATCGAGACACTTCGGAGAGCCCTTCGAGGGAGATCTTTTCGAGCCTTTGGCCCGACTGCTCGTATTCGGCCCGCAGGTGTCCTCGGTGCCATGAGTACCTGGAGAACTCGAGCATGGGGGGCAAGAGAAAGCGGAGCACGATAAGCAGGATTAGGACGACCAAAAGACTCAGGAGCGATGAGCCGATCAGATGCCTCATCGTCGGGTGGTTGCCAGGTGGAGGGTCTTGAGGGGTCGTTTCACTCATCGCTACAGTGTTAGCCGCAGTAATAGGCACAGTATTAGCCGCAGTGTTAGCCGCAGTATTAGCCGCAGGTTCGCTTCGGAGCCGTCGGCTGAACTAAGCTTGCCAATCAACGCTTAGAGTTCAACACAACGCCACTTAGAATTGGAACCGCCGGAGGTCCTGACGACAAGCAAATTTTTGCTCATCGCAGGCAAAGCGCGGTATTTTCCCTCCGGGAGCTGCGTGGACCAAGCCGGCTTGAAGCCCTCTCGGGAGGCGGGCAAGTGCCATAATTTCCCGTTGATTCCGACCAGGAGCAGGTTCACGCCCTGATTTTCCTTGGGGTTAGGGGCCTCCGAGCGCATCGCGATGGTATGGCAGATCGGCATGCCGGACTTGGTCCAGACCGTTGTACCGGTTTTGCCATCGATGCATCGAAAATCGGTTTCTCCGCCATCCTCCCGTCCGTCGCTTCCAAAGAGGTTTCTACCGACACAGACCGGAGTGGCGTATTGGCTAGAAATCGAATCCCCTTTTTGAACGATTTCGATGGAGCCTGCCACTTGCTTGGCCATGACAAAGCCGATGCCATAACTGGATGTTAGGAACAGTTGGTCCTCTTGGGTGATGATCGGGGTAGCTGCGTTGACCGTCGGTCCGCGTTGTCCGAAAGGGATTTGCCATCGGACGGAACCATCGACTGGGTTCAATCCATAGGTGGCCAAGCGGGTCGGAACGACGAGGTCTTGTTTCCAGAGGATTGGCGAAGCGTAGCTGGCATCGGCATCTGTGCTCGCCCAGAGGGTTTTGCCATCGGCGATCGAGATCGCAACAATTCCACCTTTCTTGCGTCCGCCGACGTTGACGATCACCGACGTGTCGACGATCAGAGGACTGTTGCCTGCGCCGAAGTACCCGTCTTCAGCATTGTAGTCTTTTCGAAGTTCCCGGGACCAGAGTTTGTGGCCATCTTGGAGATCGACGCAGTGGAGCGTTCCGGCGGCCGAGTAGGCAAAGACTTTTCCTTGGGCGATCTGCGGGACGCTGCGCGGACCGGTATCTCGATCGATCCCTTGTTGATAAGTGGCCGGGAAGCTTGTTTTCCAAATCGTATTTCCCTTGTCGAGCGAAACGGCTTGTAGGATGTCTTCCTGGCCATCTCGGAAGAACAGAACCACTAGATTTTCGGTAATGGCTGCTCCCGCGTAGCCTTGCCCCGCATCGAGTTCCCACCGAATTTTCGGTGGAGCTTTGGAGTGATCCGCAAGAGTGACAGAGGTTGAACTAAAGCCATCGCGTTTTTGGCCGAGCAAGCCGGGCCAATCGGCCCGGGCACAGCAGTCAGGCCAACTCCATGGGTAGAGCATCGCAAGACCCAGCATCGCTGCACCCAGAAGTGGACGAATTCGTTTAGCCATAGCTTGGATCGCTGCAGTGAGAAAGTGAAATTGGAAACAGACGGTCTTTAGCCTAAGGACTTTGTTTCCGTCGTGCAAGTGATCCGATAGATCGGTCTCTTCAGATCCTTGGATCCCGGCAGGTCGCTTCGGTCGTGAACCAAAGAGAGCCAAGCGGTTCGACGGCGGTGCGAGTAAGGTCTCCACTGTCTGGCGACAGGTGGTTATTTTCTTGAGATATGCGCATCGTCTGATTCCAGGCACCCGTTGGGGGGGCGCGGTAGGATTAGCGGTAGGATTAGCGGTAGGATTAACCGAGGATCTCTCGCTTGCGATGGACGTAATCCCACAGGACGAAGCGATCGAGGTTGTTGCCGCTGGTGAAGAACACCCGCCCCTTGGTCTGCTCGGCCATGCGGTGCGCAAAGCGGATGTCTTCCTCGGATTGCGACCAACTAGGAACCAGAAACAAATTGATGGTGATACCGTCGCGTCCACACTGGATCGCTTCTCGCATGGTCTGTTGCTCGGTCCTCGGATCGGGCGGGTACAAAAGGTAGAGCATTTGCTCTTCGAAATGGGCGGTCGGAAGCCCATCGGTGATCAGAATGATCTGTTTGTTGGGGGTGTCAACGGTCGAGAGATTTTGCCTAGCCAATCGCAGCGCATGCTGGATGTTGGTAAAGTGCGAGGGGATCTCCACTTCGCTGATACGCGGGTCGCTCATGTCGGCCTTGAGCCTGACGACTGGATTGTGGATCGTCACGGGCTTGGGCATCAAGTCGATGATTTCCCCGGCTGGCCGGAGTTTGGCAAAGGAGTACATTTCGACGAATCGGAGGAAATCGCCTGGGTACTCGGAGCTGATGAGTCCATGAAGCGCCAAAGCCATTCGTTTGACGTTGATGTACTGCCCGTCATGTCGCATCGAGCCGCTCATGTCCATAACGACCACCGTGGCGCACTTGGGACTATTGCGGGTCTTGAACACTTCGATGTCGTCGCTGCGCAATCGAACGGGTCGTTCGTCGGGCCTGCGGAGCATCGCATTGGTGACGGTTTGGACGATGTCCATGTTGGCGATCGAATCGCCAAACTCATAGGCCTTCGTTGAGGGGAGCTCGACACTCCCATCGCCGACGATTCGTCCGGTGTGCCGCCCGCTGCGGCTGGCTTCCAAATCGGAGAATATTCGCTCAAGCAGTTTGGCTTGAAAGGTCTTGTAGGCTTTTGGTGTCAAGCGGAACGAGCCGGATTCGTTGCGATCGAGGCCTTGGCGCTCGGCCATCTCTCGGACGACGTTGCGGATCTGTTCGCGGATCTCCTCAAGGGCATTCAAATCGCCCGGCTGGGTGTACTTGGAGAGAGCCTCCATGTCGATCAAGCCGATCTGCGCGGTTTTGGACGCCTCGTCGAGTTGTTTGAGCAACTCGTCGATCTGTTCGAGTTCCTTCTTGAGCTCGATCGCTTGGGGGATATCGACTTTTTGGCGTCCGGTAAAAACGTATTTGCCGATCAACTCATCGATCTGGTAGCGATCCGACAATGCTTCCATCGTCTTTAAGACATCTTGGGCGAAATCCGGATCGCTTCGGTCGGATTGGTACCAAATCTGTTCGAGCAGATAGATCTGCGATTGACGGATCGCTCGATCGAACATGCCTTTGAGCTTCGCGGGCGGTCGGGTCTTACGGGCGATTTTTTCGAAGCGGTCGTTGGCTTTTTTGTCCAACCCGTCGACTTGGAAGGTTTCCAAAATTTTCTGCTTGCGTTCGATGAGCATGGCACGCAGTGCATCGATGCTCGGTCCAAGGCCCGAGATTTGGCTTGGGTCTAACTCGATGGCTCGGGCGAGTTCCTCTTCGGTCAGCTCGCGGTAATTCCCGTAAGCTAGGGCGTGCTCGAAGGCGTTGGAGACGAGGTCCGTATCGGGCTCTGCCAACGGACTAGGAAACTCCGTCGGATTGTATTTTTGGTAGACGTGGATAATCCCGCCGATGTCGGTTCGTTTTTGCATAGGTCCCTCGTTATTTGCCGGTCTGGTGCTGCCGGCCTGGATATTAGCGGTCTGGCGGGTGTTGGCCGGGTAAGTGACCAGTCTATTGTAGGGTAGCTGTCCAGATCTGGAGACAGGGCGAGCCGCTAGGCCGGGCGTTCAAAAAGATTCTCTTCCTCGTGGAATCAATCTACTTGGACACTTGGTAACCCTCGGAATAGCTGATCAGGAACCTCATTTTTCCTGCGACTGCGTACGAATCATGTATACTTATCTAACGGAAGAGTAGGGCACACGACTTTCCAAACCAAGCTCAATTTTCCCGTGCGAAACCGAAGAAGTGCTTTTTTATCGCCCACAGAACAAACCCTTAGCTGGTCTCTTCACGCCATGAAAATCGCCCGTATTCTCCGTAAAGTGTTGTTTCGAGAACATCCTCTAAGTCACCCCGATGACAGTTCACTGCCAGAACTTCGGGTGTTTCAATTAGAGAATCGAGCTTTGTTGGACTGCGAGGGTCCCCAACCAGGTGCCATTCAGTCTTTAGACGCAGATCTAACACAGTCAATTCTCCAAACGCAAATTGACTATCGTCATGACGCTGGGCCACCTATCAAACAAGAGTCACAGGGACTTATTAGCACAGATCTTGATCCCTGGAATTCACTATCAAATGGAAACGATGATAATGACAATTTCCATATTGATTTATCGGTCCTACTTGACCAACGCACAATTATTTCCATAGATGGCGGGAGCGGCTTTGACACCATAATCCTTGAAGACTTGGATTTCGGAGGCTCGCTTCGTCAATGGGATTTCGGTAATGGTGTTGGACGGATTTTACTTTATTCGCAGAGCACCTCCCTTGACATAACATATCGTAATATCGAGTTTGTTAACAGCCTTGTCCAAACCGACGCACTCGATGTTTATTTCCAAGATTCGGCCTACGAGTACGAATTAGGTAGCTATCGAGATGACGCATCCATTTATCTTGCCCAGGGGGCATTCACTCCTGAAGGGTCCTTTGTAGCGAATAGTCGGGGTTTTTCATGGGATTCAACGTCACAGTTAGTAAGGATGGAATTCGGAAAATCGCCGACAAATGAAGGACAGTCGTCGAACATAACTGTAATGAATCTCAATCTTAAAGAGGTAAAGCAATTTGAACTCAATTCATCTAGCGATTACTCGTTACTTCAGACGGGCCTTTTGAAAATCGCTGATTCTGGACTGATCGAAATTTCCTCTAATTCTATTATACAGCAAGGTACAATCCAGAGCAGTGGTGGACAGGTTTTCTTGGACGCGAGTCGGACGGGTTACTTGGAGCTTTCAGGCCAAATCAATGTTGCGAATCCAGAAACTATTGGTCTGGGCGGTCAGGTGCGTTTAATGGGCCAGAAAGTTGTGTTAGTGGGCACTGCAACGATCGATGCAACCGGTAGCTCGGGTGGCGGAACTGTTTATATCGGGGGGGGGCCGATGGGCCAGGACAAGTCCATCGATAACTCGCATTCGGTTGTGATTGGTCACCAAGCCGCAGTACTGGCCGATGCATCCAAGTCGGGAAGAGGTGGGAATATTGTCGTCTGGGGGGATTTTTACGCATCTGTCCATGGTTTTCTATCCGCTTCCTCACATAGCATCTGTGGCTATGGCGGCTTTATCGAGACGTCCTCTGGCGGTGTACTAGATGTAGGTAGCATTCGAGTGCTTGCTAACTCACCAAGTGGAAATCATGGAGTTTGGTTAATCGACCCCTATAACATAACCATTACTTCCCCCGGAAACGAATTACCAGGGACCTTTATTCCTTCTCAAGAGGCATCACGAATCGATGTCCTTGATATCGTCGCCGCTCTAGAGTCTGGGTTGAATGTCACTGTTTCGACCGGTTTGTCAGAGAGTGCTGGCAGTCAATCTGGACACATTTGGATTGACCAGGATCTTATTGTGAACCTAACGGCCCATGCAAAACTCACCTTGGTGGCTGCGGGCGATATCTATGTGAATAGAAGCATTATCGCAAATACAGGATTGCTCTCACTGGAAATGAACTCGGGAGGCTCGATAATCGGTGGATTGGGCCGGATCGCAGCACATGATCTCAGTGTCCATGCTGCAAACGACATCTTTATTCGCAGCAGTGTCAAAAGTTTGACCGCTACAAGTTCCGCCGGTGACATCTCGATCGACGAATCCGACTCGATTCTTATCGATCGATTGGACGCTGCCCGGGAGGTCAGAGTGGTCGCAGGAGACGAGCTAACGATCGTCTCGCTCGTGACTCCTGAGGCAGCAGAGCTTATCGCAAGGTCAGTGATGACCGGTGAGGGTGGTTCGATCACCGCGGATCGATTGATAGTCGAGGCCCAGGACAATGTTTCGGTCACGACGACTGTCGGTAGATTGGATGCAAGAAGTGAAACGGGCTCGATCGAGGTCGTCGAAACCGATTCGATTGTTATCGATCGCGTGGAAGCTGCCCGGGGAGTCAAAGTGGTCGCAGGAGACGCGCTCACGATCGTTTCGCTCGTGACTCCTGAGCAAGCAGAGCTCATCGCAAAGTCAGTGATGACCGGTGAGGGTGGTTCGATCACTGCGGATCGATTGATACTCGAGGCCCGGGACAATATTTCGGTGACTACGACAGTCGGCGTCTTGGATGCGAGAAGTGAAACGGGCTCGATCGAGGTCGTTGAAACCGATTCAATTGTTATCGATCGCTTGGAAGCTGCCCGGGAGGTCAAAGTGGTCGCGGGAGACGCGCTCACGATCGTTTCGCTAGTGACTGCTGAGCAAGCAGAGCTCATCGCAAAGTCAGTGATGACCGTTGAGGGCGGTTCGATTACTGCGGATCGATTGATAGTCGAGGCCCGGGACAATATTTCGGTCACGACGACCATCGGCATCTTGGATGCAAGAAGTGAAACGGGCTCGATCGAGGTAATGGAAACCGATTCGATCAGGATCGATCGTCTGGAGTCGGCCCTTGGTGCCAGCGTTACGGCAGGAGATGCGATCACGGTAGTTTCGCTAGTGACAGCTGAGCAAGCGGAGCTCATCGCAAAGTCAGTGATGAACGTAGAGGGTGGTTCGATCACTGCGGACCGTTTGCTGATCGATGCCCAGGACAATGTTTCGGTCACGACGACTGTCGCTAGCTTGGATGCTCGTAGCTTGGAAGGATCTATCACAGTCACTGAAACCGATTCGCTCAGGATCGATCGTCTGGAGTCGGCCCTTGGTGCCAGCGTTACAGCGGGAGACGCGATCACGATCGTTTCGATCGTGACTCCTGAGCAAGCGGAGCTCATCGCAAAGTCAGTAATGACCGTTGAGGGCGGTTCGATCACTGCGGATCGATTGCTAGTCGATGCCCAGGACAATGTTTCGGTCACGACGACCATGGGCTTCTTGGATGCGAGAAGTGTAACGGGCTCGATCGAGGTCGTCGAAAACGATTCGATTCAAATCGATCGCTTGGACGCTGCCCGGGAGGTCAAAGTGGTCGCAGGTGATGCAATCACGATCGTTTCACTAGTGACACCTCAGGCAGTAGAGCTCAGGGGTAGATCGGTAAAGAGCATCGAAAACGGATCGATCCAAGCGGATCGATTAACGATCGCGGCGGAACAGGAAGTGGATGTACGGACTGCCGTTGCTAGCTTGGATGCTCGTAGCCTGCAAGGAACCGTCACCGTCACTGAAAACGATTCGATTCAAATCGATCGTCTGGAGTCGGCCCTTGGTGCCAGCGTTACAGCGGGTGATGCAATCACGATCGTTTCATTAGTGACACCTCAAGCAGCAGAGCTCAGGGGTAGATCGGTCAAGAGCATCGAAAACGGATCGATCCAAGCCGATCGATTAACGATTGCGGCGGAACAGGAAGTGGATGTACGGACTGCCGTTGCTAGCTTGGATGCTCGTAGTTCGGAAGGTTCCATCACGGTCAACGAAATCGATTCGCTCAAGATCGATCGTCTGGAGTCGGCCCTTGGTGCCAGCGTTACGGCAGGTGATGCAATCACGATCGTTTCACTAGTGACACCTCAGGCAGCAGAGCTCAGGGGCAGATCGGTGAAGACCATCGAAAACGGATCGATCCAAGCCGATCGATTAACGATCGCCGCGGATCAGGAAGTGGATGTGCGGACTACCATCGCTAGCTTGGATGCTCGTAGTTCGGAAGGTTCCGTCACAGTCACTGAAACCGATTCGATCAGGATCGATCGTCTCGAGGCAGCCCTTGGTGCAACTGTTACAGCAGGAGATGCGATCACGATCGTTTCGCTAGTGACTGCTGAGCAAGCGGAGCTTATCGCAAAGTCAGTAATGACCGTTGAGGGCGGTTCGATCACTGCGGATCGTTTGATAGTCGAGGCTCAGGACAATGTTTCGGTCACGACGACCATCGGCACCTTGGATGCAAGAAGTCAAACGGGCTCGATCAAGGTCGTTGAAACCGATTCGATTCAAATCGATCGATTGGACGCGGCCCGAGGAGCTAAAGTGGTAGCAGGAGATGCGATCACGATCGTTTCGCTCGTGACCCCCGAGCAAGCGGAGCTTATCGCAAGGTCAGTGATGACCGGTAAGAATGGTCTCATCACTGCGGATCAATTGACTGTAGTCGCTCAGGGCGCAATCAACCTATCGACGGCTATTCGACGCATGGATGCCAAGAGCCAAGCAGGCGATATTGCGATCAAGGAAATTGGATCTTTGGAATACGTTTTGATGAACACGCCTGGGAGAGCCGAGATCTATGCAAAATCGGTGATGACCGGTGATAATGGTCTCATCACTGCGGTGCGATTGATGATCGAGGCTCAGGACAATGTTTCGGTAAAGACGACCGTCGGCGTCTTGGATGCGAAAAGCAAAGCGGGCTCCATCAAGGTAATGGAAACCGATTCGATTGATGTTGTGGTCATCCACGCAGGAACGCTTGCACGTTTAAATGCTCAACAGATCAGTATCGAAGGAAACATACAGGCTAGTCGGATTGAGATCGATGCTAAAAGTGTTCTAAACATTAAAAATCACGCTATTTTAGCAACCGAGAGTGGATACGTATTTGGTAGCTTTCTCAATTACCAAGATAAATCAAACCCTAATGATACTCGCGTAATCGACCAAAAGCAGACAAAATCGTTACGGAACTTACCGAACCGGCTTCTGCAAGCGGAGATCCAATTGGAATTAACCGATGGTCAGCCGCACGGTGAACCTGGGAAGGTGATGGCCAGTGGATTGAAAGTCGAATTGGATTGGGGGGCAGGTAAAGGTAATGGTCCAGAAAGTGTTGTTTATCCCAACAAAACTTCAATGTTCATGCATCGATACTTGGTCCATCCGAATGCACTCAATCCAAGCGAAGACATCATCGTCAAATTGAGAGTATCCGATTTGGCAAAAGGCACTATTGTGCTGAATGAAAAAGGCAGTAGCCTTCTCACAAACCAAAAGTATCAATCGTCAGTCATCATCCCGGTAATCTCGACTCTTCCTGTCTTCGCTGTCGCTATCCCACAACCATCCACCATCGTGGTGCCACAGCGACCTCGGCTACAGGTCGACACTGCACCGGTGATTTCAAGATCGAGTATTATTTTGAATATCGATCGGAGCATTAGTTCGAGCGTACAAGTTACACAGAAAACGAAAAGAATTTATTTGATTGCGGAGGTCTCTCCCGAATCAGGAAGGGATGATAAACGGGATGCAATTCTCTTAAAAAACAACAAAGATACAGACGAATACCAAGCGTACGATCTTAAAAAACTTCCTGAACTCTTTAAGCGGCTTCCTGACAATCGTTATCAAGTACTTCTGCGTGAGGACCTAGTACCAAATCAACTTGAGACCTTTACGATTAGGAGTTCCGACAGGATCATTCTCGATGTGATTATCAAGGACGGTCAGGCAAGGAGCGTACCTTTGGAAAACAGTCAGGATCAGTATAATGATCGTTAAATTAGCATTCCCTGGCAATCTATTTGCTTTTGTCAATCGATTGGAAGTATATGCCTACTAATTTACAGTGTCCCACCTGTCAGAGTATCGTTAAAACCCAGAACGATTTTCAGGAGCGCTGCCCAAGATGTGGTACGTTTCTCGAGGCAGGTTCACCTACCGAGCATTTAGATGGCGAACGGGTTTGCTCTAGAATGAACTCTGGGAGTACAAATCCAAAACCGGATAACCCACCGATTTTGGACAACGCAGACCAGAGCACGGCTTTTGCACACGGAGAGACAATAAGTCATCGTCACCTCGACTCAGTTTCAAAGCACTCTAGCGCGAAACTGCCAACTCGGCTTGTTAAACAGACAAGCAATGATACTGGATTTCAAACCGAATATCGATTGACGAGCATTATTGGTGAAGGGAACATGGGCAGGGTGTGGCTTGCCGAGCAAACTTCATTAGGACGCGAAATAGCGTTAAAATATCCTAAACGCGATGCATCAACCGATACAAATCTCATTGATGGAATGTTTGTGTCGGAGGTGCAGGTTACAGGAAAACTGAACCACCCCAACATCATATCAATCTATGAGCTTGGTCGGGATGAATTTGGTAGTCCCTTTTACACGATGAAGTATGTTCGCGGAAAATCATGGTTGCAACTGCTGAAAGCTCAATCTCTCGAGCAAAAGATTGAGGTTTTATTGAAGGTTTGCGATGCTATTGCGTTTGCTCACGCCAACGGACATCTGCACCGCGATATCAAGCCCGAAAACGTGATGGTTGGCGAGTTTGGTGAGGTTGTGGTGATGGACTGGGGGATAGCGATTAAGAACCCGGCCGATAATGATGACCATTCTGAATGCCAAGAGCGCGCGCTTGCAGGCACACCAGCCTACATGGCCCCTGAGATGGCTTCGGGTATCTACACAGATTTAGGCGTCCATAGCGATATCTACTTGCTCGGTGCAGTACTGTATCAAATGATCGAAGGTATTCCGCCCCATCCACAAGCCACCGATTTAGTCGATGCTTTGGAAAAAATCAGATTGAATCAAATAGTAGATCCTATCCAATCGGGTGAGCTAATCAGCATTGCAAATAAAGCTCTAGCGACAGATCCCAAGGACCGGTTCGCTACGGTGAAAGAATTCCAAGAGGCGATCAGAGCTTATCAGTCGCATGTCGAGAGCATACGCCTGACCGATCAAGGAACGCGATACCTTGCGCAAGCGATTGAGGAATCCTCACCAGATCTTTACTCTCAATCGCGATTCGCATTTCTTGAAGCCTTGAGGATATGGACTGGGAATCAATCGGCCACGGACGCCTTGCGCAAAGCAAAAATTGCTCACGCTCAATACTGTTTATCTCAGGGGGACTACACGAATGGCTTGAGTCTTCTCGATGGTAACGATGACGAACAGATCGCCTTGATTAGAAATATCCGTCGAAAAATTAAACAACGTGAAAAGCGTGAGAGTCGCTCACGCATCTGGAGGCTTTTGGCATTGTCCATGTCGAGCCTGGTATTTTTTCTTACAATCGGGTTTTTGGTGGCAATGGTTTTTTGGAACTTCGACACCATCGAGTCGAAGAATGATATCGAGCGGGAAAGAAACAACGCGTTTGATCAACAAAGATCTGCTCAAAAATCCGCAATGGAAGCTTTGAAAAATGGATATCGTGCACGGCAGGAAGCTATGCGAGCGGAAAAATCCTCCTATATTGCAAACATTCGCTTAGCGAATGAGCAAATTGGGAGAAATGAGTTCAATGATGCAAACGAAACGCTTGGATCGATCAATCATGACCGTCATATCGAATATTGGATGCTAAGCAAACTAAGAGAGCAATCCCAAGAAAACACCTTCAAAGTAGAAGGTGCTGCCATGTCTAGTGTTGAAAGCGTGTCGCTGATCGCGCCAGGTGCTGTAGGATTTCTTGCGATTTGCGATGATGCTATCTATGCGACGGAGGATGTTGATCCAGCACTTGGCCAAGGGAAAGCAGTTCGACGTGCTAAGATTTTCGAACGTACGGACCCATCGACTGTCATTATTACTTCGGCGATTTCAGCCAGCGGGGAATTCTTGGCCGTCGTTTTGCGAAGAAGCGGTACAGGGGTTTCGAAAAACCTACTCTTGAGTGTGCACCGCAGGGTAGGGTCAGACGAAACGCCGGAAAAACATTTTCCAACCTTTGCCAATGAGCACACTGAATCCATTGAATTGATGACCGAATCCTGCAAAAACATTGTTTTTTCAAAGGACAGTAACTGGATTTTAGTTAGCGGATCGGATTCAAAGGCACAAGTCATCGCGTGCACCTGGCAGTCAGGTAATGAAGTACCAGAGAGGTGCACGGATCTACCTTGTTTAAAAGGCGACTTTGTCTATCATGCAGTTTTCTCGAACGATTCGAGGTACATTGCAACTGGATGCGGGGACGGAATCGTTCGAATTTGGCAGTTTAATCGCAATCGCTGGGAATACTTTGGAAGGTTTGACGATCACGAGGGACCGGTATACAGCGTCGCATTTACTCCCGATGGAGAGAAAGTGATCTCTGGAGGATTAGATCGCCGATTGCTCATACGAAAACTGTCTGATGCACCGCTTTCGAAAAAGAGAGTGGAGGAAACTGTCAAACGGCAGGCGGTTGAACAAAGAAATGC
Organism: Pirellula sp.; assembly: GCA_021299695.1. Taxonomy (GTDB): domain Bacteria; phylum Planctomycetota; class Planctomycetia; order Pirellulales; family Pirellulaceae; genus JBKCUI01. The sequence goes on along the minus strand of JAJTEK010000024.1, from coordinate 19,903 downwards.
CTTTTCTTACATTCGAAATGACGACCTAGATAGTCATGATGGAAGCATTCTGTCGATCGCCGTCGGCTCATTCGAACACCGACTCGACGGCTCGTCGGAGTCAAAACCAGGGCTTTTCATTGCTACTGGTAGCAACGATCAGACAATCAGGGTTTGGAAGGTGTCAAACGATGCACTCGAACTTATCAAGGTTTTGAGAGGGCACACACATCCGGTCGATGCTTGCCAATTTCGAGTAAACAAGTTTGAGCTACTCAGTGTGGCATCTGGGGAGTTTCGTTTTTGGGACATCCTAAAGTATAATTTCCCGACCCAATTACAAGGTCTGCGAGAAGATCGTTTTTCAGACAGCTTCTTGTTAAGGAATCCGGGGGCTATTCGGTCCGTTGCTACATCGAGCGATGGGCGATGGGTTGCTGCGGGGTTTTCAGACGCAAGTGTGATCGCTTGGGATTTTTCAACTCCTAATGCTTCAGCGAACGTGCTTAGACCCGAGGGTCATGCCTTTGAGTCGAAATCGGCTGTTTGGTTCGGTGGAGGAAAGCAACTGATTACCAGCGGAGGAGACGATACCACCTGCATCTGGGATCGAGAACGAATGGTTCAGTCCGAAGTGCTAAGGGCCACGGGGGCACGAGGCGTCGTTGCAGTCAGCCAATGGACAGAAGACGAACCTCAAGTGTTTGTCACGGGGAGTAGTCAAGCGGGTAGTCTTGGCTCGATCTGGGTAGAAAGTCAAAGTGCTTTTGTCAGGGTTCCCGTTCCTAGCGCAATTCCACCAACCGATTCCAACGGTGATCTGGATCGGTCAACAAGCGATGCGACGTGTGTAGCGATTTCTGAGGATGCTACGCAGGTTGCAATCGGTGACGACCAGGGTGATTTGCATTTTTTTACCTTCAATCGAACAACGCTAGCGATTGAACACAAACACACATGGTCCTTGAGCAATAGCGGCCTAGTTGATGTGTTTTTTGTGGATGGAGATAAATCGGTGCTTGTTGCTACCGAAGATGGAATCATTCAGAAGCGGGGGTTCAATTCAGAAAAGGTTGAATTTGATATTCATGTGCCTCCAAACGTGACATCCATGACTGTTTCGACTGGATCCTCGAAATTTTTTCTAGGCTTTAGTGAAGTCAGGAGCGATGATGATCTACTTATCGCTTGCTACGATCACAACGATCCCACCTATGTAGAGCAGACAAACCGAGGTAATCTGAGCCGTGTTGTCCAGTCAAATGAAATCCTAAAGATTATCGACCTTGAATTCAATCATTCTGATGGTTCGATTGTGGGAATCTTGGATTCCAATGACGCCAACAAAGGGTTGTCGGATATTGCACAAAAGCTCATTCGGCTTACGAAGAAACAGGCATCCTACGATCACGAGCTGATTGGTTTGAAGCTGCCCTATGCCGCTAACGGATTGCTAACCAACCTGTCTGACACATCCAACACGATAATTGTGGTTGGTGGTAGCGGTGGCAGGTTGGTAAACCTGGATGGAGATAAAAATGAAGACGAATCTGATTTTTCAAAAGGCATTTTCGAAATGTCGACGGAGCTAGCGTCTCTTTCGATCAGTGAGTCCCACCGAGATTCAGACCGATCGATCGAAGTAAGAAATATGGCTGCAGGTCTTGATGACGGTAGATTTCGCATTTGGGAATCGATGGGCGATCGATGGATACCTTTCCAGTCGGTGACGTTAGATTCCGAGGATTCCGTTTATTTGTGTTTCAATCCTGTAGTCCCAAATGAACTTATCGTGTTCGGACAGAAAGCTGGAATGCAGGTCTATCAGAAAATCAGCAATAGGTATCGGTTGATAAAGTCAGTGATCGATCAACAAGATTTTGAAAAAATGATTCCTTCGGGGGAAATCAATAAAGTTTGCATCTCCAAAGATGGGTTGGCGTTTGCGATCGCTTCGACGCAAGAAACGATTTTGTACACAAGGGATACTACTGAAGAAAAGAGCGTATGGAAATGCAGGCTGCTATTCCCAGGAGAACCTTGTTTTGATCTCTGTTTTTCGTCGGATTCGAAAGTTCTTTACGTCAGCAGAGCCGATCGTATTGATCAGTTCCTCATGAGTAATCTGTCCGATCCGAATTATAAGCCACAGACTCGAGAGGTATCCGCTGAGAAATTCCTGGTTTCTCCAGATGGTAAGCGGTTGGTCCATTTCGAACGGAAATTGATCCGGATATCGGATTGGTACGAAGCGACGTCCAAACCAATCGAGTTATTGCAATTTGAAGACCACAAGGATCGTGTGACCGACATCAAGTTTCTTTACAATGAGTATCCTTTGGAAACTGGGGTTTGTCAGTGTGCGCTGATTACAGCTGACTCCTCCGGCAAAATTTTCCTTAAGTGGTTTACTCCAGAAATCTCGCGTGAGCCTCAGGGCATGCCAACAGATGCGCTTGGACACGAGGCGGTAACAATTTCTGATCCAGATGAAACGAAAGCGGACTTTAGCGGAAACTCAGAGACTATCCAAAAACCACTGAGGCCCTTCGAAAACTTTTCTCTCGTGGATCCTATGCAACAACTTACATGGGAGTCGTATAGCATATCGCCGAATGGGGCGTCTGATCAGCCATTCTTAGTCCAGCGTTCGCGCGAGATCGAGGATGGTATAAGACTTTATGAGTACTCTCACTCTTGTCTATCCACGATACAATCCGAACCACGGGGGGGCTCCAAAGATTTAACGAAATCAGGTTTCCAAACGCGAGTCATCGACTACATGACTTCCCTCATGAGACCAATATTTGACGATAGTAATACGAGAAATGAAACCAAGCCCAAGGGCTTAGTCATAGGGGAGACGGTAAAACTCACACTACAGTTAACACCAAGTCGATCAGCTCAACTTCAGTTAAGACAGGAGGAAGTCTCGAATATGCAAAAAGAGGTGACGATCAGAATTTTTTGTCAAGAACGCGAAAACAGCTCAACTGCAAAACAGCCCGATCCATAGTCTAGAATGTCGAATCGTTATTGTTCAATCTGCCGATTCCTTGCGATTATACGTACACTCAACGACATACGCGGAAACGTTTGAGTATACCAATTCTCTTTGATGTTAACGGTATACCTATGATCCCACGCGTAGACCACCAAGTCATTGAAATCGGCGAGGTCTTCAATGAGGGCGATTCCTTCCTCTGGAACGAATGCGATTAGGGGAAAGCATTCGATAAGGGGCCTTGCAAGTGCTTTATTTCCAGCTTCATCATTATGATGGACTGCGTTACCACCTTTGCGTTGAATCTCTGTGTTGAGGCATGTTTTTACAAACATAACTCTCGCACTTACGTCTCCAAAACGATGGTGCTCTAGGTATTCGAAGATTTGCCTCGCTGGTTGGGGTCTAGGGTCTTGTAGGCGTTTGTCGAAGCTCGCCATGGATCTAACTCGTTGAAGGTAGTCAGCATCCTCTTGCAATCGATCATCCATTTTCACTTGCTGATTTAATAAGTGCCTCTGAGCTTGTGGGTCAAAGTCGTGTTTTGGCCAAATCGCAAACAGATCGTAGTCCACGCATGGGTCCCCAATTGCAAGACTTCGTGTCGATACGAAAACCCTTCATTCCGTACTCTTCTTCGATTAAACCGGTAGCAAACACCCCGGGTTCGCGAAAGATGATGATGGTTCTGATACGGCAAGCAACACTGAAGCATCGGTCCGCGTGATTCGGGACAAAACATCGGTTTATCGCATTTACTTGATCAGCTCGATTCCAGTCTGGATCATGTGGAGGTATCTGCTAATTGCATTTTTGGGATCTTGTAGGGCGCAGATTTGCAATGCGGCATAGATCCCTTTTGATGACAAGAATCGATCGGGCGGGACATCCGGTAAATCCGGCGGAGCGATGCTCTTGCCGCCCCAGAAAACTGCAAGGCCCAACCAACTCCAAGGATTCTGGAAATCATCCGACGAAACCATTTCATGGACGCTTCGGCGCATCGTGTCGTTGGGGTCTTCCATCCAGCGATCGATTTGTTCCATCCTATTGGCTTCCCAAGAAGTTTTGGAACCAATCTGGAGGTCTTCAAGAGTTCTTCTTGCCCATTGCAAAGCTTGGTCTTTCGGAAGACTCGAAGCGATAAGCAGGATGGCACTCGCGTGCTGATTGGCAGCCACAAGTTTTTCTAAAAAAGAAGTAGTGGTGTCGCTTTGGGTTAGCATCGATGAAACGTCCGCCGGGAAACCCAACGCTTCGACAAGCTCGTGCAAACCTAGAGTCTCTTTCGGGGGGCTTGTATCGTTGCCGTCTTGTGAATTTTTAGGCGGGTGATTTGGTGGCAGCGCGACCTGGGATTGAAAAGAATCCGGGAGTGTCAAGCTCAGTAAGGCACCTGCGACTTGAATACCATCGCCGCTCTTGAGATTTGCTGTTTTGCAGAGGCTACCATTGACGAGCATCTCATTGGCCGGTTCGAGATTTGTCAATTGGCAAATACCATTAGCCAATACGAACTCGAGTTGCAGTTGCGCAAGGCGAGCGTCGGGAATCGATAGATCTGCGAGGTCTCCACTACCGACACGAATTGTTTCCCCGGGTTGCAAAATGAATTGCCTTGCCATCCATGGACCGTCCATAAGCTTAAGGATTGCGTTGGCCATCTGTGTGCACCTTGGGGTTAATTGATCATTGTCATGCCACCTTTGAGGGTGAGCATTCCGTCGCCTTTACAACTGGTAAGCGGGGCACTGATGTCGACTTTCGCATCGCCTTGGATCTTGATAGCAACGGATTTGATGGTGATACATGCCGGTTCAATTTTAATGCTGCTTCCACCAACCTTCAGCAAAATGAATGTTGCAGCCTCGACGGTCTGACCGCCTGAGGAAATCTTGATCGTCTGGGCCCCAGAGGCCAGTGTCAGCTTGTCATCGCCTTTGATTTCCGTTTGGCGGTTCCCCTTTTTGATATCAACGATGCGATTGCCTTCGCCGAGGGTCAACTGATCGTTCCCTTTGCTGATTTCCACGGACCGCATCCCCTTTTGGACGACCAATTTATAGTCACCGGTTTCTAGGGTTTCGAGTCGGTCTTTCCAAATGGTGATGGTTTGACTACCTACTTTGGAATCCTTGTTGCCTATGGTGATCGTTTGGTTGTTATGGATGCTGATGACCTGATCGCCGTCGGTTTTCTTATCAAAACCTACTTTCAGAGAGTCATTATTCTCAACGACTCGTTCGAAGTCACGTTCGGCGTGAAGGTAGATCAGCTCGGCGTCCTTTTTGTCCTCAAATCTTAGTTCATTGAAATTCTTGCTGTTGGCACCCTTGGTGCTTTGGCTTTTTATACCTGACTGCGTTTGGGAGTCGGGGAGTGGATAGGGAGGGTTTTGATCCGCGTTGTAGACGCTACCGGTGATGATCGGTTGATCGGGATCCCCTTCGAGAAATGAAACAACCACTTCTTGGCCGATTCGTGGAATGTGAATCGTGCCCCAGGAGTTGCCTGCCCAAGCTTGGGAGACACGAATCCAGCAGGAGCTCTTCTCGTCGGATTTGCTGAGACGATCCCAATGAAATCGAACCTTGACGCGTCCAAACTTATCGGTCCAGATTTCTTCGTCCTTTTTTCCCACAACGATTGCCGTTTGGGGGCCAAGCATGATCGGCTTTCGCGTCAATCGTGGGGGGCGAAATGGTATTTTGCTGGGCATCACCGATGCGCTACAATTCCAGCTTGCGATTCCTTGCACCTCTTCGGCTTGGTGGTTGCCACTTGCGATGTACTCTTGAGATTCCACGATCAGATACTCTTGGTTCTGGTCATTCCTTGGGTGGTCGGTGAGTTTGAAGAGCAATCCTGCCTGTAGCCCACAGATACTACCTTGACCGATGGCTCTCTGGCTGTTGACCTGAAATTCCTGGAGGCGTTTTGTGGCATAAGACGCACCGCTTTCGGCATCGAGGTATCGGCCAGGGAAGTCGAACCATTCTTTATCTGCAGGACTAAAAGCCTTGTTCGCATTCTTTTTAGCGGACAGGTCCGTTTTGGGGCGTTCGAAATCGAAGTCGCTCAGGGCATAGGATCCGATCGAGACTTCTTGGGATGCGAACCACTGATCAAAGTACACAGATTTCGCGTCCCTGGATTTACCAGATTTAGCGAGAATCGACTCGAATCCAGGGGAGGTTTTATGAGAGGATAGGGCATCGGACAAGACGAGTTTGTGGTTCGATTCAAAGTGCTCAAAAAAGTAGTAGATCCCCTCGCTCTCCAGGAGACGACTAACGAATTCAAAGTCCGACTCCCGGTACTGGACGCAGTAGGTTTTCGGCTTGTAGCTATCCGACAGGCGATCATCGACCATCGAGGAGGCATTGTGATCTTCAAAGATGCTCTTGACGATCTCAGGGACCGATTGTTCTTGAAAGATCCTGCAGTCGGCTCGCTTGGTGAGAAACCAAAGCCATGGGACCAAGTGGGCCTGGTATCGCGCGTAGTCCTGGAACGGTTCCAGTTGGGAGAAACGGCTTACGTGTCCGTGGAAGTAACGCTTAGGCCCGTCATCAAACGCGAATCTTACACCGATAGGTTTTCCCAATAGGCTCGAAAGATCCACTTTGGGGTTTTTTGAAAGTAGGTCTAGAGTGATCTCAAAGGGCTTGCTGAGCGTTTGAAAACACTGCATTTGATGGAAGATCAGCACATCATCGGCAAGCGGCGTTTTGAGTTTAACGCTGGTCATATGTGGCTCCGATGCGAACCGTGATGCACAAAAATGGATCGTGCCCCTAGGTCACTTAGCATTTCATTGGACTTGGGATTTTTGCACAATTCCAATCCGACCATCAGGGAATCATTGTATCCCTCGATTTGGCCGAATCCAATTGGCTTTTTGCGGATCCCTCAAAAAAAGAGATTTTCTCGTCGGTAGGAAATTTTTTGCAAGCCCACCTTGAATCCGTTACACTTGTGACTGAAAAGAGGTGAAATCAGCCGATCCGGGCTTGCCGTTCATTTCGTGTCTTCAACCCCAGAATCATACTCGATACATGCGTTGAATACCATGCCTGTAGTAGATCATTTACGTAGATCATTTACTCCGAGAAGTCGAAACGATGGATCTTGTTGAGATCGAACATTTGCTTGAACCTATCACCGAATCATCGCCCTGCGGCGAGAACCTTGAGTACGATCTTGAGTTCGGTGAACTAGAGCGCAGCAACCAGCATAAGCCCGAGCAACAAATTGGGACATTGATTGTCGCTGCCCAACCGCCTGACTGGAAAAAGGTTCGGCAGTTAGCGACAAAGCTATTGGGCCGTACGAAGGATTTGCGTGTGGCGTTGGCTCTAGCGACCAGTTCTGTTTCGTTGGAAGGTTTTCTAGGCTTTCAGGGCAGCACAAAACTGATCCGAGGATATGTCGAGAGGTACTGGGATGGCATTTACCCGGGGCTCGATGCAGACGACAACAACGATCCGTCTTATCGTGTCAACACCCTTTCGATCCTATGCGATGAAGACACCTTTTTGAAACCTCTGCGGGACGTGCCGCTGGTCGAATCGATGTTGAGCGGCAAGATTTCCTATCGCCAGATCGAGGCAGCCTTGCACCGCGAGGGCAACGAGGGTAAAGACTCCAAATCCAAATCGGAAACCCCCGATGCATTGACCATGACGGTCATTCGCGGTGCCTTTGCCGAGGTCCCCCTTGAGCAATTGACCCAAAGAGCCGAAGCCCTCGATTCGATCGAGCAAAATCTCCAAGCGATCGAAGAAGCTGTCACCAACAAAGTAGGTGCCTCCAAATCGCTGAGTCTCGATCCGATTATCCGACTCATTTCGGATATGCATCGGACCGTCGTCAGGCAACTAGAGAGCCGCAAAGACTACCAGCCGCCACCAGCCGAATCACCGAACGGTTCGGCTGATCCGAACTCTTTGCAAGCCCAGGATGGCCAACTCAATCCAGAGGCACAGCCGGTGGTCTACAAGTTCGATGGTAAGATCCGCACCCGTGAAGAGGCGATCCTGGCTCTCGATGGCGTTTGCGCGTATTACGCAGAAAACGAACCCTCTAGCCCTCTGCCGATGCTGATTCGACGCGCCAAGCGGCTGGCTTCCAAGAGTTTTATCGAGATCCTTCAGGACTTGCTTCCTGATTCGGTCGATCGAGCCCAGTCGCTTCGCGGACCTGAACAAGACATCGAGAGTGGCTGAGAAGTTTTGACTTAGAAATTTTGACTTAGAAATTTTGGTATGTTACCTATGTTGACGCTCGCCTGAGCAACTGATCTATTCCGGATACCTACACAAGGAACCTAATGATGGCTGATAGTTCGCAGAAGTTCATCGCAAGGAATCGTGCGCCCCGCGTCCAAATCGAGTACGATGTGGAAGTCTATGGGGCTCAGAAGAAGGTGGAATTGCCGTTTGTTATGGGGGTCTTAGCAGATCTCTCTGGCACTCCGGCAGAACCACTCGCACCGGTGGCCGAGCGCAAAGCCCTCGAAATCGACGTCGATAATTTTGACGAACGACTCAAATCGATGAAGCCAAGGGTCGCTTTCTCGGTACCCAATACCCTAACGGGAGAGGGCAATTTGAACGTCGAGCTGACCTTTGAAAGTATGGATGACTTTTCACCCGCGGCCATCGCTCGCAAAGTCGATTCGCTCAACAAACTGCTCCAAGCACGCGAGCAACTAGCCAACCTCATGACCTACATGGACGGCAAAGAGGGGGCCGAAGCCCTCATCGCGAAAGTCCTAGCCGATCCAGCTTTGATGCAGTCGCTGACGGCCGCTCCCAAGGATTCCTGAGTTTTCTACTCGCACAAACATCCCTCAAGCTTTACATCCCGGCCAATTACCAATACTTTTCAAATAACTTAACCGTACCAGGAGCTAACCCGATGAGTTCTGACCCTAATGCAACCAGCGCGTCGAAAGAGACAGCTCAGTCAACCACTCCCAACGATTTTGCAGCATTGCTTCAAAAAGAGTTTCGACCCAAGTCTGAACAAGCCAATCAAGCCGTTGAGGCTGCGGTAAAAACCCTAGCTGCCCAAGCCCTCTCTCAGACCCATCTTGTTTCCGATGATGCTTTGAAATCCATCGAAGCGATCATCGCAGCACTAGACGCTAAACTAAGTGCTCAAATCAACCAAATCCTCCACCACGAGGATTTTCAGAAGCTCGAAGGTGCTTGGCGCGGGTTGCACCACCTGGTCAACAACACCGAAACCGACACCATGCTCAAGATTCGCGTTTTGAACATCTCGAAAGGCGATCTGCACAAGACGCTCAAGAAATTCAAAGGCACCGCGTGGGACCAAAGTCCTATCTTTAAGAAAATGTACGAGGAAGAGTATGGTCAATTCGGTGGTGAACCCTACGGATGCATCGTCGGCGATTACCACTTCGACCATGGCCCTCAAGATGTCGAACTCCTCGGCGAAATGGCAAAAATCTCGGCCGCTTGCCATGCACCTTTCATCACCGGTGTAGCACCCACGGTCATGCAAATGGACTCCTGGCAAGAGCTCTCGAATCCACGAGACCTTTCCAAAATCTTTACCACTCCAGAATATGCGGGCTGGCGGTCATTGAGAGAATCCGACGATGCCAAATACATCGGTTTGGCCATGCCTCGATTTCTCGCAAGACTCCCATACGGTTCGAAAACCAGTCCGGTCGAAGCATTCGCTTTCGAGGAAGACACTGCTGCAGCCGATAGCAACAAGTATTGCTGGTCCAACGCGGCTTATGCCATGGCCGTGAACATCAACCGATCCTTCAAAAACTACGGATGGTGCTCCCAAATCCGAGGCATCGAATCCGGTGGCTTGGTCGAAGGACTCCCCTGCCATACCTTCCCCACCGACGATGGTGGTGTGGATATGAAATGTCCAACCGAAATCGCGATTAGCGACCGAAGAGAAGCGGAATTGGCCAAGAGCGGTTTCATGCCGCTTATTCATAAGAAGAACGCTGATTTTGCTGCATTCATCGGGGCACAATCGATGCACAAACCCGCCGAGTACGATGACCCAGACGCAACAGCCAACGCAAATCTCGCCGCTCGGCTTCCCTACCTCTTTGCCACCTGTCGCTTTGCCCACTATCTAAAATGCATTGTTCGAGACAAAATTGGTTCGTTCAAAGAGCGCGAAGACATGCGAGTTTGGCTAACCAACTGGATCGGCAATTATGTTCTTCAGAATCCTTCGGTCGCAAGCGATGCCCAAAAAGCTCGACAGCCTCTGGCCGCTGCAGAAGTGGTCGTCGAAGAGATCGAAGGAAATCCAGGATTCTATTCGTCGAAGTTCTTCCTCAGGCCGCATTACCAACTCGAAGGGCTAACCGTTTCCCTTCGACTGGTTTCCAAACTACCTTCGGGCAAAAAATAGCTTTCACGCCTTACGTTTCTTTCGCAAGTATCCCGTTCAGAATTAGGAATTCAAAATGATCGTATTAAAATTTGCTACAGCGATTAATGGTGAGTCTACGGTGCCAGGGCACGACAAATGGATCACCGTTAATTCAATTCAATTTGGAGTAGGAAGAGGCATCAGTAGCGTCGGCGGAGGTGGAGATCGCGAAACGAGCAACCCTTCCTTCTCCGAGGTTACATTCAATAAAATCATGGATGTTGCCTCGACCGCGTTGTTCATGCAGGCCACTTGTGGTAAGAGTCTCGGCAAAGCGGAAATCCATTTCATTCAGACCGGTGGTGCCGATGCAAAAGGGCAAGTCTACTTGACGATTGAATTGGACGAAGCCATCGTCAGTTCCTACTCGATGTCCAGTGCCGGCGAACGACCAAGTGAGTCGTTTTCGCTAAACTTCACCAAGATCACCTACAACTACGATAAGTACGATGGGTCTGCTGTGACCAAGGGTACTCCTCAGAAATGGGACCTTGAGAAGAATTCAACCTTCTAATGGCCCGCAAGGAGTCCGTTGGGAAACGACCAAGTTTTTTCCGGCAGCGTAAGCTGCCTCGCTGTGGCTGGAATTCAGAGGTTCACCGGACGGCTCGCGCCGTTCCGCTCCCGATTCCGCAGCACACGGTTGCTTGGTCGTGGTGTCCTTAGAAATGATAAAGTTGAAAATCGGTCGCCGCGAAAGTCGCTCGGCCGATTTGACTACATCCGATTTCTTTTGCGTCGGATTGGCCACGAGCGACTTTAGGTCGATGGCTCGTTGGACTCGGTCAACCAGCCAAGTGATGCCACTTTGTTAAAGGATCAAACCATGTCGCCCGAAGAATTGCTGCGTGAGGGTCGGATCGATCAAGCTTTGGTCGAACTCAAAAAGATCGTTCAAAAAAATCCGGCAGAGCCCAAGTACCGAATCTTTTTGTTTCAGCTCTTGAGCGTCGTTGGCAAATGGGAAAGCGCCCTGAACCAACTCGAAGTTCTAGGTCAATTGGATCCTAGTGCCCTAGGTTTAGCGGCCCTGTACAGTTCGGCCATAAAATGCGAGCAACATCGCTTTCAAGTCTTTTCGCAAGGAGTCAAACCGACCATCTTCGGAGAACCCCAAAGATGGATGGCTCTGATGTGCCATGCGATCGAATTGGATGCACAATCCCAGCATGCACAAGCTGACAAATTACGCCATGAAGCTATGGAATTGGCACCCGCTAGTTCCGGTGAGATCCTCACAGCCGACCAGTCGCTCTGCCCTTTCGAATGGCTCTGCGATGCAGACCCGAGATTTGGGCCGGTTATGGAAGCCATCATCCAAGGCAAGTACTACCTAGTTCCGATCGAGAGAATCCAAACGCTCGAGTTGGAACCGCCGGTCGATCTACGTGACTTGATCTGGGCCAAAGCTGTTTTCACCTGGAGCAACGGAGGTCAATTGCCCGCGATGATTCCTGTCCGTTATCCAGGCTCAGAGTCGTCCGAGGATCCCAAGGTTCAAATGGCTACGACGACGCTATGGGCCAAGGGTGAGGGGCTCGTATCCAACGATCACGCACAAATCGGGTTAGGGCAACGATTGTTCGCCACCGACCAAGAAGACATCCCGATTTTGCAAATCCAAAAGATCCAATTTCAAGGTGGGACGTCTGAAGCCGACCAAGCTGCAAGTTCGTAACGAAAGCCCAAATAGACGACGATGCCGGAACTGACTTCTCAAGAAAAACTATTTCCATCGCTCCTGGATCGATTGACCGATAACCAGCCCACCTCAAAAAGTGATTCCAAGGATAATCGTTACTTTACCGTCGATAAACTGCGAGATGCGGTTCTTCGAGATTTATCCTGGCTCCTTAGCAATGCTCACCTTGAGAGTACGGAAGATTTCGGAATACTCCCCGAAATCCCCAGTTCCGTGATCAACTATGGGATCCCTGATCTGACAGGCAAGACGGTCTCGGGGGTACTTTCGACCAAGCTCGAAGACTCGATCAAGCAATCGATTCGATGGTTCGAACCGAGGTTGATCCCAGATACTATTGAGGTGGTTGTGCATCGCACGTCGGGCGAACATGCAAGGCCCAACGCGATCGCTATCGAAATACGTGCGGATCTTTGGTGCCAACCGATCCCCGAGAAACTTTACGTCTCAACGGTCGTGGACTTGGAGTCTGGGATCATCGACGTGGTAGATCAGTCGTGAGGATAAGAGATGGATTCGAGACTCCTGCGGTTCTACAACGAAGAATTGTCTTTTTTGAGGGAGACGGCGGCAGAATTTGCCAAGGAGTATCCCAAGATTGCCAGCCGGTTGGCTTTAGATTCCTTCGAATGCGGTGATCCCTACGTCGAGCGGCTGCTCGAAGGCGTAGCGTTTTTAACAGCACGAGTGCAGTTGCGGATGTCGTCGGAGTATCCCCAATTTACCTCGCATCTGATGGAGTTGTTGTTCCCGAACTTTCTCTCACCGATCCCGTCGATGGCAATCGTTGAGTTCCAGCCCGATCGGACCCAAGGTTCTCTTGCAAACGGCTTTACGCTTGCCAAAAATTCGACGTTGCGTGGGCAGTTGAGCAAAGGAGAGCAAACGCGCTGTACTTTTCGCACGGGGCATCCCGTGACCATGTGGCCAATCCAATTGGTTGAAGCAAAATACCATTCGCTCAACTACTCGGCCCAACAGATGCCTGATTTGCCCAAGCTCAAGGGAGCCATCGTGCTGAAGTTAAAGACCTTTGGTGGTGTCCCCTTCAATGCGTTGCCTTTGAGTCAGTTGCCCCTATTCATCGGTGGATCGAACGATTTATCGCCTCGAATCTATGAGCAATGCTTGGCCAATTGCATCGGGTTGGCCGCGCGAGACGCGGATCAAGGTGCAGTCGGTGTATGGTCGCAGAGCCTTGGCAAGACTGCAACGAGCGCCTTGGGTTTTGACGTCGAACAAGCGATGCTTCCGACCCCGATGCGAAGCTTTGATGGCTACCGTTTGTTGCAAGAGTATTTTGCATGCCCAGAGCGTTATCGTTTCGTCCAATTGAACCATTTGGACCAACTTCTTCGCAAATGCAACACCGAAACGATCGAACTTGCCATTCTCTTGGATCGCGCAGATTCCCAACTGGCCAACCGAGTCGGCTCCGAAAACTTCTCGCTTTACTGCACTCCTGCAATCAATCTGTTCCCAAAGCGAGCCGATCGTATTCTCTTAGACCATCGCCAAGCAGAGCATCAGATCATCCCCGACCGAACCCGTCCCCTGGATTTTGAAGTTCACTCCATCACGGATGTCGTCGGATACGGTACAGCCGCCGAGGATCAGCTTAACTTCCTCCCTTTCTACAGCATCAATGACCAAACTACGGAACGCTCTGTCCATGCATACTACACGCTGCGTCGTATGCCCCGAGTCCTCTCGGCCAACCAAAGACGGACTGGGGGCAGAGCCAGCTATATCGGTAGCGAATCCTACGTCTCCTTGGTCGATAGTCAGGGGATTGCGCTTTCGACCAAGCTACAACAACTCGGCATGGGGACGCTGTGCACCAATCGGGATTTACCAATCCAATTGCCTATCGGAGTAGGATCGAGCGATTTTTCACTTGACGAGGGGGCACCGGTTTCTGCCGTAAAAGTCTTGGTCGGTCCGACCAAGCCCAAAGGATCTAAGGCGATTTCCGACGGAGGAAGCAGTTGGCGTTTGATCAGCCACCTTGCATTGCATCATTCCTCACTCCAAGATCAAACGCAGCAAGGTGCCGTAGCGTTGCGAGAACTGCTTTCGCTCTATGCCGACGAAAATGACTCCCAATCGCAAAAGTGGATCGACGGAGTTCGATCGATTCAGTCCAATCCCATCACGAGACCGATTTCCAAAAGTGGACCGATCGGATTTGGGCGAGGAATCGAATTGCGCCTTGTGGTCGAAGAGAACGCCTTCGAGGGGCTCGGTTGTTTCACCTTGGCGTCAGTGCTGGAGAGGTTTTTTTCCAAGATCGTTTCGATCAACTCCTTCACCGAAACGGTGCTTACTTCATTGGAAAGAGGGGAGATCACACGATGGCCAGCCAGAACGGGCCTTCGCCAAGTCCTCTGAGCCAACTGCTCGAGGGGATGCAGTCGGAGGCTTATCGGTACGATTTCTATCAAGCCCTAAGGCTCTTGGAAAAGCAATTGCCCAACCAAGCCCAATTCGGGAAATCCAAGCGGCTTCGAGATGAACCGGTTCGATTGATCCAAAAACCAACCTTGCGATTCGCACCTGCAGCCCTTTCGGAGTGCAAACCCAAGCAGCAGGCGGAAATCTGGGAGTTGGCCGTTGAGTTTTTTGGGATGTTTGGTCCCAACGGGCCTTTGCCTTTGCATCTGACAGAATATGCAAGGGATCGAATCCATCAGCAGAAAGATCCGACCTTTGCAGCGTTTGTCAATGTATTTCATCATCGCTTGCTTACTCTCTTTTATCGTGCGTGGGCCGATGCCCAGCCAACGGTCCATTTCGATCGTCCGGATCAGGATCGCTATGCCCAATATGTCGGCTCTTTTGTGGGGATCGGTTTTTTTTCACTGCTTGAAAATGACTCGTTGCCAGATTCTGCCAAGTGGTACTACGGGGGGCTCATGTCGGCCCACTCGCGTCATGCCGAAGGATTGACGCAGATCGTCAGTGAATTCTTTGAAGTCCCCGCCCAAATCGAGGAGTTCATCGGTCAATGGGTCGAGATCCCCGAGGGTTACCGATTTAAATTGGGCGAAGATCCAGATTCGGCCACTTTGGGTGTCTCGTGCACCCTCGGTTCGCACGCTTGGGACTGCCAGCAGAAATTTCGACTTCGGATCGGACCCCTGACCCGCGAGCAGTTCGAGCGGTTGCTGCCGGGGAGTCCAAGCCACGAGAGGATGTTGGATTTGGTTAGGAATTATGTGGGCGATTCGCTTCAATTCGAGATCCAGTGGATTCTGCGGCGCGACGAAACGCCGTCTTGGGTCCTAGGTGAAAATAGGCTCGGTTTGTCCATGTGGTTAGAGGCCGATGCATTGGTAGCAGATGCTGATGATCTGTGTCTGTTGGCCGAACCAGTGGTCCAACGAGGAAGTTAGTCTTGTTGATCCCTTTTTTGGATCAACTAGTTGTAGATCATGATTTGAGCATGTTAAAATCAGCCACAACGGTGTGTGGCAAAAATCGTGAATTGAAATCGATATCGAAACTACCAGTACAAGGTATACCGCAGTGTCAGACATCAGCCGAGCAGCGCTTTTTGGAAAACTCAATCGAGTGGGGTATCAGTCACTTGAAGGAGCAACAGTCTTTTGCAAGTTGCGCGGTAATCCTTATGTCGAGTTGGTTCACTGGGTACAGCAGATCTTGCAACTGACCGATTCGGACTTGCATCGCATCATTAAGCATTTTCAGCTTGACCCTGCTAGGTTGGCTACCGACATGACGACCGCTTTGGATCGTTTGCCTCGCGGCTCGACATCGATCTCCGATTTGTCGTCGCAGATCGAGGACGCCGTCGAGCGCGGGTGGGTCTATGGGACGCTCAAGTACGGAGAAAATCAGGTACGCACAGGGCATGTGATCGTCGGGATTCTCAAGACGCGTACATTGAGCCATGCGTTGTTCGGATTATCCAAGGAGTTTGAAAAGATACGGCCCGAGGTCTTGGCCGACGAGTTCGCTAAGATCCTTGCCGCCTCGCCGGAATCGAGTTTGGGAGCCACAGATGGTTCGCAAAGCGGCGGTGGTGCAAGCCCAGGTGAAGCCAGCGGGGCGATGGCACCAGCCCAGATGGGTAAGCAAGAAGCCCTCAAGAAGTTCACGACCGATCTGACCGAGCAAGCCCGATCTGGAAAGATGGATCCCATCGTCGGCCGCGACGAAGAAATCCGGCAGGTCGTCGACATCCTCATGCGACGCCGCCAAAACAATCCGATCCTTGTGGGTGAGGCTGGTGTGCGGGGGGACGTCCCACCGTCGCTCAAGGATGTTCAGTTGTTAGCGCTCGATGTGGGGCTGTTACAAGCCGGAGCGAGCATGAAGGGGGAATTCGAGCAGCGACTCCGATCGGTCATCGAAGAGGTGCAGTCGAGCCCCAAGCCGATCATCCTGTTTGTCGACGAGACCCACACGCTTGTTGGTGCTGGCGGAGCGGCAGGAACCGGAGACGCGGCCAATTTGCTCAAACCTGCTTTGGCGCGTGGCACCTTGCGCACCGTCGGTGCCACAACCTTTGCGGAATACAAAAAGCATATTGAAAAAGATCCCGCATTGACAAGGCGGTTCCAAACCGTTCAGGTCGATGAGCCCGATGAACCCAAAGCCATTTTGATGATGCGAGGAGTCGCCTCGACGATGGAAAAGCATCACCAGGTGCAGATCCTCGACGAAGCCCTCGAGGCGGCTGTCAAGTTGAGCAATCGCTACATTCCAGCTCGGCAGTTGCCCGACAAGAGCGTCAGTTTGCTCGATACAGCGTGCGCTCGGGTTGCCGTCAGTTTGCATGCGACACCGGCCGAGGTTGATGACAGCCGCAAACGCATCGAGGCCTTAGAGACCGAGCTTGGCATCATCGCGCGAGAGAAAGCCATCGGGGTAGACATTGGCAAGAGGGAGCAAGAGGCCAACGATTTGCTAGGCCAGGAGCGCAAGCGACTTGAAGAGTTGGAATCGCGATGGAATCAAGAGCGCGAGTTGGTCGATGAGTTGTTGAGTTTGCGGGCCAAGTTGCGATCGGGCGTCCAGCCTGTCGAGGGGACAGGCAGCAAGCTTGAGGCCGATGCTGCCGTGGAGTTGGAATCCAACGAGTTAGGCGATCGACAGGTCGAGGAGCAGCGGCAAGCGGACATGGCCCAGTTGCGAGCGGTTCAAAAGAAGCTAGCGGAGTTGCAGGGAGAGACCCCGTTGATCCTACCGACGGTCGATTATCAAGCCGTGGCGGCAGTGGTCGGCGATTGGACCGGGATACCGGTGGGGCGAATGGCCCGCAACGAGATAGAGACGATCCTCAAGGTGGCAGACCATTTAGCCCAGCGGGTGATCGGCCAGGACCACGCGATGGAGATGATTGCAAAGCGGATACAGACAAGTCGTGCGGGTTTAGACAATCCCAGCAAGCCGATCGGCGTATTCATGTTGGCTGGGACCAGTGGGGTCGGCAAGACCGAGACAGCATTGGCGTTGGCCGAGGCGATGTACGGGGGAGAGCAGAATGTCATCACGATCAACATGAGCGAGTACCAAGAGGCCCACACCGTCAGCACGCTCAAGGGCGCACCACCGGGATACGTCGGGTATGGCGAGGGGGGTGTGCTGACCGAGGCTGTCCGGCGTAAGCCATATAGTGTGGTGTTGCTTGACGAAGTGGAAAAGGCGCATCCGGACGTGCATGAGATGTTTTTCCAAGTGTTCGACAAGGGCTACATGGAGGACGGCGAGGGTCGATTCATCGACTTCAAGAACACGTTGATCTTGTTGACGACCAATGCCGGCACGGACCTGATTGCCGGTTTGTGCAAGGATCCCGAGATGATGCCCGATCCGGAGGGGATGTCCAAGGCGTTGCGGGAGCCGTTGTTGAAAGTTTTTCCGCCAGCGTTGCTTGGTCGACTCGTCGCGATCCCTTATTATCCGCTGAGCGACGAGATGCTCGGCAAGATCGTCAAGCTGCAGCTCAACCGCATCAAGAAGCGGGTCGAGGCCCGTTACAAAATTCCGTTTGAGTACAGCGAAGACGTGGTAAAACTGGTCGTGTCCCGTTGCACCGAGAGCGAATCCGGAGGTCGGATGATCGATGCGATTCTGACCAACACCATGCTGCCTGACATCAGCCGCGAATTCCTGGTGCGAATGATGGAAGGCAAGGCGATCGCAGGTGTCAAAGTGGGTGTTACAGATGGCCAGTTTTCATACGCGTTCGAGTGATACACCTGCTGTTTATACTGAATAAGTAGATCATGAACGGTTCCTGACAGCTTTTCTTTCTTTCACACAATTCGCGGAGGATAAATTGACAAAAGATCAAGCAGCGAGGGCGAGTTTCTTTCAAGATCCCGAAGTCTTCGCTTGTAACAACCTGATCCTGCCGGAAGTGCCGGGCGATCAATGGAACAATGGAATCATAAGGATCTATCAAGCCGCGTTCATCGACTATGGGTTGGAATTTGAATTTACCTGCACGCGAAGGGGAGGAGAAGGACAATTGGGCGTGTATGGGGTACGCCAATTTCTAGGGCAGGATACCCAAGGGACATTCGGAGCGTATTGGTGTCCCTACCGACCGAATGAAGTCGGTGCCGTTACGGTGTGGAACGAGGCGCTCACGATGTTCACCGCAGATATGACGGGGTGCACGCTCGGTGTGGGGAGTCAGGCCGCCGATGGGGCTGTTCGTGTCGCGCACGTTAATATGCAAAAATACGACAAGGAGGAGGACAAGTCTTCGATGCGAGATGCACAGCGATTTTACGCATCGCGAGCATCAGGTCCAAATGCGAGAATACTGGACCCTGAGGAATACCGGAGGGGCAATCCTTTTGACGGAGATGAAGTTCACTCGACCACTTTCGGAGTACGCCGAGGGGGAGTATGGCGTTTCTACTCGCAGCGGTGGACTGGGGCATTCGGAGAATATCAGCTGCTAAATTTGAGGGCTTTGTGAGGGCTGCCAGTGGGCCCTCTGGCACGTGCCAGGTAACCGTTCACGGGCCGATGCAAAGAATTACGTCGCGGCGGCGTGATCTTGGATCAACGGGATCAGTGACGGCGCTGTTTCTCTCGCGAACTTAGCCTTCATCACGCTAATCAAATATTCGTAAGCGTTGCGTTTCTGTAACCGGCAAGTTTCGGAAACACTCAGGATACGCTCGATATAACGACTACCTCGGCTGCTCTGAGTTCCAAAACTCAGTTTTCGCAGGATCACCGCCGAACGAAGTGCCCGCTCAGCCACGTTATTCGTCGGCTCGATTCCTTCTGCATCCAGGAACGCCCATAGGTGATCCTTGCGAGGCAGGAACTCATCGCAGAATCCAATTAACTTGGCATTACCGTTATAACTGCCCCGTAGAAGAAGACTATTGAACTCCTTGCGAACGGGACTCGCCAATCGCCTGAATGCTTTCCAATTGACCTCTGCGCGTTTGTATCGTTGCCAGTATTCAAATAGTAAGCGTTCTTGCCGCATCAAGTCATGGCCAAGTCGCTTGACTTGCTTGTCGTGCGAATCTATTAGGCTCTGGATATCTCGCTTGAGATGCGCCCAGCACCATTGAAGCCGAGGTCCATCGAGGTACATTTTGGCTCGATCGCAGTTTAGAATAATCTTCGAGTAGTCCCCAATGAGGGCGACGAGCGACTCTCGTGAGCGATTAGCAAAGATTCCGAAGACGGCGAACATCGGAGCAACAGCTACCCACAGCCATGCCTTCGCCTTGTGCTGCTTTGTCGGTGACTCGTCGACATAAAGTTGACTTTGATTG
>JAJTEK010000023.1 GCA_021299695.1 Pirellula sp. | reverse complement strand
ACTGGATGAACCGAAGGTGCAGGCCTAGCTTCTGGTGCAGGCTTTGCTTGCGGTGCTGGTTTTGCTTGCGGTACTGGTTTCGATTCCGGTACTGGTTTCGATTCCGTTGCTGGTTTCGCCTCTAGCGCAGGTTTTGCTTGCGGCACTGGCTTCGCTTGCGGTGCTGGTTTCGCTTCCGGCACTGGCTTCGATTCCGATGCTGGCTTCGCTTCCGGTGCTGGCTTCGCTTCCGGTGCTGGTTTTGCTTCGGGTGTTGTTTTCGCTTCTGGTGCGGGAGAGGCCAGTGCGGCGGGCTCATTGGGGAGGACCAATTGATCGAGCGCGCGGAGAAGTGGGTCGACCCCTGAAAATCGGACTGCTGGGTCTTTTGCAAGTAGGTGCATCAAGCACATTTTTTGAACATCAGGCAGTTTGCTCGGGAGTACCACGGGGACATTGGCGTGCAGTTTGGCCCATATCTCTGGGGGTGCATCGGGCCCTGGATCGATGGGCCAATTGCCAGTCAAGCATCGGAACCACAAGCAACCGAGCGCGTACAGGTCCGACTGGACATTCGGCAGAGCGGTCGGGAGGATCAGTTCAGGAGCGGCCAACGCGAGTCGTTGATCGAGACCTCCGAGAACGCTCAAGCTTGGCCCGTGGTAGGGGGACCTGGGCGGGTAGATCGGGTCGCGCAGCAGAAGGAAGCCTCGCATTTCGTTCCACACGATCGAGTGTGTGGAAAGATGTCCGTGGGTGAGTCGGTGCAGGTGGAGGAGCTTGAGTCCCATCGCCACATCTCGAAGCATCCTATGGGCTTGGGTGCTCGACAAGGGGCCTTGATCGAGCATTTCGCTCAGCAGCAAGCCTGGCACCGATTCGCAGACGGCATAAAGGTGTTTCAGGGTTGCCCCTGCGCTCATCCATCGGTCCAACTGTGGGGATTGGACTTGGCAGTGCTGCTGTGCCCAGAGCAAGCTTGGGGGCCAATCCTGGATTTCCGCGGAAGCCAAACGTTCATCGGGCAAGGCCACCATCCAGACGGCCTTCGGAGGGAATGCCGACCATCGGGGCTCGGATTCCAGAGAGCGGACAACTCGAAGCTTGCCCAATTGCAGGGGATGGGGCAACCCTCGATACAGCACGTTGGCTTGGTAGGGGCTAAGCTTGTCCTGTTGAACAAGCTCTTTGATGACCAAAGCAGGATCGGAGCTTGCGGCCGGTCCAATGGCTTCCGACACGGATTTGGCCCATTGCCGGCACTGTTCAGGGGTAGCGATTCCCGCGGTGTGGATGCGTTCCCAAATTTGAGCTATCGTCAATTGCATCCGTCCAAAAGTCCCTTGCCAAACCGCGTATGAGCCAATAACTTAGAAACGACGTTCCTAGGGGGATCGAGCCAAACCACCTACCCATACTATAATGAATTCTAACGCCGTGGTGAAACCAAGTGCCGAAGAAGTTGCCTCGGCAGCTTGTTTTTGGCTTGTCGAGTCCATTGAGCAATCGATCCTGCGCAGGGGTCGTTGCGTCCTTGCACTCTCGGGCGGCTCGACCCCCAAAAAGCTCTACGAGCAAATTGCCCGCGATCACCTTGATCGACTTGATTGGTCGAAGGTTCATTTGCTTTGGGGGGACGAGCGGAACGTCCCGCATGACCATCCAGATAGCAATTTTCTCATGGTCAAGTCCGCGTGGCTCGATCCGGCTATGGCCAGCGGAAACATGCATCAAATGCCGAACTACTACCCGGTTTTCATTGAGCCTCACGACCCGGAGAAGTCGGCTTATCATTATGGCCAGACGATTCGCTCGGTTCTGGGGGATTCTTCTGCGATCGACGTGGTTCTTTTGGGGTTGGGAGATGATGCCCACACGGCTTCTTTGTTTCCAGAGACGCAGGCTCTCGATAGTCTCGATGGATTCGTTGCCAACTATGTATCGAAGTTCGAGTCGTTCCGTCTGACGATGACTGCTTCGTTGATCAATCGGGCAAGGCGTGTAGCGTTTTTGGTCTGCGGCGAATCGAAATCGCCGGCCCTAGATGTGGTTTGGCATGGCCCGAAGGATCCGTCGCTTTATCCAGCTCAGTCGATCAATCCCACCGCCGGAGAGCTCTGGTGGTTCCTCGATCTGCAGGCTTTGCCGGCTCGCGATCGTGTCCCCCTAGGGGAGCTCGGCTCCTGATGCCTTAGCTTTTTGAATCGCTTGGGATTTCCAATCGAATCCTAGTTCTGCGAACCACTGTTTTTGAAGGCTAGTGCAAAGTGGCCCGGGCTCGGTATTTCCAATCCGTCTTTTCTGAATCCGAGATGCATGCCAAAGACAACCTGTGTTCCCAACGAGCAGGACCTCGGAAGCATCCTGCAGCTCTTCGAAGTGCAAATCACGGTACTGGATTTCAAAGCCCTGAGACTTGAGCATCCTTTCGACCCGATCGAGCGATGTTCCTTGGACGATGTCCTCACGTCGAGGGGAAACCACATTCCCCTGACGGTCGACCATCAAGAGATTCGCCGCACTGGTATCTGCCACCATGCCTCGGCTGGTACAGAGCAATCCCACCCCTCCTTCGAAACGCTTAGCCGCGTCCTGATCGGCAAGATAGTAGTTGAGCCGACTGCGACTTTTGATGTTCGATGGCCAGCATTCGCCAGCACCCGAAGCGTACTGCTCTCGAACCAGTGTGGTTCCGAATTGGTACCAATGAGCGAGTTTGCGCCAAGGGATCGGCAACCAATGGACAAGACCATGGATCTGCTTGCCTGAAAAAAAATCCCCCGGGGTAACAACCACGCAGAGACTAGCGTCGGATTGGTCCTTGAGCAACGCTTGGCTCTTGGCCAGCATCTCGGCGATCGATGCTTCGAGTTGCCGCAGAAAAAGGTTTGAGTCTAAGCCCAGCAAATCCATTCCACGGCCAAGTCGAGCCAAGTGGGGTTGAAGGTCGAGCAACTGCTGGCCGAAACTTCGGATCCTCTCGACGAGGATCGCTCCGTGCATGGCACCTAAATCACTCAATGGGAGCGATAGCCGGGAGGCCTCAAGAAGCTCGAAACCTTGCGCCTGGGTATCCCAACGCAGCCCGAAGCTCGTTAAGAATTGTTCACTCGACGTTGGCTTTTGCATTCGGCTCCTGCCCCAAGAGATGATCCAAGACGAGGTGAAAGTAGGGACACTGAGCGTAGTAACTCCGTTCGCTGTGTGTTGTTCCAATGACCGATCCACAATCGAATTGACGGATTTTCTTGGACGTTTCGAGTGGCTCGGTCGAGCGTGGATTGGCGATACCCTCGAAGCCCTGGGCTCCGACAAATCCTGCGAACCCCGCTGCGACCGGACGACTCAGGCGATCGAGAAAACGAAATCGTCGCAGGATCGGATCTCGCGAATTGTAAAGGTTAATCAGTCCTGAGACAGTCTCCATTCCCTTGGAATGCTTGCCCCCTTGAGCTAACCAACTACGATCCACGGCCGGAGCCACCAATGCGACGCGATACCTCGGGGCGTTCGGCACCGATTCGATCGAGCCTTCTGCCCCCCCGTGTTCTTGCCAAAGCCTGTCGATCGATCGGTACTGGAAGCCTGGAATCGTCCCACCTGCAGCAAGATGCAGCCCGCCGGTCACAGCGCGGGCTCCAAAGGAAAAACCCAGAAGACTGACCTCCGAATGGTGCTTAAGCCGCTCCAAAAGCCAGCCGACGAACAAGGCTTGGCATTCGGCCGACTCGGCGTTCTCGTAGACATCGCGAAGGGGATGAGGTTCTCGGGTGCTAGGCCAAGAGAGCATCAGCAACCGGTAGGGTCTCTGCGAGCGTTGCGCAAGGTATTGATTGAGGATCAGCGCTCGCTCGCGGGCATTGTTGCGTTCCATGAAATTCCCATGCACGTAGACGATGGTCAACCTTCCATCATCGACGAGTGCATTTTCCAAATCATCGCTTTGCCATCCGGTCTCGGTGCGCCGCAAAGCGTCGAGCCCTGGCGAATGCGGATCGATGCAGCGAAATTTCTCAGGAAGATGCCTCGATGATAGCTCCCAAACCTCTGAGAGACCGCTGTCCAACGGGCTGTAGGGATTGAGCGACTGACGGCTTGCGTTTGTCTCCCCGGTGCCATCGCAATCGCAACTGGCTTGATGGGCCGGACCCTCGATGGTCTGCCCCCCGAAGGCGATGTAGCGAAAGGCTCTTGCGTCCTTGATCGGATCTATCTCCATCCGATCGGTCTCATAGGGTTCGACCCGATAGGATGCACCCCGATGCGACTCAACCCGGGTGCTAGCATCCTGCGATACCAGCCATCCGATGAGGACCGCCAAAATCAGCACGCCTAGGTGCAAGCCCTGCCAGAGAACTTCGGATGTCCAAGACCGATCCTTGGGCCAAGAGGCTGCAGCGGATTTCGCATGGATGGAAAATTGCACGATGGATGCTTTTGAGGTCTTCATGCGAAACTTTAACTCTTGAATGGATTGCGAGCGTTAGAAAAAGTTTCGAGATTGTCGAAAATTTATTTGCGTCGATTTGCACCCTCGGAATATTGGCGTAGAGTTGCACGTCGAAAAATCTTTCGACCGCAACCTTTGCGATTTCCTCAAGGAGAAAGATGATGAAGCGTTCAATACTGACCTTGTCCGTTCTGGCACTAGCATTCGCCGGTTGCAACACCTGCGGTTCCTGGAGGCCGAACTTCGGTAGTTTCAAGAGCTGTTTGCATGGTGGTGCATCGAACATCGGAGCTCCATGCGATGCAGGCTGTGAAGCAGGGCAGGCCGACGGTTGCCAAAGCTGCGGTCAAGCTGGTAGCGCGAACTACGGCGGGTACGGTGAAACCGTGATCGGTTCCTACGAGACCCCGATGAGCTCGAGCGTGTCGGGTTCGGTCGATGGGATTTCGATCGGCTCCACGCTGCCGAGCGGTTCGGTTCCCTCGGGTTCCTCCTTGCCCCCGGGATCATTCCCCGGAGGCACTAGCCCCATCCGTGGCGAGACCATACGACCAAAGCCCGCAAATTAGTTGGCGACTTCTGGGCTTCTCATAGGTTGAATCCTCCTCCAAAATGCGGTTATCGAGAAAAACCCGCATTCCCCAGGACGAAACGATCTGTGAGCCCAATCGACTCTTCGACTCCGAGCCCCGCTGTAGACAAGTCCACCGAACGTGTTCGGAGGATGTTTGCCGAAATCGCCCCTCGGTATGACTTCCTCAACCACCTACTATCGCTGAACATCGATCGCTATTGGCGACGGCGGACTTTGGATCTTCTGAATCCAAAGCCTGGGGATCCTTTTTTGGACGTCTGTACCGGGACAGGAGATTTGGCCCTTGCGGTTGCAAAAAGGCTCGATCGGAAAACGCAGGTGATCGGAAGCGACTTTTGCGGAGAAATGCTCCACTTCGCCCGTGAAAAGCAGCATAGGATGCAACTTGGCCAACATCCTTTGGCCTTCCTCGAAGCCGATACGACCCGACTGCCTTTCGAAAACGACCGCTTTCAAACGGTGAGCGTCGCATTCGGCCTGAGGAACGTTGTCGACACCCTCGAAGGGCTCAAAGAGATGATCCGTGTTTGCCGCCCTGGAGGGACCGTCGCAGTCCTGGAATTTTCCCAGCCGACCCTGCTTGGGCTCAAACAGCTCTACAATTTCTACTTCCGAAGGGTCCTTCCGGGCATCGGCAATCGAATCGCCAAGAACTCTAAGGAAGCCTACGCTTACCTACCAGCGAGCGTCTCTCAGTTTCCCAGCGGCCAAGCCATGGCCGACCTGATGAAGCAAGTGGGCTTGGAGCAAGTTCGCTTTGTGCCAATGACCTTTGGGGTCACGACCCTCTACTACGGACGAAAGTAGTTCGCCCGGCAAACCATGAATTCTTCGAATGATCCCCCAATCGTCCTTGCGATCACCGGCGCAAGCGGTGCTGCCTACGCGGCGCGACTCCTCCAGCAACTTGCGATCCGAGGTGAACATATTCACCTACTTGTGAGCCCCTCGGGCGCGGCGGTCGTCGCCCAAGAACTCGGCGTGGAACTCGGTCCTACTCGCGACAATGTGCGAAGGCTATTGGAATACTCCTGGCCAGAGCCTGCCAAGCACGCTTGGAAACCCCTGACCAACGAGCAGATCGAGGAAGCCTCCAAGCGGATCGTCCACCACGATTATCGGAATTACTTCACCCCGATTGCAAGCGGTAGTTTTTTGACCAAAGCGATGGTGATCTGCCCTTGTTCAGGGGCGACCCTCTCGGGCGTCGTGCATGCCTCGGGAAACAACCTGATCCAACGCGCCGCGGATGTGCATCTCAAGGAGCATCGCAAACTTCTGCTTGTGCCCCGAGAGACCCCATTATCTGTCTTCCAATTGGAAAACATGACCAGGGCGGCCCAAGCAGGTGCGGTTGTCATGCCGGCCATGCCCGGATGGTACCATGGGGTCTCTACTCCAGTCGATCTGATCGATTTTGTGGTCGCTCGAGTCTTGGATCAGTTGAAAATTCCGCACGAACTGATGAAGCGTTGGGACGGCCCCTCGCTCGAGGCGCACACGAACCATGCTCAAAGCGGTGATGCCTAAGAAGTGATTTCCAGCATGTGGATCAAGTTTCAGCGGTTTTTAGAACTCATACGGTTTAGCCACACAATTTTTGCCCTTCCGTTTGCCCTGTTGGCCTCCTTTTGGGCTTGGATTGTGCCTTCTCCGATCCCAGAGATCCCGGTTCGATTCGGGTGGTCCTCCGGACTCGGGATCCTGCTGTGCATGGTCTTTGCCCGAAGTTTCGCCATGGCTGTCAATCGGCTTTTGGATCGTAAATGGGATGGAGAAAACCCCAGGACTGCCAATCGCCATCTGCCCGCGAAGCTTCTTGGTGTCTCTGAGGTCGTGTGGTTTGCTTTGCTGTGCGGTGTCCTGTTCATCGCCTCGTGCATGCTGTTTTTGCCGAACCGATTGCCTTTGATTTTGAGTCTGCCGGTGTTGCTGTTTCTTGGGGGCTACAGCCTCGGAAAGAGATTCACCTGGTTGGTCCATTTGTGGCTCGGCGCCGCTTTGATGCTCGCCCCAATCTGCGCTTGGATCGCTCTGCGTGGCGAGATTCTTTCTAAGGCCCCATATGACCTTTTGCCTGCCGTTTGGCTCGGAGCGGTCGTTTTGCTCTGGGTATCAGGATTCGATATCCTGTATGCCTGCCAGGATGCGGATTTCGATCGGCAAGTTGGCCTGTCGAGCATTCCTGCCCGATTTGGCGTCCGCGGTGCTTTGAACATCGCCAAAGTTATTCACTTTTCGATGTGGATTGTCGCCATGGGGATGACGTACTGGGCTCCCGAACTATCCTTGGGTTTCCTCTTCCGAGCCGTGATGCTCGCAGTAGGAGGCTTGCTAATTTACGAGCATTCCGTCGTTTCTGAACGCTCATTGGATCGTATGCAATTGGCATTTTTCCAGCTCAACTCCATAATCAGCGTCCTGATTCTAGGGGCCGGTGCCCTAGACGCCTGGTTAAAATAAATTGAGCTCAACGGTGTACAACATGTACTGCTTGCGAGCGTTGCTCCTCGGGAGCTATCCGTGCGTAAGGACGAAAACGCCGATAAACGCAAGATACGCCAAATACGCTTGAGATCACTGGGCACTTGCCGAGATCCATCCATGAACCAAAAACAAATTCAAGACCGTTTCAAGAGTATCCGCGACAAGGTCGAGCAAGGGGGCCGTTTGAGCCTCGATGATGGGATTTTTCTTTACGATCCCGAGGTTTCCCTGCATGCGGTGGGAGAATTGGCCAACTGGAAACGCGAGCAGATCAACGGCAATGTCGGTTACTACAACATCAATACGCACTTGAACCCTACGAACGTCTGCGTCTATCGCTGCCGTTTCTGCGCGTTCCGCTCCGATCTGCGAGACCCCAAGGGTTACGCGATGAGCGACGAA
The DNA here is from genome assembly GCA_021299695.1 of Pirellula sp. Classification (GTDB taxonomy): domain Bacteria; phylum Planctomycetota; class Planctomycetia; order Pirellulales; family Pirellulaceae; genus JBKCUI01. Next base: position 58,797 of record JAJTEK010000023.1, on the reverse strand, counting down.
CAAATCATCGCCAGAGGTCAAGAAGCCCACGACAATGGCTGTACCGAGATGCATATCGTCGGCGGACTGCACCACAAACTCGGTTACGACTGGTACCGAGGCATCCTCGAAAAACTCCACGCCGCGTTTCCTAAGATCCACCTCAAAGGCTGGACGGCGGTCGAGATCGACTGGTTTGAATTCCTCACCAAAAAAAGTATCAAAGAGGTTCTAGGCGATCTTCGCGAAGCGGGTTTAGGAAGCATGCCAGGTGGGGGTGCGGAGATTTTCCATCCTGAAGTTCGCGATCAAATCTGCGAGCACAAGGCCAACGCGACCAAGTGGATCGAGATCCATCAAGCAGCCCATGAGATCGGACTCAAGACCAACTGCACGATGCTCTACGGACATGTCGAACAGGCCTACCATCGCGTCGATCACCTCCTGAGACTCAGGGAGTTGCAAGACAAAACCGGTGGCTTTCAGACGTTCATTCCCCTTGCGTTCCATCCCGAGAACACCAAACTCTCGCATTTGAAGAAACCCTCGGCTCTGATGGATCTAAGGACCGTCGCTGTAAGCCGATTGATCCTCGACAACGTCCCCCACATCAAAGCGTATTGGATCATGCTCGGGATCGGTACGGCGCAGACCGCCCTAGCCTACGGAGCCGACGACATCGATGGAACGGTTCGCCACGAACTGATCTATCACGATGCAGGTGCAACGACTCCCGAATGCCTGAGCGTCGAACAGATCCAACAATTGATCGTTGAGGCCGGAAGAGAACCGGTCGAGCGCGACACGGTCTATCGCAAGGTACATCGCGATCCGGACCAGTTCACGCAGTGGTCGGTAGGCGAGGAAGTTCTAGTCAACGTCTAAGCATTTCTAAGCGAGCAATTCTCGCACAACGCGTGCAGGCCGGCTCGAGGTGATGAATTGCTGGGTGTTGTTGTAAGGAAAACTCACCTTGGTGTGGTCTAGTCCGAACAGGTGCATGACCGTGGCCTGAAAATCGTTGGGGGTGACCAGTTGCTCAACAGCCTTGTGCCCGAACTCGTCGGTCTTTCCAAATGCCATCCCGCCCTTGATGCCACCCCCTGAGAGCCAAATGCTGAACCCTTGGCCATTGTGATCCCGTCCAGCCCGATCGGGACTGCCATGGTCTTGGGTCACCGGCAAACGACCGATCTCTCCGCCCCAATGGACCAACGTGGAATCTAGCAAGCCTCGCTGCTTGAGGTCCGCTACTAGTCCGGCGACCGGCTTATCGGTCTTGCGGCAAATCGCGGGTAAATTCTTCTGGATGCTATCGTGATGATCCCAAGGTTGGCCGGAGTGGAACAATTGCACGAACCGAACTCCTCGCTCGATGAGTCGTCGAGCCAATAGGCAGCGTGTCCCGTACTCGCGAGATTCGGGATCATCGATCCCGTAGAGATTCAAAGTCGCTTGGGTCTCCTTGGAGATATCGAGAGCATCGGTTGCTGCAAGCTGCATTCGTGCGGCCAACTCATAGGTTGCCATCCGAGCGTTTAACTCCGGTTCCTCAGGATGACGGAACGTATGTTGCCGATTGATTTCATGGAGCAACTCCAGGTTTTGCTGCTGCATCTGGCCTGCCAAATGAGGAGGCGGTTGGAGATTGAAAATCCGTGGCTCCTTGGGCCTGAGCACCGTGCCTTGGAACAGCGCTGGCATAAAACCATTCGACCAATTCGTCACCCCATCGACCGGATGACCGCCGGGGTCGCTCAGGACCATATAGGCCGGTAGATCTTGAGACTCACTCCCGAGGGCGTAAGTCAACCAAGAGCCTAGGGTGGGGCGCCCAAGGATTCCCGGAATCCCTCCATGAAAGTAGCGTATCGAAACCTCGTGTCCATTGTTGCCCGTATGCATGCTGCGAATCAAACAGATCTCGTCGATGACCCCAGACGTATGAGGCAACAACTCGGACAATTCGGTGCCACAGTTCCCGCGAGGGGCAAAGGCAAACGGACTCCCTAGAAGTTTCTTGCTGGCTTGGTTGACGAACGAAAATCCTACGTCCCCTTGGTAATCTGTCCCATGGAACTTGGTCAACTCTGGCTTCGGATCGGTAAGGTCCATGTGGGAGGGCCCACCGTGCTGGAACAGCGAGATCATCGCCTTGGCCTTGGGCTCGAAATGTGTTGCTCTGGGGTGCAAATCTCGATGGGGCTTGTCCTTGATGACCGGTGGTTGCCCACGGGCGGCTTCCTGAGCCAACATCAGCTCCAGGGCAATCGCGCCGATACCCATCCCAATATGCTGCAACCAACGTCGTCGTTGAGGCATCCAAAGTTCGTCGTCGTGCATCGAATCGGTCATGGAAGTAGGTCGAAGTTTGGGGGAGTCCATCGAGGGGGCGGTTAGTCGGCGTAGAGAAATTCGTTGGTATTGAGCAACATATGGCAGATGTTGGTCAGCACCTGAAGCGTCGGGGTGCTGCCGTTGCTTAGCCGCTGGGGTTCGCGATAGAGCAACTCCAATTGCGCAGGGACAAAACGGGCTAAGACCGCCAATTCCTCATCCGACGGAGCGCGGTGCAGGATGTGTTTCCATGCGGCGATGATTTGATGTCCAAGTGCCGACATGTCCTCTTGTTGGAGCCGAAATCCAATCGCAGAATCGAACACGATCGAATTTTTTGCTGGCTCGCCTGGCTGCCGAGCTACTGGGTTCCAAGTGATCTTCACCGTCCAAGTGAACGAGTCGGAGGTTTCATTCTGACCGCACTCGAGCACTAGATCGATCGCATCTCCGGCCTCGACGGCTAGGTTCGCTACAGCCGTCGAGACCGAACCGGCTTGGATTCTCCAACTGCCAGCCTGCCCAAGCTTCGAGCTGACAGATCCGATCACGCCATCGCCGTTCTGGCTGCCGTGCGAGAGCGACCCGCTGATTTCTACAGTCCCCGATTCGGGTGCGATCCAACGCCGGATCGCCGGATAAGCAGGGTTGCCAGGATGTCCCCCCGATTCGGTGAGGAATACCCAGCCTGTCGTCGCATCAGGAACTTGTACCCCAGGATGACTCCTGCCCTGAGTCTTTTGCAAAAACTCAGAAAACCCCTCTACCTTGCCAGTTTCCTTGTGCAACGTCCCGGTGCCGTAGCGCCATGGCGAAGCAGGAGCCGTCGGCAATTGCCATCCCGGAACGGCTTGGTTGAAGGACTCCGAATTTGGTGTGGCCGTATTTGATATGCCCGATTGCGAGACAACCCGTTTAGCGATCTTTTCGGATTGCTCCAAGAGGAATTCGTTGTTCATCATCATGAGCGATTGCGGCGCGACGGTCGAGCTCGGACGCGACTCGCACAAGACTCCCATAACCGGCGCATCGAACGCTTGGAGCAGTGCGACTGGCTGGGTCCGTCGCCATTTGGCATACAGGCTCCGTCGAGGCTGGGCCGGATCGAGCCGGACCTGTCCAGCCTCGTCCTCTTGAAGCGGGATCGGTGCCCCGTAAAGCTCAGGTTTGAGCTCACCGGAGAGTGCAAGTACACTGTCGCGCAGGACCTCGGCATCGATACGCTGAAGATCCCGTCGCCCATAGAATCGGTTGTCAGGATCGATGGAACCACCAGTAGGACTGCGGGTCGAGGATTGGCGGTAAGCGGTCGAAAGAAGGATCCGGCGATGCAGGTGCTTGAAACTCCAGCCGTGCTCGATCCAATCCAAAGCGAGCCAATCGAGCAACTGTGGGTGGGTTGGAGGACTTCCGAGTTTTCCAAAGTCGCCGGGGGTTGCCACGATCGCTTTGCCGAAATGATGCATCCAAACGCGATTGACCATGGCTCGAACAAACAGAGGGTTGGGCGGATCGGTTTGGGTCAACCACTTAGCAAAAGCCAAGCGTCGGCCGCTCGTCGGGAGGCTAGGATCATCGTCGTTAAAATGTTTGCTGGAAGTCTCATCGACCAAAACGCTCAATTTCCCAGGGGAGATTTCACGGGTCGGTTGATTCAAATCCCCTCGGTGCAAGAGCTTGGTCACCGGTAAGTGCCCTGGGGGCTCGCTCAGGGCCTGAAGGAACGTCTCGGCCGGTTTTTTCGCTCGGATCTCGGCGATCGTCGCATCGAATTTCTTGAGCTCCTCGGCTGCCTCAGGCAGATATTGGTAAAGCACTCCGGGCGAGATATTGACGCTCGGGTGTTTGTCCAGAAGCATCTTTTGCTCTTCGGTCCGCTTGTCGACCGGGGATTCGTAAGCAGAGCGTAGCATTGAGCTTCCATTTCGATTTTCGACGAAAGCTCGACCTCGGCCTGGGTGATCAGAGAGACCAAGCGTTCGGAGGGGGTTTTCCATGCGACCGGGTCAAACGCTGGAGCCAAGACTGCTCTCAGGGCGAAGTAGTCTTCGTGAGAAAGAGGATCGTAGCGATGGTCATGGCACTGCGCGCAATTCATACTCGAAGCCAAAAGCGTACTGCCGATTACTTGAAGGGTGTCTGCAATCGTTTTATTGCGAGCCTCTGGCGAATTATCGCCACTTGCCGTTCCGTCGGCTGTCATCCTCAGGAATCCCGTCGCGGTCAAAAGCTCGATTTGAGCTGCGGTCCAGTCGCCTTGTTTGGGACCAGCTAGTTCGTCCCCTGCTAGCTGTTCGACGATGAACCGATCGATGGGTTTGTCTTGATTCAGTGAGGCGATCACATAATCGCGATAGCGCCAAGCCCAAGGTCTCTCTGCGTCGGCCAATGTGGCACCGTCGCTATCGGCATATCCGACTGCATCCAACCAATGCCGCGCCCAACGCTCGCCATAGTGGGGACTTTGCAGGAGCGAATCGACCAACTGCTCGTACCAGTTGCTTTCGGCAAGCTGCATCCAATGCTGGAATTGCTCGTCGCTCGGGGGTAGGCCGATGATGTCCAAAAAAACGCGTCGGATCAAGGTCTCTCGGGGTGCATCTGGAGAGAACCTCAACCCTTGGGGCATCGCTTGTGAGAGTACCTGATCGATCCCATTACGAATTCGATCTCCATCGATCTGAATTGCAGTCGATGGCCGGGTCACTGGACGGTAAGCCCAATAAGAGCGTTCGGCGTCGGTCAGTGGGATTCCAGGTCCGATGGTCTCGGGCTCCGGACGGTTCGTCGGTGCTCCGGATTCGATCCAAGCCCTCAATAGCTTTTTCTTTTCCTCGGAGACCTTCAAGGTTCCCGGGGGCATATCATTCGACTCGATCCGCTGCAGGATCAACGAGGCGTCTGGATTTCCTGCAACCAAGGCTGGACCTGAATCCCCACCCTTTACCATCAGACGAACAAGCCTCAGATCGAGCGAACCTTCGTGCGTTTCCGTTGCCCCATGGCAGTCCAAGCAATACTCACGCAAGATTGGACGAATTTGGGATTCAAATTTCGGTCCCTCTGCCGAGCTGATCCCACAAGCAGCAACGACCGCCAAGCTCGCTACAATCCGAGCCAATAAAGAAAAACTATGCGACATCGAATTTCAAGCTGGTAGGCGGGGAGGGCTTAAGGCTATCTCGATAGTATAGCCTCCAAATTAGCCTTGTGGCGACTGCTTAGGAGCCGAGCATCGCTGGCAGTTCTATGGGTATCGGGTCGACCTGCCAGCAAGCAAAAGACGAGGCCGAATAATCGGGCAGAGGCATCAGAGCGGGTGATGGGATTCGAACCCACGACTTCCAGCTTGGGAAGCTAGCACTCTAGCCGCTGAGTTACACCCGCAAAGTGATACCACCCCTACCATAGCCTATCGGATCAGGATTACAAGCCGTCAGCGGCGGAAGAGGACACTGTAGTTTTCACCATCCAATTCGTAGCTTGCTTTCTCCCAACTGACGGCGATCTTGGAATCCGAGTCGGCGAATTCACGGATCCAAGTGCCGCGTTGCCAAGCGGGCGATTCGGCCGGGGGCATTCGCATGGCAAGCTGGATTTCTTGATCGGAGACCAAAGGGGACAATTGCAAATTTTCGAGGAGCTGCCGAAAGTAACCTTCGGAGGTCAGTTCGTGGTAGCGGATATCGATCTTTTTCTTGACGGTCCAATCGGTCTCTTTGCCCAGTTGCTGCAGGAGCCAGAGCTTGCTTATCCAGTCGATTCGGCCGACGAGCAGCATCGGCGGCTGGTTTTGGTTCTTAGGCATCGCGTCGATCTGATTGAGGGTCATCTGCCAGAGTTCGATGATCTCCCAAGCTTCTCGGGGAACCTCGGACTTCTTCTCGAGCCAACTTTTGAGAGTCCTCAAGTAGATTCGGGACAGATCGCGTGACTTGTATTCGAGGCCCTTTCGGTCCGGCATCGATCGGACCAGCATCCAGTCTCGGGCATACTCGCGAATTGCGGTGGTGGCCGAACGCAAATGAACTGCCTCGACGGTAGGATTCTGCTCGACCCAGTCGAGGACCAGCGCCGTCGAGCCGAGCCTGAGCCACTGCGATTGCTGACACATTCCCGAATCGCCGATCGCGATCTCTATTCTTTGGATCGGACGGAGCAATTCGAAGAAATTCTTCAGGCTCCAATAGGGCCCCGAGAGAAGCTTGCGCAGCAATGGATCGCAGCGGAACATCGGGCGATGGGCGTTGTAACTCCCAAACCCAATCTGTCGGTCGACCATCGCGGCGCGGGAACTGATCCAGAACTTGGATTCCGGATCGAGGTATCCGGCTCCATCCAAGAGGCATCGAGAGGCCAAGAAAGCAGACGCGTTTCGCCGATGGGGCCGCAGGGCCACGGTGTAGAGCAGAAGTCCGAATAGCCAAACGATGGGCGCATGGAGCTGGCGTAGTCCCCATGCACCCAGGACCCATTGCCAGGGGGCCATCGGAAAGCCTAAGAGGCAATTGTGGCTTTGCAATGAATCGAGCTTGGAAGCCGGTGTTTTGTCGTTGCCCCAACCGGCCATGCCGAGCCCACGATGGCCCAGCGAGATCAACAGCATGCTGCCGAGCCAAAGGGCTGCAAGACATCGGTAGAGAAGCAATGGTAAGAGGAGTAATGCCAGACCGATCCACCAAGCGATCAGCCATGGTCCTTGTGCGATGCGCATGTCGTACGACTCGTGCTGGCCGAGGGTATGTCCATAGGCATCGCTATTGGATTTGATGAGCGACCAGTCTTGTGACCGTCGGTGGGCCTCGAGGGCGTCTTGGAGGATTTGTTCGTTGGCCAACAGGTAGCAAACGACCTGACGGGGACTGCGTGTTTCGGGTGTTGCGATTTCGATCAGCGCGGAAGATAAATCTGCTGAGCCACCCATTTCGAGAGAAAGACTCGATCCATTGGCAAGGAACCAACGAAGGGCATGATGGCTTGGTGCAAGCGGCAGTCGTTCTCGGATCGATTTGAGAATCCCGGAGAACTCTTTGAGCGAATCTTTTTGGGCATCTTTAGGATGCCTCCAAAACATTTCCGATTCGAGTCCGATATACCGATGGAGCAACCGCGATCTACTCGCCGTTTTGTCCCGCGTCGATCTGCTCCAGATAGTTTTGGACCTGCGTCTGAGTATCTTTTTCAACGGATTTAACCCAAGCTTGGAGCCTATCTTCGATCGAGGTTACGGTAGGAGCCGGCTCAGGAGTGCTCGATGGCGACTTCTCGGGCGAAGCTCCCGGTTGCGACGTTGCATCGTTGGGCGACGATGCACTCTTTAGGATATCGATTCGTTGGCTTTCCATCAAAGGTTGCGTAGCTTTCAAGCGCTTTCTTTGCGTTGCGGGATCGATTTGACAGGAGTGACCTTTCCGGATTGTTCATCCAGATCGATGGTATAAACGGTTCCTTCTTCTTGTTCAGGAAGATCGAACATGACATCCATCATGATCTCCTCGACGATGCTGCGGAGTCCACGGGCGCCGACACTCTTGGTATGGGCTTTTTTGGCGATCGCAGACAGAGCGTTTTCGGTGAACTGAAGCTGGCAGTTTTCCATCCCGAATAACGCTTGGTATTGTTTGATCAAAGCGTTTTTCGGTTCGGTCAGGACCTTGACCAGTCCGGAGACGTCCAAAGGAGCCAAAGCCGTAACGACGGGCAAGCGGCCGATGAGTTCGGGGATCATGCCGAATTCGAGGATATCGTCCGAGTGGACTTGACCCAACAGTGTGGCAACATCTTTTTCTTCTTTGATGGTGGTTCCTGGTCCGAAGCCGAGGGATTTCTTTCCTAGCCGTTTCGAAATGATTTCATCGATACCTACAAATGTCCCCCCGCAGATAAAGAGAATATTGGTCGTATCCATCTGGATATACTGCTGCTCGGGGTGCTTGCGTCCACCTTGGGGGGGCACGTTCGCGACGGTCCCTTCGAGCATCTTCAGGAGTGCTTGTTGGACACCTTCTCCGGAGACATCGCGGGTGATCGATACGTTTTGGCTGGTTTTGCCGATCTTGTCGATCTCGTCGATATAAAGGATCCCTCGCTGAGCCGCTTCGATATCGAAGTCGGCTGCATGGAGGAGTTTCAAGAGGAGGTTTTCGACATCCTCGCCGACGTAGCCGGCTTCGGTCAGTGTGGTCGCGTCGCCGATGGCAAACGGAACGTTGAGCATTTTGGCCAACGTTCTGGCGATGAGGGTTTTGCCGCAACCGGTGGGCCCAACGAGCAAGATGTTGGATTTTTCGATCTCGATGTTCGCGTCGTCCCATCCGGCGCTCAAACGCTTGTAGTGGTTGTGGACGGCCACGGCTAGGGCTCGTTTGGTCTGCAGTTGGCCGATGACGTACTGATCGAGGTGTTCGACGATCGAGCGTGGGGTTGGGATATCCCCAAAGAGTTTTTTCGTTGGCCCATGCCGACGCTGCTCTTGTTCGAGCATCGAAGAGCATAGCTCGATGCACTCGCCGCAGATATAGACTTCTCCGGGCCCCTCGACCAATGGACCGACATCCCGATAACTCTTGCGACAAAAAGAACAGTTCTTCTTTGTGTTGCCGTTGCCAGTAGATTTCCTGCTGGCCATCACATCCTTACCTGACGACATACTCGACTCCAAATCTATCGCTTCGCGTGGATGCTTACGGTGCACCACAACCGGCGACGGGGACACGGGTTGATTGCTCGATGGTCTAACTTCGTTATTGAAACAGGTTTTGAAACCGAAGCGTTTTGAAACGTTGATTCTAAACGAACTTTCAAACCGGCAATCCGTGCCATGGCTTTCGAGCTTTTTGGGTTTTGGTTCCTTGAAAGATCGGGGATCTTGCAAGTTCGGCCTCCCAGACCGATAGGTTATTCATTGTGGATCTTGACGACGCTTCCTGACGGCGTCCTATCTTAACACAACAGTTTCTCCGGAGACCTCGATCGCTTCCAAAGCGGCTCTTCGGTACGGTTCTATTGCTGTTTCGACGATTGCTCGTTCCTCATCTCGGGGTGTTGTTTGCTAGATGGGTTTCTTGCAAGCAACGCCTCAATCTTTCGGAATTCCTGATCGTCTAAGTCACCCTCGGTTCTCATTTCTTGAAAATTCCGCCGTAGTGCCTCCTCGATTTGCAGATTGTGAGCATTAATACTACGCAGACGGGATAAACCGTACAACGCGATCAAACTAACAAGCACCAGTACAACGACCCCGAGGATTGTTTGTACGACGGGATCTTCGAGAAACGCCGGGGCATTCATATCGGTCAACTTCTCCAGTGAACGTTCGGGGAACCAAGCGACAGTTTTCGCAATCTAGCAGTTTAGCTGATAGTTAGCTGTCAGTTAGACGTTAGCTGCTGTCGATGCGCACCGGCGAGCTTGGTTGGCGACCTTCACTGGTCCTGCGAGACTCCTTATTGGGTGAGTTCAGACAAGGGGAAAACCTGAGTCATCCACGGAGCAATCGTATCCCTGGGTGAGGGAAATAGTCTAGAGATTTTTGGCGAAAATTTCTGATTTCGCTCAAGCCAGCCCGTAACGCTCCTTGGGATCCTTCAAGGCCTGATGGAGCCGTTGGAGGGCTTCGGTTTCTATCTGACGGACCCTTTCGCGAGTCAAACCGAGTTCCAAGCCGATTTCCTTGAGGGTGTGCGGGGGGGTATTGTCCAAGCCGAACCGCATCCGCAGGATGGTCGCCTCGCGGGGATCGAGGGTTCCGACGAGCTCTAGGGCGGTTTTCAAAACGTCATGATCGAGAAGCTCATCCTCGGGACTCTTGAGCCGCTCGTCCATGACCATCTCGCCGAGTGACCAACCCTGGTCGGACTGATCCCCTTGAGGGGTTGCGTTATGGATCTGGATCGCTTTCTTGATGATCGGGAGTTTTTTCTTCGGCAATCCGAGCAGCCGAGCGGTCTCTTCTTGGGTCGGAACCCTTCCGAGGGCCTCAGACAATCGGTTGGTCGCTCGTCGCCATTTGCTGAGCAATTCGACCATGTAAGCGGGAATGCGGATGGTCTTCGACGAATTGATCAACGCCCTTTTGATCGACTGCTTGATCCAGTAACTTGCATAGGTGCTGAAACGGGTTCCCATCTCGGGATCAAAGCCCTCGACGGCCCTGAGCAATCCAAGGTTTCCTTCTTCAATCAGGTCCTGCAAGCCTAACCCTTTGCCGGCATAGTTTCTCGCGATGTTAACGACCAACCGCAGATTGGCTCGGACCATTCGGTCTCGGGCCTCGGCATCCCCTTGACCGACACGCCGAGCCAGAGTCTGCTCCTCTTGAGCCGTGAGCAACCTCGTTTCGTTGATTTCGCGAAGGTAGGTCTCGAGCGGGGACTGAAGGTGATCTCCTTCGGGTTTGACCCGACGCTTGCTCAGCAAACGAACTTCGTCATCGCCCAAATCCTCGGCGTCGCCGTCCATTGACCGTGGGTAAACCATGAATGAGCCTAACGATGGGGTAGGTTGCTAGATGCGATTCGAAGGAACCGTCTGACGGATGGTCGACGGTAAGGCCTAGCGAGCCGGAAATCAGCGCGCAGAGGCCTGGGGTTGGAATCGGCGTTGCATGGAAATAATTGCTAAGAAATCCCAAGGGAACCTACGTGTAACGGATTTGCGGTGTACGTAAAGCGATCGAGAAATGGTACAATCCGGTTCGGTTCGGGGTGCCTTGCTTGGAATCGCTCCGATTGAATCGGTTGTATCGCTCCGATGGGCGACACTCAACCAAGTCACGGGGGTTTGGATCCCCTTGATAACCCCTTCCGATAACCAACCCTAACTTTCTCCAGAGATGTCAATCCATAGACATCAAGGAACAACAAGGAACAAAATGCTTACTTCGATCCCTGCGGTCGCCGTCCTATCCCCCTGGCGAACTTTGGCCGCCAAAGTCCTCGATGGATCTGATGTGTCGAAGACCGAGGCTCTGGCCATCCTCAACTCGAGTGACGAGGAGCTTGTGGATCTGGTCAGCGCTGCATTCGAAATACGCAAGAGAAACTTCGGCAAGACCGTCCAGCTTTATTTTTTGATGAACGCCAAAAGTGGACTTTGCCCCGAGGATTGCCACTATTGTAGCCAGTCGAAAATTTCCGACGCTCCGATCCCCAAATACAACATCCTCAGTCGCGATAAGCTGCTCGAGGGGGCCAAGCTCGCCTCGCAACGGCAAAGCAAAACCTACTGCATCGTCATCAGCGGCCGGGCACCAAACGAACGCGAGATCCAAGCGATCGAAAAGATCGTCCCTGAAATCAAGCAAACCTACGGTTTGAATATCTGCGCCTGCCTCGGACTGCTCAACGAATCGCAGGCCCAACGGCTGGCCGCCGCAGGGGTCGACAAAGTCAACCACAACCTCAATACCAGCCAAGAATACTACCCGGAGATCTGCACGACCCACACCTTCGAGGACCGCATCGAGACGCTCAAAAATGTCCGTAAAGCGGGACTGGCGCTCTGCAGCGGTGGAATCATCGGTATGGGTGAAAGCCGACAAGACATCGTCGAAATGGCGTTCTCTCTCAAGGAGCTTTCCGTCGAGTCGATTCCCTTGAATTTCCTCCATGCCATCGATGGCACACCCATGCAGCAAAAGGAATACCTCTCGGCACGCGACTGCATCCGAGCCCTGGCCATGTTCCGCTTCGTGAACCCCGCAAGCGAACTGCGGATCGCCGGCGGTCGCGAACGACACCTCCGATCGCTCCAACCCTTGGGCCTGATGATCGCCAACAGCATCTTCATCGGGGATTACCTCACGACCCAAGGTCAAGCCCCGGCTGAGGACTACCAAATGATCGAAGACCTCGGATTCGAAATCACCGGCCAGGCGGCTTGGCCCAGTAGCACTGAAAGCAACCGCACTGAGATCTCTGGAACTGAGATCTCTGGAACCCAATGCCCAACGCCAAGTTCCAGCGACCAGACGCGAAGCTCCTGCTGCGGCTGATCCTGCCTTTTGAAATTTTACTTCTAGAAAAACTCTCCAAAACAAGGTCCATCATGCCAAAACTCACTGTCGAAGGTATCGGCGAATTCGAAATTCCGACCGGCAAACGTCTGGTCAATGCGCTTCGCCAAGAGGTCTCGAGCGACCAACTTCATGCTTGCGGAGGGAACGCCCGATGCACCACCTGTCGCGTCGAGTTTGTCTCGGGCGAACCTTCGAAAATGACCGTCGCTGAAAAGCAACTCCTCGAGGCCCGAGGGCTAAGCGGGGTTCGCCTCGGGTGCCAAATCCTCTGCCAAGAGGATATGTCGGTCCGGATCATCAGTCGGCTCGAAGGCAGTGGCCGCAAGGATTGCGGATCGGCTTGCTCGGAAGAACTTGCGCCGCAACCTGTCGAATGGACGACCAAGTCCTAACGGCCCATCCAACCTAGGGGCAAATCAACCATGTTCCTGGCCGACAACCCAGTCCTACAACGCGAACTGCTTTCGAACCTGCGGACCAGCCGCGCTTTCATTCTGTTGCTGGTCTACCAGGTCGCATTGGCCTTGGTTATCGTCATCGCCTATCCACGCGAAACGAGGATCGACCTGAGCGTCGAGTCTGCGGCGGCTCAGAGACTCGTCGACTTTTTCTTTATCGGTCAATTCGCAATCGCTTCCTTGATGGCACCGAGCTTTGCCGCCGGCGCAATCACCGGCGAAAAAGAACGCAAGACCTACGAAATGCTCCTAGCTAGTCCTTTAAGACCCTGGAGCATCGTCCTGGGAAAACTCATCGCAGCCCTGACCCACTTGGTCGTGCTGATTATCAGTTCCTTGCCGATCATCATGCTCTGCTTGCCCCTAGGGGGCGTTTCGATCTATGAGCTTCTGGCTGCCTACGTTGGACTCCTTTTTTCCATCCTTCTTTTCGGTTCGATCAGCGTCTTTTGCTCCTCCTATTTCAAACGAACTTCGTCATCGCTGGTCGTCAGCTATGTCATCATCCTGCCCTTGCTGATTCTCGGCGTTTTGGGTTGGACCATGCTCGCTTCCCAAGCGGATATTCGATTGATCGCCATTACCACCTTGGTCCCGACGGTCTCGATTGTCGTAAGCGGAATGCTCCTTTCGGTGGCGGCCAATAGGCTGCTCTATCCACCCGATATCGGAAGCCAAGGAAACGAGGTGGTCGATCTGGAGAACGAGCAAAAGAAGGCCGTCGGATTGGTCATCCAAAGAGATCAATTCCCAGACAATCTGTTTGCTCCACCAAGGCGTCGAACGCTCATGGCCAACGATGCGAACCCGATCTACGACAAGGAAATGCATGCGGAGTTGTTCAGCCAAGGTACCTTGATGCTGCGGCTTGTAATCCAACTGAGCATGATCCTTGCGATTCCGTTGATGACGATTCTGCTTTTTTGGAAGCCGGATCTTGCTTACCTCTACGTCGGCTACGTGCTGGTGTTCAACATCCTCAGCGCTCCGGTCTTTACCGCCGGCTCGATCACCGGCGAACGGGAACGACAAACCCTAGATCTGTTGCTCACGACCACGATTTCGGCTAGCCAAATCCTCTGGGGAAAACTTCTTGCTGGGTACCGAGTCTCGGCGGTCCTGACCGCATTTTTGATGTTCCCGATGCTTCTTGCTTGCATCAATCCCGAAGTGGCCCGAAACTGGATTGCGATGATCGTCTTCGTAGCGATTTGCTTCGTCGCCTCGGTCTTCAATTCGGTCCTCTCGCTCTTTATCTCCACCGTGGTCCGCAAGACAAGTACCGCCCTGATGGTCTCGTACATCACCTTGTTGGTCCTCTACTGCCTACCGATTGCCTTGTATTTTTTAGTCTGGAGCAGCGCCCCGGAAAGCGATGACCTGAGCACCTTTCGCTATATCGGAATCAGCAGCCCTATGATGGCCGCCGATAGTGTCCCAATGACCTCCGTGCAGTCCGGGCTTGAGATGTCCCGAACCAAACGGGGAGACTGGATCCATGTTGCCTCTTACTTTATTTTCACTACGATCCTCACGGCGATCCTTTTTCTCTTGACGGCCTTTTTGTTCCGAAGTCGCTGGCGACTGACCGGACGTGGCTGATCCCAACCACCGCGCACTCCAAGTCCACACTAGGTCGACGCTATGCAAATCCCACCCTTTGGTTTCGGACCCACCGATGCGATCAAACAGGTCTCCCAATGGCTTGGGAATCCCGCTTTGAATCATGCGATCAAGGAGGCCGCTTTAAAACTCGGAATCAAAGAGGTTCCCTCGGCCTCAAGTGTCCAAGAGGTTCTTAGGCAGGCTGGGAAATGGCTCGAACGTACGGCTGAGCCTTGGATGGCACCCGGCGACCCATCGGCTCGCCGATCCTTGGAAGTCGGCATCAACGCCACCGGCGAGTGGTTTCACCCCCGTTGGACGGCCCAACCCCTGAGTCAAAACGCTTGCAGATTGGCAGCCCATCTGCATTCGGGGTACTCCCAAGATTCGGGCATTTCCCAAGACCTGCAACGACTCTTGATTTCCGCCACTGGTGCCGCAGATGCTCTGGTCCTGCGCGATATTCCGACTGCGGTCCAATTGGTCGTTCGAGCTTGGGTCAATGACCCCTCGAACCGAACGGAGCCTCACCTTGCTCCGCATGTGCTCTTGCCCCGCATCGCTTGCCTGCGCATTCCCGTCTCTGGAACCGATGCGGGCGTGCAACTCCGCCCTTTGATCGATGCGACCGGGGCTCATGTCACTGAGATCGGAAGCAACTCCGATTGCCTTCACGACGACTATGCCAAGGCGACTGCGATGCATCCCCACTCTTTGATTTTCCAAGCCACACCGATTGCATTCCAGAACGATGCTTACGCACTGAGCGATCACGCTCGGAGCACAAGCTCTCTTGTGTGCACTTTGGCGCTGGACGCAAGTCTCGTCGACCTCGACTGGACCGATTGCAAAACGCCAGCACTTTCACGCCGATGGGATTCAGGACCTGACTTGATCATCGCCCCGACCCAGTACCTCATCGGCGGGCCCGATGCGGTAGTGATCCTAGGAAAGAAAAACGCGATCGATCGAATTCGACCCTGGGCCGACCAACTCGGATCCCAGGCCGATCGAGTGACGCAAGCTCTCTTGCATTGCGCCCTGAGCGAATCGCTGCAACCCGAGAATTGGGCAAAAACCTATCTAGGGGCCATGCTTTGCACTCCCCTTGCCAACACGGAGAATCGAGCCCAAAGGCTTGCGATCCAACTGCAAGGCCTTTGGCCCATCCAACGGACCGAAGTAGTCACCGAATCGACCCGTATCGGTAACGGGACTTGGCAAGCACTTCGCAAGCCAACGGCCGTGCTGAAAATCTATCCTCAGTCCATTTCGGCCGCGAAACTCAACGAAGCGCTCGCGCTGAATCATCCAGCGATCTGGACACAGGTCTACTCAGACCGTATTGAAGTGGTCCTTCGAAGCGTCGATCCGGCCGACGATGCTCAGATCGTACAAGCCATCTCAAAACTCCAACCCGTAACTTAGGGCATCATCTTGGCAGAACAAAGCGACTCGACAGCTTGGATCCATCTCCACCCGGCCGACCATTGCGTTGTGGCACTTAGGAAACTGAACAAAGGTGAGTCGGTCGACCTGCCTGGTAAAGCGTCTGTCTTGGTCAAAAAAGATATTCCCCCCGGCCACAAAATGGCGATCGATTCACGTCCATCCGGAGCGCCGGTCCATAAGTACGGTTGGTCCATTGGAGTTGCAACCGTCGACATCGCACCGGGCGATCATTTGCACGACCATAACTTGAAGTGCCATCACACACTCGATTACGAAGGGCTAGCCTCCGAGACCCCCCCGGCGCCATCGAGGCTATCGGGACGGACCTTCCAGGGATACGTCCGGCCAAGCGGTCGTGTCGGTACCCGTAATTACATCGCCGTCATATCGACGGTCAACTGCTCGGCGGGTGTATCCAAGGCGGTCGCAAGGCACTTTGATCACGAGGCCTTGAAAGCCTTTCCAAACGTCGATGGCGTGATCGCCTTTACCCACGATAGCGGTTGCGGCATGGCTCTCGATGGGATCAAGCATCGAACACTCAGCCGTGTTCTCGGTGGGATCGCCAAGCATCCGAATATCGCTGCCTATGTCTTAATCGGTCTTGGGTGTGAACAGAACACGCTAGGGCATCTGCAAAAATCTCAGAAACTCGTTTCCCTTCAAGGGGTCCGATGGAAGTCCAATCCAGGCCAAGCTGAAACTCAGGAGGTTCCAGTACTTTCGATCCAAGACACCGGCGGAACACGGGCGACAATCCACAAGGCGGTCGGCTTGGTTCAAGCGATCCTGCCTCAGGTCAACGCCATGGAGCGAACCGATGTTCCGGCAAGCGAGATCGTTTTGGCCACCAAATGCGGCGGTTCGGATGGATACTCGGGCATCACGGCCAACCCCGCCTTGGGGATCGCCTCGGACCTGCTCGTAGCCCACGGTGGAACGTCGATCCTCTCGGAAACCACCGAACTCTACGGAGCCGAACAGCTCTTTACCAAGCGGGCCGCCAGCCAGGAAGTAGCCAAAAAACTACTCGATAAGCTCGTTTGGTGGCGAGACTACACCGCCCACTACGGAGAGGACATCGATAACAATCCCTCGCTAGGAAACAAGGCCGGAGGGCTCACCACGATCGTCGAAAAGTCCCTCGGAGCGGCGGTCAAAGGTGGCCAGAGCGCCTTGCAAGACGTCATCGAATACGCCGAGCAGACCAGCAAACGAGGGTTGGTGATTATGGATGCCCCGGGCTTTGACCCGGTGTGCGTCACAGGGATGGTCTCAGGCGGAGCCAATGTCGTCGTGTTTACCACAGGTCGAGGAAGTTGCTTTGGATGCAAGCCTGTACCGAGCCTGAAAGTCGCCACCAACACTCCGTTATTCGAGCGGATGAACGACGATATGGACTTGGACATGGGCACGGTCCTCAAGGGCGAGTCCCTGGAAAACGCGGGCAAAAGGCTCTTCGATGCCATTTTGGAAACCGCTAGCGGCAAAAAAACCAAAAGCGAATTGCTCGGATACGGCGAAGACGAATTCACTCCTTGGGCCATCGGTCCGACGCTATAATTTAGCCCAGTGTTTACTCCAGGATTACTCCGGGATGAATCCGGAGATCCGCACTCCCCTGGGAAACTTCAAGCATGTCGACGGCCGTCTACGAAACCTCTCGCAAGATCATCACGAACGTCGAAAAGTGCATCGTTGGCAAACGAAAGCAACTGGTCTTCTCCTTGGTCTCGTGGTTTTCAGGAGGCCACATCCTTTTGGAGGATGTCCCAGGGGTAGCCAAAACCATGCTCGCCAGGGCCCTAGCTGCCAGCGTCGGAGGACGATTCAAACGGGTCCAATGCACTCCGGATCTGCTGCCCGGCGATATCACCGGCTCATCGATCTACAACCAAAAAACATCGGACTTCGAGTTTCGCCCTGGGCCTGTGTTTGCCAATATCCTGCTGGCAGATGAAATCAACCGAACCACACCCCGCGCGCAGTCGTCTCTGCTCGAAGCGATGGCCGAAGGCTGCGTGACGGTCGATGGAGTGACCCACGCGCTTGCTCCCCCTTTTCTTGTCATCGCCACACAAAACCCCGTCGATCACGAGGGAACCTTTCCGCTGCCGGAGGCCCAACTCGATCGCTTCTTCATGAAATTCACCCTCGGTTATCCGTCGATGGAAGAAGAGCTCAAAATGCTTCAGATGCTCGAAACCGAGCACCCCATCCAAACCTTGAAGCCTGTCGTAAGCATCGAAGAATTGCTCGAAGCTCAAAAACTGGTCCAAAAGGTCTACGTCGACCCCAAAGTTCGACAATACATCCTTCAGATTGTCCATGAAACGCGCAGTCATAGCGACCTTGCACTCGGTGCTGGCCCACGCTCGACCATTGCGCTGTTTCGAGCGGCCCAAGCCATGGCGGCCATTCGCAGCCGAGACTTCGTTCAACCCGATGATATCAAGCGGATTTTGCAACCCGTCATGAGCCACCGCTTGATCCTAAGGCCCGAGGCTAGACTGCGCAAGATGACCTCCGATCGAATCCTCGAAGAAATCGTCGCCGAGATCGCCGTTCCGACGCTCGAAGAGAACGGGCGCTGATGCGATGGCTATCCTCCCGCTGATCGCTCTGTTGCTCCTGCTCGGGATCCTGACCGGAGCAAACTTCTTTGCCCTAGGGGCTTGTACCTTTCTGATTGTCATCCAGTTGGCCAAGCATTTTTCGAGCCGATGGATTCAAGCCGTCGAGGTTCAGCGGTTTGTCGAAGCCCATGAGATCGAAGTGGGCCAGAGCGTGGCAGTCGGCATGAAGATTTCCAATGCATCGGGCTATTGGATTCCCTGGATGCTCATCGACGATAAGATTGCCAAGCGGTACACCAAGCAACCACCGTTTGCATTGAAGATCCTATCGGCAAGCGTACAGCTTTTTTCCTTTCGACCGAAAAAAACGACCCTGCATCGCTATGCGATCGAGACCCTGCGCCGAGGCTACTTTCAACTCGGTCCGACCCTGTTGGAAACAGGCGATCTGCTCGGTCTTCACCGAAGCTATCGCATCGCAAACCAACCGAGCTACATCACCGTTTTACCCCCGCTAATCGTTTTGGAGTCCGTCGAGGTTTCCAGTCGCCGACCGATGGGAGAAATGAAAGTTGAGGATCGGCTGCTCGAGGATCCGACGCTCATGAGTGGCTTGAGAGAATACCGAGCCGGGGACCCGATCAATCGAGTCCATTGGAAGGCCACGGCTAGAACAGGAGTCCTCCACACACGGGTCTTTCAGCCGACATGCGTTCAGGGTGCGATGTTGCTCTTGGACATGCACGAATCGACGAACCCAAAAAAGCACGAGCCGGTCCGAACGGACCTTGCCGTCACCGCAGCGGCATCGATAGCGCATTGGCTTTACCGCAACAGCGAACCATTCGGATTGGTCAGCAACGGCCGCGATGCGGCCGACCGGATGCGGGAACTCAACAAACGGTCCGAGTATAACGACCGACAAACGGCGACTGCGAATATCGAGATGAAGACTCGCAACGATCGTCTAACCCCGATTCTCTTGGGAGCCAATCGGACGCCCGAGCATTTCGCCGAGTTGCATCGCATGCTCGCTAGACTTGAAAGGACCGATGGCCTTAAACTCGATCAGTTGCTCCTTGAGACCGAGAGTCGGCTTCCGAAACTCCTTTCGCTCATCGTGATCGCTCAGCAAGTCGATGAAGCTGGACTAATGGCCTTGGAGATGATGCGTCGCCGAGGGCATTCCTTAACCGTATTGCTTAACTGCCACCAAGAGGAGTACTACGATCATGCGGCTCGGTTGATTGCCGCTCGATTGCCCGTGGTCCCCTTGCACGACGAGCACACCCTGAGCCAATACCTCAAAGACCGATCGGCTCGCTAGAGAGCGAAGAGGCTTTGTAAATCGATCGGGACAACCATCGCCTCTGGCCCCAAAGAGGCATCATGAGATAGCCCAGGGCAAAGCGAAGCGCCGCCCTGGGTGCGTTGCTGATATTTTGTTTGCCGGGCCGAGCGGCCTGGACCATTTGGTCCACGGTGCGCTCCCGTTTGTCGAGGAAGCGATCAGAGAATCGCACCGTGCCGTCGAACACGATACGGGCCTTGGGACTCCAGTAAGCCAAAGGAATCTGTTTCCGATATCTTTCGCCGCTAGCATTTTCTTTGGCAATCCCCATGGGTATGCTAGGGGACTACGACTTCAATGCGTTTCCCCCTAGGGCGGTGCATCCGTGGATGTCTCGCCTTTTTTTGAAATATTCGTTTCGTATTGCCAACGTTGTTAAACCCTATGAAACCGATCGATTTCCAACCCCGGCGTTTCTTAACCTATCGCTCAACGGTGCTCTACATCGCATCGTTGGCCATCGCTGTTGCTTCGATCTGCCGTGCCGAGGACATCGGGATTCCGACGATCGATCTGGACCAACGCAGCGACCTTCAAGTCATCGTCGACCGACAGCCCAAGGTATATCTAGGTCACCCTACGACACTGCTTCTTGAAGACGGTAAAACCATTCTGTGCGTTTACCCAAAAGGGCACGGCAAGGGCCCAATCCTCTACAAACGCAGCTCCGACGGCGGTGCGACCTGGTCGGACCACCTGCCGACTCCCAAGAGCTGGGAAACCTCCAAGGAAACGCCGACGATCCACCGGGTCGTGACCGCAGATGGCAAAAAGCGAATTCTTCTCTTTAGCGGACTCTATCCGGTTCGTCAATCGATCAGCGACGACGACGGAATGACCTGGACGGAACTTGAGCCAATCGGCAACTTCGGAGGAATCGTCACGATGGCGTCGGTCGTTCCGATCCTCACGAAACCAGGGCATTACACAGCGCTTTTCCACGACGATGGTAGGTTCTTCAATGCCAAGCCCAATCCGGTGCGAGGTCGATTTACCCTCTATCAAACCACGACGAGCGATGCAGGAGAACACTGGTCCGATCCTGCTCCGATCTATGTTTCGTCGAGTGTACATCTTTGCGAACCCGGCGCGGTGTTTTCGCCTGATCGAAAGCAAATCGCGGTGCTGCTCCGCGAAAATCGACGCAAGGCGAATTCGCATATCGTTTTTAGCAACGATGAAATGGCAAGCTGGAGCGAACCCAAGCCGCTTCCCAACGCGCTTACGGGCGATCGGCATACGGCCCAGTATCTCCCCGATGGTCGACTTTTTGTGTCGTTTCGGGATATCCCAAGCCAGGGTAATACCAGTCCGACAGCCAACAGTTGGGTCGCTTGGGTCGGTCATTACGAAGATCTCGTCAAAGGGACCTTAGGCGATTACCGGATCCTTCTGAAAAAGAATTACAAAAGCGGGGACTGCGCCTATCCAGGCGTGGAGATCCTTCCTGATGGAACGATCGTTACGACCACCTATGGGCACTGGACCCAAGACGAGCCTCCTTACATCCTTTCCGTGCGGCTACAAATCCCTGAGATTGAAACGCTCTTAAAAAAATGATTTCGCTACGCGTTAGCGGCAAGTGGCTCACGGGTTGCAGTACACGGCTTTGAATCAACGCTGTTGAGACAGAAATCTAGTTCCCGCTGAACCCATTCAGGAGGCTGGGACCTGAGAGCGGACGGACATTCCGCCAGTGAGGTTGTAGACTCGGCTAAACCCGGAGGCTTTGAGCCGACAGGCACCCACATGCGCTCGCTTGCCGCTGTGGCATACCACGACGGTCGGTAGATCTTGCTGGAGTTCATGGCAGCGACCGGGCAGCTCGTCGATAGGAATTGCGGTGGCACCATGAAGCGGCAATTCGCTTTGCTCCTTAGGGGTCCTGACATCGACGATCTGGAAGCCAGTAAGATCCGCGTCGGGTGGAAGCAACCTTGGTTGATCATGGAGATCGTTGATGGCTGTAAAGGCGACCATGTGGATCGGATCTTTGGCCGATCCATAGGGCGGCGCATAGGCAAGATCGACTCTTGCAAGGTCATAGACCGTACCACCGAGAGTCATGGCCGTTGCCAGGACGTCGATCCGCTTGTCGACTCCGTTTCCACCGATGGCTTGAGCCCCGAGGATTCGACCGCTAGGTTCCTCGTAAAGGACCTTCAGTTGCATGTTGGTCGCCCCTGGAAAATAGGATGCGTGATCGGTCGCTTGGACAATCGCGGTGCGGTAGGGGATATTTTGTGCGTTGAGGTACTTTTCGTTCAATCCAGTCATCCCAACGGTGGAGTGGAAGACTCGGACGATCGAGGTCCCGAGAACTCCTCCCATCGGTTGCGAGTGTCCGCTGGCAGCATGCTCACCGGCGATACGTCCGGATCGATTGGCTGGGCCAGCCAGTGGATTGAGTGTTTTGGCATTCGTGATTTGGTGGGTGTATTCGACCAAATCCCCGGCCGCATAGATCGATGGATCGCTTGTTTGCATGAATTCATTGACGACCAATCCACCCGCGTTGCCGACGAGCAATCCGGCATGGACGGCCAATTCGGTACGAGGGCGAACCCCGACTCCGAGAATCACCAAATCGGTTGGCAACGTTGTTCCATTACTGAGGACTGCCGCATTGACGCGACCGTCTTGGCGTTTGAGCTCCAGGACGCTTTGACCCTCGATGGGGTGGATGTTTTCTTTCCGCAGGAGATTGCTCGCCATCCTCCCAAAGATGGGATCGAGTCGGTTAAGGACCGTTTGGGAACGCTCGACCAAGTCGACTTGGATACCGATGCGATGGAGTTGTTCGACGACCTCGATTCCAACGAAACCTGCTCCTACGACCAAGGCTCGTCGGACATTGGAGTTTTGGATCTGCTGAAGAATCCCATCCATATCCGGAAGGGTCCACAGTTGGAAAACGTTGGGGGCCGGATCCTTGGCAAACGGGGGAAGCACAGGTTGGGCTCCCATAGCAAGGATGAGTTTATCGTAGGCGATCTGGGAGAAGGTTTGCGTAGGATCCGAAGGATCGCGGATGGTAAGGGACTTGGATTGGCGTTCGATCGCGACGACTTCTTGACGGGTTCGGACGCGAATCCGGAATCGATTCCAAAACAGTTCGGGAGTAGCGACCAGAAGTTTGTTCCGATCGACGATTTCTCCTCCTAGATGGTAGGGCAAGCCGCAGTTGGCAAACGAGACGGCTGGGCCTTTTTCGAGGATGGTGATTTCCGCCTTAGGGTCGATTCTACGGGCTCTGGTGGCAGCCGAGGCTCCGGCCGCAACGCCTCCGATGATCACGATGCTCTGGGGCTTTCCTGTCGACATTGAGTTTACTTGTCCTTCGATGATCCTTGAGCTCCAAAACGAGCTGACACTCTGCGGGCAAAGCAATAAAAAAGCGTGCCAAGAAAAGTCTCTTAGCACGCCAGGGACAATAGCGAACCGATGCGATGCATCCTAGGTCGCTTAGGGTTTGAACTTGTCGGGCTTGAGCGAGACGGTTCCCAGGTCATTGGCACCTGGTTTGAGAGTGAACTTTACGTTCCCCTTTTTCCAGCTATCAGCCTTTCCGTTGACCGCTACTTCGTCAAATTTGTTCTGGGCTTCGTGCCATAGTTTGAAAGTCAGTTCGACACCGGCGGGTAGTTTCTCGATCTTGATTTCCCCTTTTTCATTACTGATGCCGACATAAGGGTGATCGGTCACGATGTGGTAGGCGGTCATCCATGGGTGGATGTTGCACTCGACTTTGGAGGGACCACTTTCGGCTTTTTTGATTTGAAGTGTTTTGCTACCGCCGGTGGGGATGACCTGGTTCCACTCGTCGTTGTTGAAGAAAACGAACTTGGCATTGTGGCTGGTCGAGTCGGAGTTTTTGACTTCGATAGTCTGGCCGACACGAACAGGCAGGATGTGCGGAACAAATCGGCAATTGACATTATCGAGCACCGGTTTGGTGCTCGGAGCATCCTTGAGCGTCGGATGGATCTGATCGCCCGAGAGCTTCGTTTGCTTGCCATCGATCATGAAGACCATGTTGGCGATTCCTTTGGTGCTGCCGTCTACGACCAGGCGTTCCGATGGGATTTGCTGCTTGGCACAAAACGCATCGGCGTTGGCATTGACGGCCGCACCGGCAGGAGAAGCCCCATCGAGAACGAACTTGATCGTCACATCGGCCCACTCTTGCGCCATCGCAAGAGGTGCACAAGCGGAACACGCCAGAAGGGCGACGGGGAGGGAATACTTCATCGGATGCACCTTCGGATTGTGGCTCCGAAGGTCGGGGGTTCAAATCCCCTCTATCTCCCTTGTTTAAGAAACCCTGCCCGAGACGACATCGAGCATTGCCGGATGGAGCTGTCCGTTCGAGGCGCAAATGCTGCTCGGTCGTCTGAGCTCAAAGGGTTGACCTTTGCAATCGGTGATTTCCCCTCCGGCTTCTTGAATCAACACCGCACCGGCGGCGATATCCCAGGGGCTAAGTCGGAATTCGAAGAACGCATCGAACCAACCGGCTGCGATGTAGGCTAAATCCAGTGCGGCCGCGCCACATCGCCGAATTCCGTGGATTTGGCATCGAAAAAGATCTCCGATGGTGTCGAGGGTCGATTGCATCATCTGATCGCGATCGTAGTAAAAACCGCAGGCGATCATCGCTTGTTCGAGCCCCTGGGCCTTGCTCACGTGCATCTGCTGGCCGTTGAACCAAGCACCTTCGCCGCGCCCTGCGACGTACCAATCGCCAGTGGCAGGACAGGTCACGATCCCCAGGACGCCTTGTCCCTTTTGGTAGTATCCGATCGAAACGGCAAAATGGGGCATCCCGTGGATGTAGTTGTTCGTACCATCGAGAGGATCGATGATCCACGAATGGTCCGCGTCGGCTCGATCGCTGTGGGACTCTTCGGAGAGAATTGCGTGGCTTGGAAAAGCATCTTGAATGATCTGGACAACGGCCGATTCGGAGGCCAAATCCGCTTCGCTAACGTAGTTTGCCACCCCCTTGCTATGGACCTCCAGGGGCTTTCGGAAGTGGCCAAGCAGAGCGACCGAACCGGCATGTGCAGCTTCGATCGCAACATGGGCAGCGGCCGCTTTGAGCCTTGAGCGGGACTTGAGTTTGTTCGATTGGAGCAGTTCCCTCATTGATTTTTCTCACGCATATTGGCGATACCTCAAATACCAAAGCAATCCTACCAGTGTTTTCGCATCGGCGATTTGACCGTCGCGGAGCATGAGGTCGATTTGCGACCAAGTCAAAAGCTCGTTGTGCATTTGCTCGCCTAGCTCTCTGGCCGTAGGGCCTGGTTTCAAGCCCCGGGCCAAAAACAAGTGCATTTTCTCATCCAAAATGCCCGGCGACATCGCAAAACTATGGAGCAAAACCAGCTCTTCGGCGACGTAACCGGTTTCCTCCTGCAATTCCATCGCAGCCAACTCGATCGGCCGGACCCCTTTGTCCATCGTTCCGGCCGGTAGTTCCAAGTGCCAGCGATCGATCGCCACGCGGTAGGTTTCGATCATGCACACACGCCCATCGTCGAGCACAGGCAAGATCACAACCGCTCCAGGGTGCCTGATGATCGTCCGTGGCAACTCCCGTCCGTCTTGCAATTTTTCTACGACCTGTTCGACGTCGAATCGAGGTGCACGGTAGACAACTTTTCGTTGGACCATAGACACTCTGTTTCCTGTGAGCAAATGGCCCAGTAAGTGATCCCTTTGAATTCAGCTCGCTTTGTCCCGATGGATTGGTTCTGCGGGCATCCGCTCGCTCTGGGATGCCTCGGCGCGGAACTGCATCAAAAATGCGTCCTCGGTCGAATCCTCGTAGAAGCTTCTCAGGACGCCCGTGGCACGGAATCCCAGTTGCTTGAGGAATAGCTGCGCAGGAAGATTCGTCTCGCGCACTTCCAACTGGATCCGACTGCGGCGTTGATAAGCCAGCTTTGAAAACAACTTATCCATCAGGGCGCTTCCGACCGATTTGCGCCGAAATTCAGGATGCACTGCGAACGACAGGACGTGGATGCTCGTCGGCTGAAGCTCATAGACCATGAATCCTACGACTTGCTCGGCGTATTCGGCGACCATGCCGATGCAATCGCGTTGACGCAAGCAGTTGATGAACTCCTCCTCGGTCCATGGATATTCGAAGCTTGCCGATTCGATATCGAGTACCGCTTGGAGATCTCGACGAATCAACCATCTGATATGTACTGATTGCTTTGTATCTGGCGACTTGGACATCGATCCGATTCCTTTCGTATCCCTTCGCGACTCCCCTTCTCGAAACTGCTAAGTTAACATAGCAAGCCGTCCGGCTTGTACCAAGACGGATTCGCGGGCCGTCTTGAAAACGCTAGCTTTTTTGCCTTGGTCCCGATGAACCTCAGCGTTTCTGTGCCTGTGCATGCAAAGCACAAGATCCATCGGGGCACTCCCGACCGGCAATTTTGTATCGACGCTGGGCGATCGACCTGTAGATCCAATTCCAGAATGGCATCAGTCCCGGAAGGTGCAACGCCGGAGCCAGTGGCCAGAGTGCGGGCAAGAACCGGGTTAGATACCGCAGGGCATAAGCCCCTCCGTAGCGTTTCCCCTCAGGACTCACAATCCACATCTGCTCCATGAGTTGCTCATGGCTCAATTCGGGGTAGTCTAGGGCCACAGAAGCTTCGTGCAAGGAGACGAATCGGAGCCGATGGAAGATGTCCAAGCGACGTAGGTTTGCGATCTGTCCTATGCAAAAACGACACTGCCCATCGTAGAGAACTACGGCTTGCGATGAAGACTTGGGCTCTTTGTTAGTATCCATCGATTTGCGACTCCTCAATGGTCCTTTGACCCGCAGGTTCGAACCGAATTCCCTCCCCACATTCTAACCGGCGGCCGGAGCAATCCTCCAAGAAAGAAGGAAAAACAACCGTTTGGATCCGATCGGTTTTCCCCGTAGCCAGCTCCAATTCCATTCTCAGTTCTTTGGCCGATATGTTCAGACTGTGGCTGGTCAAGACCACGCCGATCGCATTCTCGGATAGAAGTTGCCAGCAATCCTTCATTAGCGAAACAAGGTCGCGGTGGATCTCCCAGGCCTCTCCGTGGCGTCCGTGTCCGTAGCTTGGTGGATCGAGCACGACGAGTTCATAGCGACTATTGCGTTTGAGTTCTCGGGCCGCATACCTGCGGGCGTCCTCGACGATCCAGCGTATCGGTTTGTCCTCCAGCCCTGAAAGCTTAGCGTTGACCCTTGCCCAGTCCACCGCATGCTTCATCGCATCGAGGTGCGTGACCATCGCCCCGTGCGAGGCCATCCACAGGCTGCTCGAGCCGGTATAGGCAAACAGGTGCAAGACGCGAACCGGCCCGAGAGTCATCCGATTGTGGATGCTTTGAGCATACCAATCCCAAAGGTTCCAGTGCTCGGGGAACACGCCGAGCTGACCTGTCTTCTGGGGGATAATTTGCAAGGTGATCTCCCGCGCCTTGCACTCCCAGCCAGCCATCAGTTCGGCAAGATTCCGTCCCGATTCTGGACTGGCTTGCCAACTCCCGTCGCTGGCGTTCATCCGCTCACCGCGATAAATCAGTTCCGCTGATTCCCACGCTTCGGGAATCGCCTTGGGGGTCCAAGCTCCCCTAGCGGGGCGATCTACGGTGATCGAGCCGAATCTTTCGAGCTTGCGGCCATCGCCAAAGTCGATCAGTTCGTAGCCTTGTCGCTCAGAGTTCATCTATTTGCCTACCGCTAACCCTTGAGGTATCCCTTGAGGAAATGTCGGATTGGACCTATGATTCCCGCTCCAGCAAACGTCCAGTGGCGGGCTATCCCGCGACCTGGTGGACAATCTTCATAACCCAATCGATGAGTCTTGGTCCGATGCGACACGTGCTATCGGCTACCGTTCAAAATGTGCCAGGTGTCCTTGCGCATATTTCCGGAATGCTTGCTTCTAGAGGATACAACATTGATTCGCTTGCGGTAGGCGAAACCGAGATCCCAGGTCTCTCGCGAATGACGTTCGTCGTCCGTGGAGACGATCGGGTCTTGGCACAGGTCCGCAAGCAACTCGAAAAGATCATCACGGTCGTTTCGGTGCAGGACATCAGTTCGAACGACTACGTCGAGCGGGACTTGATGCTCATCAAGGTCTCGGCTCCCGACGGAGCCAAACGAAGCGAAATTCGAGAGCTTGCAGAGATCTTCCGCGCCAGGATTGTCGATGTGGGCCCCGAAGAGATCATGATCGAAATCTCCGGCCGGGAGAACAAAGTCCAAGCCTTCATCGAACGCATGAGACCCTATGGTATCAACGAATTGGTACGCACGGGTCGAATTGCAATGGTCCGCGGCAGCAATCCCAATGTTTGCATCGACGGACCAACCGCTGATTTTGACAACCCATCCACTCACTCTTAACTCTCCATTCCTTCCCTGGTTGACCAAGCATGACTGCAAAAATTTACTACGAACAAGACGCGGATTTATCGGTTCTCAAAGACAAAACCATTGCGATTTTGGGCTATGGATCCCAAGGCCATGCGCAAGCACAAAATCTGCGTGACAGCGGTTGCAAGGTCATCATCGGCCAACGCCCCGGGAGCAAGAACTACGATTTGGCCGTCAGCCACGGCTTCCAGCCTCTTGAGATCGACGAAGCGAGTCGCAAGGCCGACATCATCAATGTTCTGCTTCCTGACGAAGTCCAAGGCGATTTGTATCGAACGCATATCAAGCCGAATCTTGCTCCAGGCAACGTGCTCATGTGCTCGCACGGATTCAACTTGCACTTCGGCCAGATCGATCCCCCAAAGGGTGTCGACGCGTTGTTGGTGGCACCCAAAGGCCCCGGCCACTTGGTTCGCAGCGAATACACCAAGGGGGGAGGGGTTCCTTGCTTGATCGCACTTGGGACCGGAGCCAGTGAAACGACCAAGAAAATCGGCTTGGCCTATGCCAAGGGGATCGGTGGTACCCGAGGGGGTGTGATCGAAACGACCATCGCCGAAGAGACCGAAACCGATCTTTTTGGCGAACAAGTCGTCCTGTGCGGCGGTGTGAGCGAATTGGTGAAAGCTGGGTTCGAAACGCTGGTCGAAGCCGGTTATCAACCCGAGATGGCTTACTTCGAATGCATGCACGAATTAAAGCTCATCGTCGATCTGCTCTATCAGGGAGGTCTGAACTACATGCGCTATAGCATCTCGAATACCGCCGAGTTCGGTGACTACACCCGCGGACCTCGAATCATCACTCCCGAGACAAAGAAGGAGATGAAAAAGATCCTTCGCGAAATCCAAACAGGCCAATTTGCCAAAGAATGGATTTTGGAAAACAAGGCCGGTGCTCCGGCCTTCAAGGCCTCGCGTCGTTTGGAGCGCAAGCATCAGATCGAGCAAGTCGGCCAGCGTCTTCGTGGGCTCATGAAGTGGATCGATGCGAAGGTCGTCGAATAGTCGATACCGCTCGTTGATCGAGGCAGTTCGCGGCAAATTGCGGACCTGTAGGCCGGATTGCTACACTGGAACGCTTCGAGTACGAGTACGAGTACGAGTACCGTCCGCCGCGGCGGACTGAGTACGAGAAGAAGCACAAATCCTCGCACTCGGTCAATGCGAGTTGCTGGGTTTTGGAGCAAGCCTTATTCTCAGTGGACCTCGGATCGATTCGAGGTCCACCTCTTCGACGTCGATGAGTTCACCACGGAGCGTGACTTCGATCGCCCCGTCGCGAGCCATATCGGTCACCACTTCTCGAACGTGGGTCATGAGCTGACGCCACTTGGAACCGAAACCTCTTGCCGCATCCGATGGGCAAATGCTCTCGCCGGGTTTCATGCCCATCAAGAGCCGGAAGATCTCATCACGAATGTCGTTGTTGCTGGCCGACTCGTGTTCCATCCATCTTGTTTTCATCGTGCACGTTGCCCTGGTGTTGCCTTGGACACAAAAAAGGCTTGCGGACTCTAAGGGAGAATCTCGCTCAGCTTGAGCCAATTGCTGAAGAGCTCCAAAGCCAGCGGTTCGATGGCTTGATCGATTCGGTCGTACTCCTCAGGCAGCCCGGTATCTGCTTTTTGCAGCAGATGGTTCAACTCCGGTAGAACGACCAAATCAGCTTGTAGATTCAAGTTGTGGGTGATGATATCTTGGAGTTTGCTCCGATTGGCTTCGAAAAGGACTTGGGTGTCTTTTTCTCCCCAGATAGCCAAGACGGGGCAATCAAAAAGAACCCAGTTTGTCGCAGGGTCATAGGCCAAGAAATGACGCATCCAAGGGGATTGCAGACCTTTGAATTGGGTAGTGATCGCTTCGATGAGCTGTTTTTTCCGAGTCGTCTCGTCGGTTCCCGAGACAGCCTGAGAAAGTTGTCCGAGCGATTCCCATCGCTCGACGATGGCCTTGCGTACGTCGCTCAAGGCAGATTCGTCGTTGGCTTGGTATTTCAAAGCGATTTGTTGCAGATCTCGTTGTAGCGAATTCGCAGCCGCACGATCCTCCGGGCCCACGCCTTGGAGTTCGGCGATTCGATCGATTTGACTGCTTAGGATTTCCGAGCCTGGAAGGATCGGCGGAGCGATGAGGATCAAGAAGGCCACTTCGCGTTGCCATGCGGCGATCGTCGGACCGATGATTCCACCTTCGCTGTGTCCGAGAAGTCCGACGCGGGTGCGGTCGACGCCTTGGACCTGCCTTGCGTATTGCCAAACGGCCAGTGCATCTTCGGCAAAATCTAAGGTGGTCGCTTGGGTAAAGTCGCCTGTGCTCTCCGCAGCACCACGGTCGTCATAGCGGAGTACCACCATTCCCTCGGAGGCTAAGTGGTTTGCGATCTCTTTGAAGGGTTTATGCCTGCCGATGGATTCATCGCGATCTTGCTGTCCGCTTCCAGTGATCAGCACAACGGCCGGGTATTGCGCGTTGGGGTCGAAGCCTTTGGGGAAAGTGATGGTACCTGCGAGTTCGAACCGGTTGTCGGCCCGTTTACCGAGTTCGTTCAGGAGTGGTTTGCGGCTATCGAACCGTTCGACAACGAAGGGCTCTTCCCGAAGCCCCTCGGGCGAAGCGGTTGGCTGTGCCAGAGGTTTTTTCTCCATCGTCGAGGGAGCTTTGGCAATCTCTGTGTCATCCGAAGCCGGCTTGGGCTCTGGCGTCTCAGGGAGGCTGTTATTGTTGTTTTTAAGTCCCAGAAGGAACGCAGTCAGATGGTCTTGGCCGGGGGCATTTTGGATGGTCTGGGCGGAGGTTGGCACATCGCCGATCGTATCGATCGGCTGCATGTCGATCCGCTGCATGTCGAGTTGGATTGGGAGGAATCCCTGTTGGAACTTGCCCGTGAGCAGCTTTCCGTCGTCCGAGAGTTCTGCAATGTACTTGGCATTGCCTGGAATCGCAGGTATTGAAAATTCGTAGAGTCCTTTTGCGTTGATCGAGACGCTCATGGGAAAGCCATTGGCTTTCTCGAGCAGGGAGTCAAAGAGCAACCGAGGTTGGTCTCGGGATGCAAAGGGAGCCGAGTCATAGAAGCGAAATCGAAGGGGGATTTTTCTCGACCCGGCCTCGAGGGAACCTGACCATACGGAGTCGGCTCCGAGTCGCTGGCTGTCTTCGGCTTGGAGCGACGTTGCTTTTACAAATTGAATTGGAAGCTTGGCGCCGGATTGCTCGAGGATGCCGGAGAGCCCATCCCCTTGGAACGAGCCTTCGAAGGCGTAGGCTGCCGACCCGATCCCCTCTGGGGCTACTTGAAATCTCAATAGTCTTTGGTTATCGATCGAAGCGTTGGAGATCGGGACAGAGGTTTCGGTTTGATCCGGACTGCTGACCGATCCTGTCGGGGCGCCCGTGGCGCTCGAGGAGAGAGACAGGATCAATCGGAGGTTTTGGGATTTCGTTTCAAGCCAACCGACCCACTGTTCCGCAGGGGTCGCTAGCAAGGCCGAATCGAGTCGACTTTGAGCAACTGCCTCGTTGCATAGGAACGCTAGAAGCGAGCCTATGACCCAAGCCCCTAGGGACAGATTTTTTCTTGAAAGCTTGAAGAGGGCAATAAGGTATCCGCGAGCAAACGAGAGCTGGATCAAAGGCTGGATCATAGACGGCACAGACGATCGAGTTGGATTGGAATTGGGCGATGGTTGGTTTAGCGCGAGTTGCTGAACTGGACATACTCGTCCAGATCGATTTTGCCGTTCTTATCCTTGTCGACATCTCCGAAAGAGCTTCGGGTCGATTTGAACTCGTCGGGAGTCAGAAATCCGTTCTTATCTTTGTCGGCTCGATCGATGCTTCGTTTCGCGAAGACTCTCATGCGTTCGTCGATCGGAGCAGTCATCGGTACCGCAGAGCTAGGGCCCTGGGTTCCGGAAGTACCAGCACCGGCACCAGGGGCAGGGGCACTGCCCGCTGGATTCGAGGCGGTGGCACCTGGGCTAGCCGATCCATCGGAGCCTGCGATGCTGCTGGAGCCTCCGGAGCCTTTGAGGTAACCTTTTTTGACGGCGGCCAAGCATTCCTGAACGGTGATAAAACCGTCCTGATTGGTATCGAACTTGTAGAAGTCTTCGAGGGTCGATGCGTCCCATTTGCGAGCGAACTCGCCCATGGAAACTTGATTGTCCTGGTTGGTATCGTCACGGACGAACCACTCGGGCATACCGGAGGGTCGGGGGGCATTTCCGGAGCTATCGAAGGTTCGGAAACTGGCTCGTTTTTCGAAAGGGTGAGCAACTTTTTGGTCTCCATCGGTACGTCCGGCCTGTGCGGCAGCGGCTTGTGGGTCACCTCGGCCCTCTCCGCGGCTGCGAGCCTCCCAGCCGTTGCGAGACTGCTCCGGTGCGGCTTGGCTGGCGTTCAGGAGACGGCGTCGTGCATAGCGCACGGCGACTTCTTCTCGGGTGAGTTTCCCGTCCTTGTTCGAATCCCATTGGGACATCTGTTCGTTCCATCGGGTATCGCGGTATTCGGATTCGTCGATCCCCCCGTCGTTGTTTCGGTCGTAGCGACGCATGCGTTCGTCGGCGTCGCGAAGGTCTTGGTCCTCGACTTTCGTCGGTGGGGTTTTGCCCGATGCGCCGAAGCCTGGGACCGGGACGCGATCGATTTTCACGCCAAAGCCTGGAACCAGTGAGCCGCTCGGGGTACCCGCGACGCTTTCCTCGGAGGTTTCACCACCCCAAGGACTGCCCCCCCAAGATCCCCCGCCGAAGGATCCCCCGCTTCGCATCTGTTGGAACGACTCGGTGATGACCGAAATTGGGATAGGCTTGGTAATGTCGATTTTTGGGTTGTTCCTAGCCATCCGATCGAGCATGAACCTCGCTGGGCCTTGGGCCTCCTCGGGATCGATCGAGCCGTTTCCATTGGTGTCCATTCGGGAGATAAAGCTGGATGGATCAAATCCACCACCACCGAATCCCCCGCTGAATCCCCCGCTGCTGAAACCTCCACGGCCCCGATCCCCGCCGCGATCGGATCCTCCACCCATGATCATCATCGGCGGTCCGCCGCCACCGAAGGACATTCCTGGGGGCTGGGCCAGGGCAATTCGATCCAGGGATACGCCTCCCAGGAGGGCAAGAGCCACAGGAGCGACAAGGTATTTATAAGTAAAGCTCATTGCTCTAATCCTGGGGGAATTTGAAGGGCCTAGGAAAGTTGCGGGGTTGGTTCGTTGGACAGATCGGCCGATTGTTCTGAAAGTATAGACCAGAAGGAACTGGAATACCCCAAACCCAGAATTGTCTTTGAGGTTTTTCATGTTTGCTACGGAAATTCGATTTTCCCGGATTAATTCGTCATGTGGGGACGCTTTCTTGGTTTTCAAGGATGGGTTGCCACTTATGAGAATCGCTGGAGTCGAATCGGTGAATCTCTGCCCACAGGGCCGGATTGGGATTTCTGAGCCGTGGGCTTCGGGTTACAATTGGAGTGTTAGATTCAAAGGCTTGGTCGAAATTCACCGATTGGCGAGTTGCGTACTGGAGCCTCTCCTCTAGGGAAATTCACTCTGGGGAACTTTGTTCTAGGAGTACAGCAGTGCAAGTCAACATATCTACCCGACATGGCCATCTTCAGAGCGAAGATCAACAGATCATCGCCTCGAAGGTTGAGAAGCTTAGGCGTTTTTTCGATCGGATCAACGCCATTGAGGTGACGGTCGATTTGGAGAAGCTCGACCGTCCGAGTGTCGAGATCAACGTTTCGGCTGAGCATGCTCCAGATTTTGTAGCCGCCACGGAGTCCTCCTCGGTCGTCGCGGCTTTGGATTTGACTCTGGACAAGGTCGAGCAACAAATTCGCAAGCACAAGGAGCGTGTGACGGACCACAAGGGTGGTCCCAACGCGCATCACACCTAAAAGCCCTGCTTGCTTTGCGTTCTTAGTTTCAACCGGCAAGCCTCTTCAGTGCCGGTTTAAATATGGTCCAGTGGATTGAAGACCCAAGCACGAAGTCAATGGGCTGAGGAAAGTTTTCGACAAAGGCATCAGCAATTTATGAAGTTTTCTGTATTTGTAGCTCCGAAAGCGGTCAAGTCGGACCTTGCTGCGACGACCAAGGAAGAGGTGATTGCAGAGCTAGTGCAATCGTTGGTCGAGGCTCAGGAGATTCTTGCGAAGGATAAAGACGACATCATCAAAGCGATCATGCGTCGCGAGGAACTCGGGAGCACGGGAATTGGACGAGGAGTGGCCGTTCCGCACACGAAGCATCCGAGTGTCAAGAAGCTAGTCGGGACCGTGGGTGTCAGTGCGCAGGGTCTGGATTTCGAGTCGCTCGACGGACAGAAAGCCAGTTTGTTTTTTCTGTTGGTCTCTCCCCCGGATCGACCAGGAGATCACCTCAGAGCTCTCGAGAACATTTCGAGGCAGCTTCGAGACGAGCAGTTTTGCAGAGTTTTGAGCCAGTCGACAACCGTCGAGGGGATCTTGGAGTTGCTCGAAGAAGCCGACAGCAGCCAAGCCAGCAACTAGGGATTCCCCGGGGAAATTTGATGATCACCCGAGTCGTTACGGTCCAAAATCCAGAAGGTCTGCACATGCGTCCGGCGGACAAACTGGTTCGTACGGCGACGAATTTCCAGTGCCAGATCGAACTCGAGCGGGCTGGCCAGATTGCGGATTGTCGCTCGATGATCGGTTTGTTGACATTAGGAGCACCGCAGGGTACCGAGTTGACCTTGCGAGCCCAAGGCCCTGACGCACCGATGGCCATCGAGGCCATTTCGCGTTTGTTTGATTCACAATTTGACGACCCATAAAGCGCGCATGCTTGAATTACAAGGCATTGCAGTATCCCCTGGCGTAGCCATCGGCAAAGCGATTGTTTTCGACCGAGAGGGCTACAGCATCGCCCGATGTTTGGTTTCCAGGCCCGAGGCGCAGCGCGAATGGCAGCGGCTCGTCGAGGCGGTTTCCAAGGCGCATGAGGTCCTAGGTGCTCGTGGTAAAGAGACGACCGATAGCTGGGGGGCAAATCTCGGCGGGATCTTCTCGGCCCAGCAGCAGCTTCTGCTCGACCCTCACGTTCGCTCCGAAATGGAGCATTTGATCCGGGACAATCTCTACGCGGCCGAGTATGCCGTGAGCGAAGTTTTTGCGAAATACGCCGCAGCTTTTCGAAAAGCGAGTTCGTCGTTTTTGGCAGAAAGAGCGGCCGATGTTCGAGATGTAGAACGTACCTTGCTCGAAGCCCTGACGGGCAAACCCACGCAGACCTTTGCCGAAATCCCTCCCGGATCGATCGTCGTGAGTCATGATCTGACCCCTGGCGAGACCGCTTCGTTCGACACCGAAAAAGTCTTGGCACTATGTACCGAGGCCGGAGGGCCCGGAGGTCACACGGCGATCGTCGCCCGCGGGATGGAGATTCCGGCAGTCGTCGGGGTCGGGAATTTTCTTCATAACATTCGATCCGGCGACGAGTTGATCATCGATGGGCATCTGGGCCGGATCTTCGTCTCTCCAGACGCTCCGACTCGCGAAAGGTATCTCAAGCGTCGGATCGCGCGCGAATCGATCGTCTCGGAGCTCTCGGAACTCAAAGACCTGCCCGCAGTGACTTCCGACGGGGTGCATGTTGAGTTGATGGCCAATGTTGAATTTCCAAACGAAACCCAAGCGTGTTTGGCTCGCGGAGCCGATGGGGTTGGTTTATATCGAACCGAATTTCTCTACCTTGGGCATGACAAGGAGCCTACGGAAGAGGATCATTTTTTGGCGTATCAGCAAGTTTTGCGGGATATGCAGGGCCGCCCGGTCGTCATCCGCACCCTGGACCTAGGTGCCGATAAGATGGGGATGACACGGCCGGTGGAACCCGAGAACAATCCCTTTTTGGGACTCAGGTCCATCCGGTTGAGTTTGCGAAATCCAGCGCTGTTTCGGGTTCAGGTGCGAGCCATTCTCAGAGCGGCAAGTGCAGGGAACTGTCGGATCATGTTTCCGATGGTCACCACGTTGGATGAATTCCGCAGCGCGAAGTTTCTTTTGCGCAGCGTCGCCGATGATTTGACTTGCGAAGGAATACGAATCCCTTCGACACTCCGAGTTGGCATGATGGTCGAGGTGCCAGCCGCTGTTTTGATGTTGGACCGATTTATCGAAGAAATCGACTTCGTAAGTATCGGCACCAACGACTTGACGCAATACACGCTTGCCGTCGACCGAAGCAATGTCTCGGTTGCCGACCTTTACCAAGCGTGCGATCCGGCTGTGCTAAGATTGATCAAACGAACACAAGAGATCACATCGGAGCATGGCAAATCGACGAGCGTTTGCGGGGAAATGAGTAACAATCCCGCTCACGCACTACTTTTAGTTGGTATGGGAATCCGTTCTCTGAGCTTGGCTCCGTCGACGATCCCGGTGATCAAAAAGGCCATTCGATCCGTGACGCTCGGGCAATGTGAAGCCATGGCTTGGCGTGCTTTAAGACTAGGTACTGCACGCGAGGTCGAAGCCTTCTTGATGAACCAACTCGCAGGGCTCGTGCCCGAAATCGTGCTCCAAGCATGAACAATCCCAATGAAACAATTTAAATGCTATAAGGAAATGATTCTCGATGAAGAAGGAAATGCTAATCAATGTCTCGCAAGCCGAGGAGTGCCGAATCGCGCTTTTGGAAGACGGGATACTTGAAGAACTCTACACCGAACGAACCAGCCAGAACAACTGGGTTGGGAACATCTATAAAGGCAAAATCGTCAATATCGAACCGAGTATCCAGGCCGCCTTCGTCGATTTCGGAGTCGGACGCAACGGATTCCTCCACATCAGCGACATCGAACCGGAATACTTTCGACAAGCCGGTTACGATCCTGCGGATATTTTAAGCGGCAAGAATTTCGGGATCGATGACGAAGAAGGAGGTGGGGACCAAGATCCACCCCAACGCTCCCGTGGACCAAATCCCCGTGGCGGGAAACTACGAAGCGGCAGACCACGATTCAAGCCACCCATTCAAGAAATCTTCAAACGCGGTGACGAAGTCGTCGTTCAGGTCATCAAAGAGGGAATCGGCACCAAAGGCCCAACCCTCTCGACCTACGTCAGTATCCCCGGTCGTTACCTTGTCCTCATGCCATCGCTCGGACGAGTCGGAATCAGCCGCAAGATCGAAGACGAAGCAGAGCGAAAAAAACTCAAGTCCACAATGCATGAAATCAACATCCCCAAAGGGGTTGGGTTCATCGTCAGGACGGCCGCACAAGAACGCAACCGCAAAGAACTCTATCGCGATGTGGCTTATCTGCTGCGACTCTGGAAAGTGCTCGCCAAACGGATCAAGAATCAGCCAGGACCTTGCGATGTCTACGAAGAGTCAGATATTATGATTCGGACCATTCGAGATACGTTTACCGAAGATATCGACTCGATCCTGATCGACTCTCCAGATGCCTTCCAAAGAGCCAAAGAGTTCATGGAATTGGTCATGCCCAAGTACGCCGACCGAATCGAGTTGTACGATAGCCGAGAACCCCTCTTCCACCGCTACAAGCTCGAGCAAGAGATCGCTCGGATCCACCAAAGGGTCGTTCCGCTCAAGGGGGGCGGGTCAATTGTCATCGACCCGACCGAAGCTCTCGTTGCGATCGATGTCAACAGCGGTAACTTCCGTGGCGGTGATGAAAACGCGGAAGAAAACGCGTTTCACCTGAACCTAGCCGCTAGCAAAGAAATCGCAAGACAACTCCGATTGCGCGATTTGGGTGGCGTGATCGTCAACGACTTCATCGATATGCGAAAAGAATCGCATCGTCGCAAAGTCGAGAAATCCTTGAGCGATGCGATGAAACGCGATCGGGCCCGAACCAAAATTCTCCGAACCAGTCCTTTCGGTTTGATCGAAATGACGCGACAGCGGATCCGACCAAGCTTCAAACGGAGCGTCTACGAAGATTGCCCTTGCTGCCGAGGACGCGCGTTGGTCAAAACCGCCGAAAGCATGGCGATCGAAGTCACCCGGATCTTGATGTTGGCAAGCCAGCATCAAGGGGTCGCACGCATCAACGTCCGAGTCAATGAGAACGTCGCTGCGTACTTGAACAACCGCAAACGTCGCGAACTGATCCAACTCGAGGAATCCTCCGGCGTAGCCATCTTGATCCTGGGAAGCGATTCTCAGTTTCCAGAATTTCTGGAAATCGACTGCCGAGATAAAGACAATGGAATCGTCACCGTCCCGTTCATCCTCTCGCAGTGATCGGGCCGATGGTTCCACCGAGTCTATGGTTGCCTAAGTACTAGTCGTTAGCTCAATACCCGTTAGCTCAATACCCAAGGGAGATGCGCCGTGAACATCGAACTATTGATCTTCGTATTCATCTACCTACTGGGCACGCTGGCCATCGGTGCTTGGGCCGGCACCAAAGTCAAGAACACCGCTGACTTTGCCGTCGCCGGCCATAGCCTACCTCTGTACATGGTTATCACCACCAGCTTCGCTACTTGGTTCGGTGCCGAGACGGTCATGGGTATCCCTGCGAAGTTCGTCGAAGGGGGACTCCAGTCGGTCGTCGAAGACCCCTTCGGGGCCTCGATGTGTCTGGTGCTCGTCGGGCTATTTTTCGCGATACGTTTGTATCGAATGAAACTTCTGACGATCGGCGATTTTTTTAGGAAACGCTATGGTGTACCGGTCGAAATTCTCTGTTCGGTGATGATCATCCTGAGCTATCTCGGTTGGGTGGCCGCTCAAGTCACAGCGTTAGGACTCGTGTTTACCATCCTCTCAGGGGGCGCGATCGCCCATTCGACGGGGATGATCATCGGCACGGTTCTAGTCCTGATCTACGTCATGATGGGTGGGATGCTCGCAGTGGCTTGGACCGACTTTATCCAAATGATCGTTTTGGTCTTGGGGCTATCCTACATCGCTTGGTACTCGGCCGAATTGGTCGGTGGGGCTTCGACGGTTTTCGATTATGCGGGCAAACGCGACTGGTTCAAAATCTTACCCCCACCGACGGTTAAAGACTGGGCTTTTTTCCTCGCTGCTGCAATCACCATGATGCTAGGCTCGATCCCCCAGCAAGATGTCTTCCAACGGGTCATGTCGGCCAAGGATGAGCGGTCGGCGAAATACGGGGCGGTCATCGGAGGACTGTGCTACCTGGTTTTTGCTTTCGTTCCAATGTTCATCGTCGTAGCCGCACTGATCAAAATGCCAGAGCATTCCAAGGAGTTGCTCGCAAACGATCCGCAAAAAGTCCTCCCGACGATGATCCTCGATCACATGCCCTTCTTCGCTCAAATCCTCTTCTTCGGTGCCTTGGTTTCGGCGATCAAATCCTGTTCCTCGGCCACCCTATTGGCACCTTCGACGAGTTTCGTCGAAAACATCCTCAGGCACATCAAACCCAACATGCGAGACAAAGAGCTGTTGCTTGCCATGCGAATCACGATCCTGATCTTCACCTGCTTGGTATTGACCTATGCGATCTTTACACTGGGCACCCCGATCTATGATCTGGTTTCCAATGCTTATCAAATCACCCTCGCGGGCGCCTTTGTTCCGCTAGCCGCAGGCCTGTATTGGAAACGTGCAACGACCCAAGGAGCAGTTTTTTCGATCTTTGCAGGGGTGAGCACTTGGGCGTTGGTGACGTTTTCAGACAGTTTACCGTTCCCTGGAGTCGCCGGTCTGCATGAAACCTATCCGCCCCAATTGGTAGCGCTAAGTTTCGCTATCCTCGGGATGATTTTCGGCTCCTACGCCCCGCAATGGATTGCCAACCGATGTCATATCCTTATGGATCACATCGGACTGAGGCCTGTCGCGCCATCGCACCACAGTGATCTCGAGCATTCCCACTAAAAAATCTAATACGACCGTCATTTAGACACAGATAATCCTCCAAAGGCACCCAACATGGCAAAGAAGAAGAAATCAGCGACCAAGAAAACCGTCGTCTCCAACAAAGGACGAATCGTTATGAGGACCGGCGAAGCCCTCGTCGAAGCGACCGAAGCTTGGTCGGCCGCGGAACCCGAAGTGGTCATCGGTGAACTCGATGGGCCCGTCGGTTATTCGATCGCCAATATGATCGGCAATCAGACCAAAGGCCATTCAAAAATCTATGCGATCCTCAACTGCGATGTGCAGGTTCGCCCCGTAACGGTGATGGTCAGCAAAGTCACCGTCAACAATGAAAAGTACACCAATATCCTCATGGGGACCGTTCAAGCCGCCATCGCTAACGGTGTGCTCGATGCGGTTCGCCAAGGAC
Organism: Pirellula sp.; assembly: GCA_021299695.1. GTDB lineage: Bacteria > Planctomycetota > Planctomycetia > Pirellulales > Pirellulaceae > JBKCUI01. Next base: position 18,289 of record JAJTEK010000023.1, on the reverse strand, counting down.
ACATCCCCAAAGCCAAAGCCAATGACTTGGGGATCATCGTCTCGGTCTGGCTCGATCCGTCGATCGTCACGGCTAAATACGATCCTGAGGTGCTTTTCCAAACCAACCGAGAAGCGACCACCAAAGCGATCGCCAAAGCGATGAACTGCGAGCCATCGATCGATTGGCTTTTGAAGAATCAAGCGGACGTCAAGCACTTCTTCCACCAATTGGCGATCGAAGGCAAACTCTAGCTCGTTGCTATCTTGAAATCCCGAATGAGGAACCGTGACGGAAAAACCTATCGGTCCACTCACTTCGAGCCGCTTCGGTCTTTGTGCATCGCAGCAAGCGATGCCTGGCCGACGGCCTCGTAGCCGATGGCCAACTTGGCGTGAATCTTGGATCTTGCCTCGATGGGGGTTTGCGCCAAGGCCAACTCAAGCTCTTGGATCGCAGACTGCCAGTCCTTGAGCTCCAGATGGATCGTCCCTAAGGTATCGTGAAAGGTACCCATTCGAGGGTCGCTTGCAACGGCCCGCATGGCCAACTCCTTGGCTTTCTCCAGGTCACGAGGCTCATGGTTGCCGAGCAACCAAGCTAGATTGTTTAGCGACAGACCGTGGTCTGGGAAAAGATCGACAGACTCCTGGAGTTTAGCCCTGGCTTCAGAGTTTTTCCCCTGGTCGATGAGAATCATGCTTTGTGCAAACAAGAGCGATGGACTCGGGCCGTAGCGACTTAAACTCCAGTCGAGCATCTCAAGGACCGATCCTTTTTGCTGCTCGTTGGCTGCGATGCGGTAAAGATCGATGGCCCCCTGGTAGACCACCGAGCGGTCTTGAGATTTAGCAACGATTTCTTTGAGCAAGGATAGTTTTTCTGGAACTCCTTTGGCTTTTTGAAGCGATTGTTCGAGGGCGATAGTCTCCAACTGCAACTTAGCCGCAAGCAGTTCGTCGCTCTTAGGCTCGAGCTCCAAGCCCGCTTGCAAAGTCGCTGAAGCTTGTTGGTAATCCCCAGATCGAGCTTGGGCCATGACCAATTGCAGTCGGTCGGGAATCGATAAGGGGTTGTTTCCCAATCGCAGACGGTAGGCATTCGACGCCATCAGCAACGAGCGTTTCGCAAGATCCGGTTTGCCGTCGAGGACATACAAATCGGCAACGGAAAACCAGTGGGAGGGGTTGAGGTTGGCCACCGATTCGAGGGCTTGCACCGAGCGATCGATTTGGCCAGTGAGTCGAAAGTAGTTTGCCCAGGCAAGCCAATGGGCCTCGGTCGATGGATCCCCGGCTTGCTTCAAATGCCATGAAAAGATCGGCAGGTACCGATCGCTGGCACCTTGGCTCAACAGGTTCGAGTACCCGATGGCGCGTTGAAGGTGTGCGGCTGGATAGCCGGGGGCATCGTCAGGGGCTAGCGTCTCGAGGATACTGTTTGCCTGGAGCAGATCTTTTTGTGCTGCGAGAAAATTGCAGTAATCCATCGCCGAGCTAGGCGCGTCGCGCAGGCCTTCATGAAAGACCCTCTGACTCAAGCGCTCGGCCCGTTTCGCGTCGGGCTGTGCGATAGCCTCGGTGAGTTTCTCGGAGTACGTGCTAGCAAGCTTCCTCCGATTCGTCGCACCCCAACCGGCAAGCAAGATTGCGGCCAGAGCGCAGAAAATAGCAGGAAGCCCCCAGAGAAGCATGCCTCGACGTCTGCGTTGCTCTTCGATGAACTCAGCTCTACGCGAGGAAGGATTTCCCGGGGAGAATAGCCCGGCCAACTCGGCGATCGCTCGGAACGGTGCGGCTAAAAGGAGTTGCAGGTAGCGAAGGTACTTTTGAAAACCTCTGGGTTCCATAATCCGATTTTCTCCCGTTGGCTTTAATTCGAAAGGCCAGTGGCCCGTTCGAGACTTCTCCGGAGCGACTCAGCACCGATCGAGTCGATCGATTTGGCCCATTGGAGCTTGCACTGCTCAAGCCGGGCAGATGCGGACTCGGGATCGGCAAGGATATCCAAGAGTGCATCGGCCATCCCATCGATGAGCAAATCGGCATCGACGAAACGGGGAGTCATATCCAGGGTCGAATTGCCCGCTTCGAGCCTCTGGAGAGTTTGGTAGTCCCGATAGTCCTCTCGGACGCGATTGGTATCGTTTTCGATTTCGAGAACCTCGATACGCGGCGACTTGGCTTGAAGGGCCGCTCGATTGTCCTCTCGATGCAGCCAATGCATAAACTCGACCGACATCGAGGACTGCCTAGTTTTCCTGCCAAGCGATGCCAATAGTCCCTGGGCTCCGTTGTAGAGGAAAGGGACCAATTGCAAGGGTTTGGAATCCGAGGCAAGACCCGCTCGCTGGAACCCATCGGTACGGGGCCAACCGATCCCAAAGACAGCTTTTCCCTCGGCGACCCTCTCCCAAGCCTCGACAGGGGAGGCCAAGATGGTCGTCGGCTCGATCAAGGCAAGTCGATGCAGAAACCTTGCGCTGCGAGCAAACTCGGGAAGACCCAACCGCGCCGTGACTTTATAAGGGTCGATCAGTCCACGGTAGCGAGACTCGCTGGTGGTCATCATCCAAAGGAACCGCTCGACCAAGGCCCGCCGATCGATCGAGGGGAGGTCGTTGAGTTTCTCGGCGAGCAAGGCTTGCCGGGCTTCGAGGCTATCTTGTAGGGTCGATTCGGATTTCTGCAAAAAGGCCTCAAGGCTCTCGCTGGCGAGCTCGGAATTGTTTTGGTTGCTCGCAATCGCCTGATGCAACCGCTTCAGCGGTTCGATGTCTAGCCCTCTGGTTGCTGCAACCCAACACGGGGCTCCTAGGGGCAAGCCCACCGACTTGCCGTTGTAATGGGCAATCGACCGCCAGCGGCTCGACCAGCTCTCGAACCCTTGGGGCGAGTCCTCGGAGTCTAAATTCTTGGGAGTAAGAGATTTTTTCCCCGTGTTTCGCTTATCGCCGTTTTGCTTTTGACCGCCGAGTCGTTCCAGAAGTAGGGAGGGTAGAGGTGCTATCCATTCCTTTTCGAAAAGAGTGCCTAGAAAATTACCCGGATAGAGGATCACGTCCAAAGATGGAGAATCTTGGGTGCCGACCTTGAGCCGCTCGAATCGGATCAGTTCGATCGGTTGGTCGGAGTATTCCTGCCATCGGTTCACGAGCACCTCGGAGAGTTCGTCGCAATCGAGGATTCCAATTTTCAGTGGGGGCAGATCCCCTCGGCCTACTTTGCCAGCCGCATCGTTCTTGGTACGGTCCGGGGCCTTGCCAGGGCATCCGGCTAGGGAAATGAGCAAGGAGCATCCGAGCGAGAAAGAACTTTGAAGCCATGCCCTTCGCGCGATCGGCAAGACCAAGGGATCTGGGGGACTGATTTTCTGGGATTCCATCTGGCATCTCTCCAAGGATTCGGCAAATCGGCTAGTATAGAAATCTTGGACAATCCATTGGATTTTTTCTAGACCAACCCATTCTAGCAACGCATTCATTATGGCTTATTATCTTGGGATCGATATCGGCACATCCGGCACGAAAAGCCTGCTAATTGACCAGTCTGGCAAGGTATTGGCCGAGGCGACAGCCAGTTATCCGCTTTTGACCCCAAAGCCGCTTTGGACAGAACAAAACCCAGAGGATTGGTGGACGGCGACCAAGCAAACGATCCAAGGGGTCCTCAAAAAAGCCAAAGTCAAGGGGGCTGAAGTTCGGGCCATCGGACTCTCCGGGCAAATGCACGGATCGGTTTTTTTGAATGCCAAGGGAAATGTCATTCGACCGGCCTTGCTCTGGAACGACCAGCGGACGCTTGCCGAATGCGAAGAAATCACCAACCGGGCCGGAGGCCGAGACAAGCTCATTTCGATGGTTGCCAATCCCGCCTTGACGGGATTTACTGCACCGAAACTCTTGTGGCTACGGAACCATGAGCCCAAGCACTACGATGCTCTGCGCTACTTGCTTTTGCCCAAGGACGAGATTCGCCGACGCTTGACCGGTGAACTGGCAACCGACGCGAGCGATGCGAGCGGTATGCTCCTTCTTGACGTCGTCAAACGCCAATGGTCCCAAGAGCTCTTAACCAAGCTCGAGATCGACCCATCGATCCTAGCTCGCGTCTATGAGTCCGAGCAGGTCACCGGGACACTTAAGGCCGATGTGGCCAAAGAGCTCGGGCTCAGTACGGCCTGCAAGGTCGTTGCCGGAGCCGGTGATTGCGCTGCGGGCGCCGTCGGCAATGGGATCGTCAAGCAAGGGATCCTCACGGCCAGCTTGGGGACATCGGGCGTGGTTTTTTGCCATAGCGACACACCTCAGTATGATCGACTCGGGAGACTCCATACCTTCTGCCATGCGGTCCATGGCAAATGGCACATGATGGGCGTAACGCTTTCGGCCGCAGGTTCGCTCCAGTGGTTTGTTCAGAATATTTGCAAAGATCTGGCTGCCAAGAAAGGAGTCGATCCCTATGAGATTCTCACACAAGAAGCCTCGGCCTTAAGACCTGGATCCGAGGGTCTATTCTTCCTGCCCTACTTGGCCGGGGAACGTACTCCCCATGCCGATCCACTCGCAAGGGCTTGTTTCATCGGGATGACCAACAAGCACACGCGAGGGCATTTGGCCCGCTCAGTCATGGAAGGGGTCGCCTACTCGCTTCGCGAAAGTCTCGAGATCATCGGCCAACTTGAGATCCCAATTCAAGAGATTCGACTCAGCGGTGGTGGGGCCAAAAGCGATCTTTGGAAGCAGATCCTGGCCGACAGCTTCGGTCAAAAGGTCTGTTCGATCAATGCAGAACAAGGCCCTGGGTACGGCGTGGCACTCCTGGCGGCCGTCGGCGATGGTGCCTATAAAAACATCGAGGAGGCTTGCAAGGCGACGATCCGAGTTGTCGAGAAGCGAGCCCCGAGAAAAGCCTCACAAAAGGCATACGATGCTGCCTTTCCTGTCTACCGCAAGCTCTACGAGTCGCTTAAGGATCAGTTCGGCGAAATCAGCCGACTCGATGTTTAACACAAAGATGCTTCATGCAATAGGTGAACTCATCGCGTGCTTTTTCATTTAGGAAGTTCCAAAAAAAAGACCTTGATCGGCTCAACCCTGGTCGCGGCCGTCGCGCTGATCGCGGCGATGATCGCGCTTCCATGGGACCTGGAGATCTCCCAATGGGTCCGGCACAAGCACATTCCGGGTGACTTACGACGGTTTATCCATCTGATGGAGATCTTTGCGCATACTCTCGGATGCGTGATGATCCTGAGTACATTGCTATGGATCGACCAACGGAACCGGAACAAACTCTGGGAAGCCTCCTTATTTGTGCTGACCTGCGGAGTCCTTGCAAATCTAGCCAAGTACTTGATCCCTCGAAGGCGTCCGGCCACTTACGATTCGGAAATTTGGAGCTGGCTCAATCCTGACCGCGATCCGCAAATCCCCTTTCCCTCAAGCTGGGAGGCTTGGGGAACCCCTCTGAGCGAGTCGTGGTTTAACGAATCGATTCGGAGTTTTCCATCCGGGCACACCGCTACTGCCGTGGCGATGGCAATCGGGTTGACCTATGTCTACCCACGAGGAAAGAACCTATTTTTGTTTATGGCAAGCATCGCGGCTCTGCAGCGATTGGTCTCAGGTTCGCATTACCTTTCAGATATCCTCGTGAGCATCCCTCTGACGCTCATGGTCGCATTGGCTTGGGCTTGGTTACCCCGTCGCGAACTCCGAGGCGATATCACGTAAGGATTTCACGAACGACCTTACCGTACACATCGGTCAATCGAAAATCCCGTCCACCAAACCGGTGCACAAGACGCTCGTGGTCGATCCCCATAAGGTGCAAGATGGTCGCATGGAGATCATGCATGTGGACTTTGTTTTGGATCGCCAATTGCCCAAACTCATCGGTTTGACCGTAAGCTTGTCCGGCCCCTACCCCACCCCCGGCGAGCCAAACGGTAAACCCACCAGGATTATGATCCCGACCAGTCCCATTCTTTTCGGCATAGGGTTGTCTACCGAACTCACTGCCGAACCAAACAAGGGTATCTTCCAGGAGTCCGCGACGGTGCAAGTCCGTGAGCAAGCCAGCGACGGGCTGATCGACGGCTGTCGCATGGTCTAGGTGCTTGGGTAGATTGGAGTGTTGATCCCATGCAGGGTTGGCCGAATCGTCACCGTAGTTGACCTGAATGAATCGCACACCCGCCTCACAAAGACGCCGGGCCAAAAGGCAACGTTTTCCGTAAGTTTCAGTCTCCTTGCGATCGATGCCGTAGAGCTTCTTAGTCTCCTCGGTCTCCTGGGATAAATCGAAGATATCCGGGGATGCCGATTGCATGCGTGCTGCGAGCTCGTAGCTTGCGATCAGCGATTCGAGTTCGTCGGCCGCTGGCAGGATCAAGTCGCTTCGGTCCGAGCCTTGGGCCAGTCGCTCGAGCTGCAGTTGCTGCAATTGCCGCTGCATTTGCCATCGTAGGTTCGGTGGAGAGTTGGCCGATGAAACTCCGTTGATGTTTTCGATGTTCAAGTCCGATTGGCTTGCGCGTCCGAGCGGGGTCCCTTGAAACCTCGCTGGCAAGAAAGCCGAGCCATGGTTCCGGAACCCCCCGTTTCCGATCGATGGAGCGATCGAAATAAATCCAGGCAGATTTTCGTTTTCGCTACCGAGTGCATAGAGGGTCCAGGCTCCGATCGAAGGTCGAACGGTATTGAGGGATCCGCAGTGGAGAAAAAGGGTTGATGGTCCGTGCGCAACCCCCTCGGTATGCATCGAGTGGATGAACTGCATGCGGTCGACATGCTGTGCGATGTTGGGAAACAGATCGGAGACCGAGCGTCCGCATTGGCCGTATTGCTTGAAGGCCCATGGGGACTTCATGACCCTTTGGTTGCTGCCGAGTCTGCGGGTGTTGGCGAACTCCCGAGCATCGTCAAAGGCGATCATCTGCCCATCGTGTTTTTCCAAAATCGGCTTGGGATCAAACGAGTCTACTTGGCTGACCCCACCTTGCATGAACAGAAAGATCACTCGCTTGACTTTGGCTCTGTGATGCAATCCGCTCAAGCCTTCGATACGGTTGCCTGGCTTGGGATTCTCTTCGGCTCGGGCTCGGCCAGGTCCGAACAACCCGTAGGCAGCCAGGGCACCGCAACCGCAGGCAGAGGATTCGAGGAGTTGACGTCGAGTGAACATCGTCGTTGGGTTCCTAGGTCATGGAGCGTAACGAAAGTCGATCGAAGCGAGCAATTGATGCGAGAGTTCCTCAAGTCCACCGTTCTCGACAACCGAGCGAGCCCAGGGCTGCTCGGTCGCCTCGGGATTCCGCCCGAGCGTTTTTATGAAGATCGATTCGATGGCCTCATCGAGTTGAGCGGGATCTCGGGGGTCGCTCGGAGGTAGATTTAGCGAGGCGACCAGCGCCGAGGCGCGATGGCGAACCCATGGATGATTCATCATCGCCAGGGCTTGGGTGGCCACCGTGCTGCGATTTCGCTCGGAGATCGAGAAACTCGGATTGGCTCCATCGAATTCGCGAATCAAGGGTGGGAGGGCATTTCGAAACCAAGGTAAATAGACCGAACGCAAGTCGGCCTGATGCTCGTAGCGATAATCCTCTTTGGTTCCTGGGCGAATGGTCGAGCCCACCGAACCCCCGATCTGCAACTCCCCACTGGCTTGGAGCATGGAATCCCGAAGCGACTCACTATCCAATCGCCTCAGGAGTCCCCTGGCAAATAAGTGATTCTCAGGGTCCTTTTCGAGCGAATCGGGACTAGCCGCAATGCTTCGTCGGTAGGCCTTCGAGGTAGCGATCGTCTTTACTAGCCATTTGGTCGACCAATCCTGAGCGATGAATTCCGAAGCGAGCCAGTCCAAGAGTTGCGGATCCGAGGGGGGCGAACCGGTCGTACCAAAGTTGTCCACGGTCGGAACGATCCCCCGGCCCATCATGTGGTACCAAATCCGGTTGACATAGACTCGGGCCGTCAATGGATTTTCCGGAGCGATCGTCCATTGGGCGAGCTCCAATCGGCCATTGTCGGTGGCTTGGACCCGGATTCGACGATTCAATTCAGGCTCATGGGAATTGATGCACGAGAGAAAACCTCGCTCGACGACAGGCCCCAGGCGATGGACCGAGCCTCGCACATGGATGGGGATATCCGAGGGGGAATCGGCAGGCCTGAGGGTTTGTGCCATCGGGCGCAGGTCCAATTCCTTCTGGATTTCCGTTTGGAGTTTCTCAAGGTGGGCGATCTGCTTGATCATCGACTCGTGTTGCTCGTCGACATTTTTGGCCGAGGACTTCGACTCGGCCCGCGGTTCCTTCGTGGAAGAATCTTCCAACTCGGGCATAAACTGAACCGAGTCGGCGATGACATGGCCATCGGCCTGTTCGTTGCTGATGATCACAAAGGCTGCTCCGTCTTTTTCGAAACGGTATTTCCCTAGGTTGAACCACAAGCCGTCTTCGGCCGGTGGTGTTTTTTGGTTGACCACCACGAGTGTTTCCCCATCGGCATTAAAGACGCGGACCTGTGTCTTGGAACTTCGATTTTCTCCATGCGCATAGGACATGCGAACGGTATAGAGACCCGAGGCCAGCGAACCGGGGTCGAAGGTGACGCTTTTGCTACCGCGGTCTTTATTCTCGTCGTGCAGGTAACCCTCGTCGATGTACACCTTGACCGAGTTGGATTCCTTCCAGGAACCGATCTTCTTGGCCTGTCGATCGTCGACGACGACGCCGGAGACTTCTTTGGAGTTTACGACCGTTGCGCTCTGGTTGCCTTGTTTTTTTCGATCCTTGAGCAGACTGAGCTCTTTCTTGACCTCCTGGAGCCTTTTTGCCAACTGGTCAAATTTCTGCTGCTCTTGGTCGCTCATGGGCAACGGTTGACGGATCCATTTTGAAACATTTTCGTGATCCATCGAGACCGAGGATTTTAGAATTCCGGCTAAGGCATAGTAATCGGCCGTCGGTATAGGATCGAATTTGTGATCGTGGCAGCGCGCACAGCCTAGCGTCTGCGCTAGGAAAGTTCTTCCGAAGACTTCGATTTGCTCATCGACAGCATCCATTTCGAGTTGCTTTTTGTCTTGTTCCTCGTAGTTGTGATCGCCGATGGCCCAGAAGGTGGTCGCAACGAGCCGCCTCTGGAGTTCTTCGATCGACCTACCCTGAGAGCTTTGACGATTCATCAGATCCCCTGCAATTTGCTCGGCGATCACCCCGTCAAATGGGCGGTCCTGGTTGTAAGCTTCGATGAGATAATTCCGATATCGCCAAACATCAGGGAATACAAATCCGCGCAATGTCAACGACTCGGCATAGCGAACCACGTCCATCCAATGACGAGCGAAGCGTTCCCCGTAGCGAGCAGAGGCCAGGTACTGGTCGACCACACGCGATCGGATCGAATCCCACTGCGAGTCATCGGTGGTTCGAAACAACTCCAACGCCGATTCGATCGACTCGTAGCTCGGATTCATTCCGTGCAGATCGATCGCTAGGCGGCGAATCCAAGTTCGCTCATCGACGAGCCGACTCGGTTCGACTTGAAGAGATTCGCTCCCCCTTGCTAGAAACGCATCGATGGGATTCGATTGCCCGTTGGCCGGAATTTCGGATCGTACCAGTGGTCGATAAGCCCAATGCTCTCGAGCTTGTTCGACCCCAAGCGCCGAGTGTTGGGTAGCAAGCGCTCCGGGTTTGCCGTCCTGCGGTGTACCCTCAGGTCTTTTTTGGAAATCGACGGATACCTTTGCTCCCAAGGCGATCCAGTCCTCAAGGATTCGAACCTCGGAAGCCGACATGCGGTTCTCAGGCGGCATCAGCAGTTTCGGATCGCGGTATCGGATCGCGCGAAGGATCAGGCTCTTCTCGGGCGATTCGACAACCAGAGCCGGACCGGAATCGCCCCCCTGGAGCATCCCTTCGAGAGAATCCATAGACAGCCCACCGTTTTGCTCGGTCGTCTGCGAATGGCATTCGTAACACTTTGAGATCAGAAGAGGTCGAACTTGTTTTTCGAAAAACTCATCGATGGCCTTCGGACTATCCTGTGCGCAAGTCGCATCGTACGCACCGAAGAGTGCAAGGAGCAACGCGCACCAAAACATCGCGTTCGTTAGCGAGGCATTCGTGGGGTAAAGGAATAAAAAGCGGAACAATCGATCGAAACAAAAACGCATTGCAACGGTTCGAATGAGAGAGGGGTGCGACCGACCGAACGAGCCGGTTTCCAGTAGTATGACTGATTTGTGGAGCTCGTGCACCACTTCGGTCCGTATTTAACTCGGCATTCTAGGATCCGAACCTAGAATTTTGCTTGCGATAGCGCCCAGCAACCCGGAAAATTCACTACGTTGGGTGCAATCGACGGATGCAACTGAAGGGGTAATCGCCCCGTCATGCAGATCGCAGACCGCCAGGCAACCGAATTAGGCAAGCATGAGGGAGCAAGCATCTTGGTGCCGATGAAAACGAATTGGAAGCTTATCCTCGCAAGCTCGGTCCTGCTTGCTTCGACCGTATTGGTTTTAGCCCAGCCTCCCCGCGGGCGATTTCGGCGCGATTGGCAATCGGCCGGACGCGGTGGTGTAGAGAGTTGGGAACTCGACCGCAAGTTCGTCAAGGACTCGTTTACCTTCGTGAGGATCAAGTACGATTCGGCGGGCTATCGCCGTGGAGGGGGGTGGGCGACGGACTTTCGAGATAGCGAGTTGAATTTCAGTTTGAGGCTTCAGCAGTTGACGACCCTCAAGGTGAATCCAGAGCCGATTGTTTTGGAATTGAGCGATCCGAAGCTTTTCGAATATCCCTTCATCTACATCATCGAACCGGGGGATTTGAGGTTTCATGAGCCGGAGGTATCGGCGTTGCGCAAGTACCTCGATAACGGTGGATTTTTGATGGTCGATGATTTTTGGGGCGACAAGGAGTACGAAAATTTCTACCGAGAGCTCAAACGGGTGTTTCCCAACAGAGAACCACAAGAAGTCCCGCTGGAGCATGAGATTTTCCACTGCGTCTACGATTTGAAGGAAAAACCACAGCTACCGTCGATCCATTCGGCTTGGAATGGCAGACAAAGTGGAGTGATCTGGGAGCCGCGTGATGGATCCGACACGAGCATCCCACATTACCAAGCGATCTTCGACGATCAAGGCAGGATCATGGTCTTTATCTGCCACAACACGGATCTCGGGGATGGTTGGGAACGTGAAGGGGAGGATCCCTGGTATTTCGAGGAGTTTTCTGTGAAGAAGGCTTATCCTATGGGCATCAATATTGTTACTTATGCGATGACGCATTGAAAGAGTGAGGTTGCGTTGAATACTGCATCGAGGGGTGATGGATCGAACGAAGAGTCGGCAAACGAATCCCCTAGCGGATCATCGGATGCTGCGTTGTTCGACCAGATCCAGAAAGGGCGCGTCCTGCTCGAGCGGGAGCTTGAGAAAACCATCGTCGGTCAAAAGGAGGTCATCGAGCAACTCTTGATCTGTCTGTTTTCCGGAACACATTGCTTGATCACCGGCGCTCCAGGGCTTGCTAAAACCCTACTTGTGCGCAGCGTAGCTCAAGCATTCCACTTGGACTTTAGCCGAGTCCAATTCACTCCGGATCTGATGCCCGCAGACATCACCGGCACAGAAATTCTCACGGACAATCAAGGGCACCGTGAGCTACGATTTGTCCCTGGGCCAGTCTTTGCCAACGTAATCCTCGCCGACGAAATCAATCGCACGCCCCCCAAAACCCAGTCGGCATTGCTCGAAGCCATGCAAGAGCACCAGGTGACGGCGGCTGGAAAGAGATACGGCTTGCCCAAACCTTTTTTCGTTCTAGCGACTCAAAACCCGATCGAAATGGAAGGGACTTATCCGCTCCCAGAGGCACAGCTCGATCGATTCATGTTCAATGTGCTGATCGATTATCTCCCTTTTGAAGACGAGTTAAAGGTTGTACTCGACACGACGAGTCGGACGGCCGAACCGATCGAAGCGCTCTTTGACGCCATGGATATCTTGCAATTCCAAGCCTTGGTGCGGAAGGTTCCAGTTGCGCAGGACGTTGCTCGTTATGCCGTGCGGCTCGTGTCTGCCACAAGACCAAACCAGCCGAACACCCCGCAGTGGGTCAACGACTCCATTACCTGGGGAGCGGGTCTTCGGGCTGCACAAATGTTGGTTTTGGGAGCCAAAGCACGAGCAATTCTCCATGGCAAAACCCATGGGAGATTTGAGGACATCCGCAGCTTGGCCCCCCCTGTTCTTCGGCATCGCTTGCTGTTGTCTTACAAAGCTGAGGCACAGGGAATGACCGTCGAGGACGCCATTGAAAAACTGCTCAACGAAATTCCTTGCGAGTCTTAGGGGTTAAATCCATTGGCACTGGAAAACAGAACCGATTCGCAAACGAACCAAGCATCCGCGTGGATTGATTTAAAGACGCTCATGGCAGTTCGCAATTTGCAGTGGCGAGCCCAAAAGGTTGTCGACGGATTCCAGACCGGTTTGCACCGGAGTCCCAAGCACGGTTTTTCGGTCGAATTCAGCGAGTACCGACCTTATTCGCTCGGCGATGATCCAAAAACGATCGATTGGAAACTCTATGCTCGTTCCGATCGATACTACCAGAAACGCTTTGAGGATGAAACAAATCGTCGATGCTATCTGGTGATCGATCAGAGCAAGTCGATGCAGTACGGTTCGATCGATTACACCAAGTACGAATACGCTCGTACGCTGATCGCTACGCTAGGACTTTTTCTGCTTCGGCAACGCGATGCTGTCGGCGCTGTTACTTTTGATCAACGTGTTACTGATTGGCTTACGGCGAGATTCCGGACGGGCCAATTTCAACGCATCCTTTCGATGCTCTCGAAACCTTGTGCCGGCCAAGCCACGGATTTGATCGCACCCCTCGAACAGATCGCCCAGTTGGTGCAGCATCGAAGCCTCATTGTCATCGTATCGGACCTGATGGTTTGGCCTGATGCGTTAAAAGCTCCTTTGGCATTCCTGCGGGCTCGGCGGCACGAAGTGGTCTTGCTGCGGGTTTTGGATCCCATGGAATTGAGGTTTCATCACGAGAAACCCGTTTTGGTACGCGATGTTGAATCCGGAGAAGAACGTTTTGTCGATCCAGTGGAAGTGGCGGATAGTTACCAACGAAACTTCCAAAAACACCGCTCAGAATTGTCCGACATCCTCACACCCCTTGGGATTCCCTGTGTCGATTTCCAAACGACCGACCCCATGGAACTGGTTCTGAGCAACTTCCTTTCGATGCGAGAGGCTGTCGGATCTCTATGAGCTTTTTAACTCCGTTGTATCTGCTCGCAGGCTTGGCTGTGCTGGCTCCGATTCTTGCTCACCTGGTCAGAAAACGCCCCAGGGACGTGATCGATTTTAGTTCGATCCTCTTCCTGGAACCCTCGGCTCGACGTCTGACGAGCCGAAGCCGAATCGAACATTGGCTTCTCTTGTTTTTGCGATCGCTCATACTCCTGGCTCTAGCCTTCGCCTTTGCAAGACCGTATCTGAAGAACTTGGTTCAACAAACCGCTTCGCTCGACCCAGGCAAAGACCGAGTTCTACTGATCGATGCGAGCGCAAGCATGAGACGCCCAGGTGTTTGGGAACAAGCGATCTCCAAATCCAAAGAGTACCTCTCCCAAAGTGGTCAAGCCGACTCCTTGGCCGTCTATCTGCTGACCGATCGGCTCGAACCCATTGTTTCTATTGAGCAAGCTCGACAAGCTCCTGGCCAGAGCCAAACCTTGGCGATTCAGGCACTCGATGCACTGTCTCCAACGTGGTTTGCATCGGACATCGGAAAGGGGCTTCTCCAGGCTTTAGAGCTACTTGAGGAGGAATCGCTAGAAACCGAGCAAGGGCCATTGGTTCGTTCTGCCCAGATCGCAATCGCATCGGATTTCCAACGAGGAAACTCGCTGGAAAGTCTCGGATCGATCCAGTGGCCATCGGATATCCCTGTGATCCCATTGGTTTGCAAACCCAAGTCCCCCGGGAACGCATCGCTGACCATCTTGTCCAACGCCGATCAGGCCGATCAGGCCGATCGAGATTCCACTGAAGACACCGTGCGGGTTGCGGTCCGCAATTCGATCGATGCACCGACCGATCGATTTCGATTGCAATGGCTCGACTCCAATGGCCTCGCATTCGATTCAACCAAAACCGAGGTGTATGTTCCGGCAGGAGAGCAGCAAATTATTTCGTTGACTCGTCCGCTTGAGCTGGATCCTTCGGTACCTTTAGTCCTGGAACTACAGGGCGACGAGCAACCCTTCGACAACCGAGAGTACCTCTACCGAGGTAAAAAGTCCTTGGCAAGAGCCCTTTGCATCGACTCTCGGATGCGTGAATCGAAGGATTCTCTTTGGTACTTCGCCACGAGGGTTCCCGTTTCACAACCACAACTTGAGGTCCAATGGGAGCAGAAAGACCCCAACGATTTGCTCCTCGAGGAAGGCCAAAGCCCACCCCGTTGGGTCGTCGCTTCCAGCGACTTGAGTCTACCTTGCGCCGAGCGCATCAAGCCATGGATCGAACAAGGCCTCCACGTACTGTGGGTCTTGGATCGGCCCCTTGAAACCCGAAACCCGCCAACGGCAGATCAGCAGCCTGCCGACGCGGCATTGATACTTAAGAGCTGGTTTGACGAGGATTCTCTAGCGATCTCTGAAGCCGAATCCAATCGATACTATTTGTTGCAAGAGATCGATATGAACCATCCGGTGTTCTCACCCTTTGCGGATCCCAAGTACAACAACTTCACCAAAATTCGATTCTGGCACCACCGCAATATCCAGGGGCTCAATCCAGAGTCTTGGCGTGTCCTCGCTAAGTTCGATGATGGCCAAGCAGCGTTGTTGCAGCGGCCCATTGGCAAAGGGATGGTCACGTTGCTCACAAGCGGATGGCAGCCGATCGAGAGCCAGTTGGCATTGTCCAGTAAGTTCGTTCCGATCCTCAATTCGCTCTTCGAACTTGGAAGCCCAAGGCCAGAACAAGACGATTACCACTGCGGCGATGCCATTCCCAATTCTCTGATTCAGCAGGGATGGAAATCCACCAATCATCGTTTCGATGCGCCAGGCATCTACAGCCTCGACGCTTCTCGGAAAACGGCCAGCGTCGCTCCGATCGAAAGCGCTGTTCTCATCAAGGAACCAACCGATGCAATCGCTGTAAACTTACCTAGAAGCGAATGCCTCACCGATCCGATCGAGCTTGAGGAGTTCTCGCGTTTCGGCATCCCAATCGACACACGAAATATCGCGCAGATCGATCAGGAGCGGACTTCTCGGGCCAATCCCTTGGCGGAGCAATTGGAAGCTAGTCAACGCGGTTGGTGGTGGATGTTGTTGTTTGTTCTATTATTCGCCGGATTCGAATCTGTACTAACCGCGCTGGGGTCGCGCAGCCGAACCATACCATCGACAAGCGGCTGAGGAGTTCATCATGCATTCAGAAATTCGAAACAAACTCGAACAAATTGCCAAGAGATTCCGCAGTCAGGTGCTAGCTTGGTTGTTGATCGCCTATTGGGTTGTTTTCTTGGCGTTGCTATTGGGCCGACTGACTCAGACCGGCAATGCCACCGCAGAATCTTTTTCGTGGGGCCTTCTTGTCGCTACGGCGATCGCTGGCTATGCCCTTTTCTTTTTTTGGACCCGCTTCGGATACCGCAATCTTGACTCGGTGGCCCAAAGGATCGAAAGACGGTTTCCGGATATCGACCAAAAACTGCTGACAGCGATCGAGCCGATCAAACCCGATGAATCGGAATTCCTTCGTTCGAAATTGATCGAAGAGACGATTGTGCACGCCCAATCGCAGCACTGGGAAACGGTCGTTCCTAAATGGAAACTCGGGACACTTTGGAGCTTGCAATGGATGCTGCTCGGCGCGACGCTCACCACTTCTTGGATGCTGTACACGAAAACTACGAGCTTGCGAAATTTGTCGGCTCCCTCAGAGATTCGTGGGTTCGAATGGATTGTCGAACCGGGAAACACTCAGATAGAAAAAGGTTCTGATCTACTCGTCAGCGTCCGTTTTTCCGACGACTTTTCCGATGATCTTCTGCTCATCGCCCAGAGCCCCAGCGGGGAATCTCAAAGCGTCAGTATGCAACGAAGCTTACGCGATCCGATCGCCAGTGCGACGATTCGAAAGATCAAAGAACCACTCCGTTATCGAATCGAAAGCAACTCCAAAAATAGCGAGCGATTTGAAGTCGGAGTCTTCGAGCATCCCGCAGTACTCCAAAGCGATGCTTCGATCCAATCACCGGCCTATGCGCAGCAGCAGGACAAGACGATCTCCAATACTCGTCGCGTCTCGATCGTCGACGGTGCGCAAATCCGATGGAGCCTTAAGCTCAACAAGCCGGTGATTTCGGCCGAGTGGATCGACGAAAACGGACAGAGCACGCTTCTGGAAGAGAATCCGCAAAACCCCATGGAGCTCACGATCCGTAATGCGCCAAAAGAATCGATGCGTTATCGGCTGAAACTAACCGACTCCGAGGGGAGATCCGAGAAAACCGCCGAGGAGTTCGTCGTTAAAATCATTCCCAATCGTGCGCCAGATCTCAAGCTGATTTCTGCGGTCGATCAGCGCGTCTCGGCAATCCAGGAAATGATCGTCGGAGCCCGAGTGCAGGACGATTTCGGGATCCATCGAACTGGAATCCGGGTTTCGGTCGGGGATAGCGAACCGTCGGACATTGAGCTCAGCTCCCCTGGTGAATCGCCGAAGAAAAAAACTGAATTGCAGCATCTGATCGATCTTGAGTCTCTCCAAGCCAAAGCAGATCAGTTGGTCACCTACCATTTCTGGACCGAAGACTTGGATCGCGATGGGCAACCAAGGCGGATAGAAAGCGAGATGTACTTTGCAGAGGTCCGTCCCTTCGAGGAGATCTTCCGGGAAACAGACGCCTCGGCCACCCAACAACGTCAAGAGCAGCAACAACAGCAAGGCTCCGAATCGGCGCAACAAGCCGAGGAATTGGCAGAGCTTCAAAAGAAAATCCTCTCGGCGACCTGGAATTTACTACGAACCAACCCTAAACCCAATCCGGATGCCTCCCAGAGCATCCAAGAACAACTGCCGATTCTTCTGGAATCACAAAATCAAGCCCTCGAGCAAACCGAGGCTCTCAAGGAGCAATTGCAAGCGCCGAATGCAGCCCAGGATTTGCTCAAAGTTCAATCGAGCATGCGCGAGGCGATCGCCGAATTGAACCAAACCGGGTCGGATACTCCATCTGTCGCTCTACGTGGGGCGATCAAGCAGATGCGAGGAGCTTACGAAGGCCTACTCCGCTTGCGAGCCCGCGAGCATGAAGTCTCGCAAAGTCAACAGCAGCAATCCTCGAGCCAAAGGTCTCAATCCGCCTCAGAGCGGAATCGACAGGAGCAAATCCAGCAATTGCAACTCGAACAGGATCCGAGCCGCTACGAGGAGGAATCGCAACCCATGACCGAAGAGGAAAACTCTGAGCGAGAGATGCGCCAGGTGATGAATCGCCTCGATGAGTTGGCACGTCGGCAAGAGGACCTCAACGAGCAAGTTCGTGAATTGGATCTAGCACTGCAATCGGCCAAAGACGAACAGGAAAAGAAGGAGCTTCAAGACCGTCTAGAACAATTGCGAGAAGATCAACAGGAACTCGTACAGGATGCAGATGAATTACTCGAACGGATGAACGAGCCTGAGTCGAGAAATGCAATGGAAGAATCACGACGAGAGATCGAGAACGCTCGCGAACAAATGCAGCAATCCGAGCGGCAATTGCAAGAGGCCAATCCCTCAGCAGCGTTGAACTCCGGAACACGCGCAGAGCAATCCGTCGAGCAGACACGCGAGCAACTCCGAGGGCAAAGCTCCGAGTCCCTTCAAAGGGATGTCCAGCAGTTGATCGAGCAAGCCCAGAAGGTTGCAAACAATCAATCCGAATTGGAACGCCAACTGCGGGAACAAGCGAATCTGCCTGCGAGGGATCCAGAATCCAAAACGAACGGGCCGGATCGCAGTGAGTCAACAACCGATCAGCCAGAGGCCAACAGCCCGAGGCGCGAGTCATTGCTTCGCAGCGATGCGGAATTGAATCAAGAAGGAAACGTTCCAGAAAGAAAACTCGAGGATTGGAAGGAACAGAAACAGCAGTACCTTGATTTATTGAATCGCATCAAGGATACGGTCGAACAGGCCGAAGGGAGCGAACCGCTCCTGGCCGAGCAGTTGTACGAGACCTATAGGGATGCGAG
>JAJTEK010000139.1 GCA_021299695.1 Pirellula sp. | reverse complement strand
TGGCATGTTCGGCGAGTTCTTTGAGAGAGTCGGCTCGGGTCAATCCTGCGTTTTGAGCCTCGATCGCGGGGCCTTCGGATCGATTCCAAACCTTGAGATTCGCGCCGGCTGCGAACAGATGCTTTGCGCCGGGCATTCCCATGTTTCCTAGCCCGGCGTATCCGATCGTGAGTTGAGCGACCGAGGGCATGGGAGTTATTCCTTGGAGTCTTTCTCGGTGGAATCGGGAGTCTGAGTTTTGGGAGGGGAGATGGCTTGATCCCCTTGGGGGGCATCCTCATCCTCGAGCTCATCTTCATCCTCGAGCTCATCTTCGTCTTCGAGCTCATCTTCATCCTCGAGCTCATCTTCGTCTTCTGGATCGACATCATCCTCGAGCTCATCGTCATCTTCGAGCTCATCGTCATCTTCGAGCTCGACGTCTTCGAAGCCCGATTCGCCGTAGGAGTTCGAGTTGCGTTCTTGGTCGTCGAAGGCTCCTTCCCATTGTTCGCCTGTTTTAGCGTTGCGACTTGGGCGTTGATGCGTTTGGATGTCATCCCGATCGTCATCTCTCTTGCGTGGCTGGAGGTAGAGTTTGATGGGGATTTCGCCGAACGGGAGGTGATCTCTGAGGAAGTTCAAGAGGTACCTTCGGTATTGGTTCGAGAAGCCTTGGGTGGAATTGCAAACCAGAACGATGGTCGGGGGTTGCGAGGCGACTTGGGTCGCGTAGTAGATTTTCGGTCGTTTGAGTTGGTAGAGTGGGGGTTCGTGCCTTTCCAAGGCGGCTTGAACGAGTTTATTGAGCATGCTCGTCGGGATCCGTTCCTTGGATTGCTTGAAGAGCATTTGCGCGTGGTTCAGGAGCGTTTTGACGTTTTTACCTGTTTGCCCGGTGATGAAAGCGATTGGGCAATAGGCCATGGTCGGAAAGTGTTCGCGGATGTATTCGACCCATCGTTCGGTGGGGATTTGGCCGGTGAGTTTGTCCCATTTGTTGATTACGAAGATGCAGGGTTTGAACTCATCGTGGATGTAGTGAGCGAGTTGTTTATCGACTTTGCTCATCTGTTCGGTGCAATCGAAGAACAGGAGCACCACGTCGGCGCGACGGATGCTGCGTTGGGCTCGGTGGGTTCCGTACCAATCGATGTTGGTTTTGACGCTTTTGCTTCGGCGTAGCCCTGGGGTATCGATGGCCATGAACTTGTGGGAATCGAGTTCGAACATCACATCGACGCTATCGCGAGTGGTGCCTGGGACTTCGCTGACGATGCATCGTTCCTCGTTAACGAGCGTGTTGACGAAGGTGCTTTTGCCTACATTTCGTCGACCGACGATCGCGACCTTCATCGTCGGGGGTTCGATTTCCTCGGCCGAGGCGTCGAATTCCGGTAGGTGCTCGATGATCCAGGCGAGCAGATCGGATTTGTATCGATTCTGCAGAACACTCACGCGCATCAGATCGCCGTATCCGAGGCGATGGAATTCGTCGGCGTTGGAGTCTTGGGATTGGCTGTCGGTTTTGTTGGCAACAAGCAGGATCGGTTTGTTGACTTTTCGGAGTCGATCGGCCACTTCGGAGTCCAGGGGTACCAATCCGCTGCGAGAGTCGACAACAAACAGGAGCACATCGGCTTCTTCGATGGCCGTGAGGATCTGCAATTCGACTTGGTCGGTCAGATTATCGACGTCCTCGATTCCGATTCCACCGGTATCGACCAATTCGAAATGGCGACCTTCATGTTCGATTAGGGTCGCAAGGCGATCTCGGGTCACCCCGGCAAAGTCTTCGACGATCGCCAAGCGGCGACCGTCGAGCCAATTAAAGATCGAACTTTTGCCGACATTCGGTCGGCCTACAATTGCAACGCGCGGAATAGCCATCGAAAGACCATGGATCGTTAAAGGGGATCAGCGGAGGCCGCGACGGCTCACGATTACTTAATCGCATCGTTGCGTAGGTTCCACGCCTCGACCCAATCGGTTTCGATGAGTTCTGCACCAAAGTCCTTGATCAAACGATCGTGCATGTCGGGAAAGTGCCCTGCTCCGTAGAAGACCCCGAGCTTGCGTTTGCCAGCCTTGAGTTGCTCCTCGAGCACCGAAAACGCTTTGGCGTTCCGCTCGGTCAGAAGGGTACTCTTTCCGTCTTTATCTGCAATCCCAACCATCTGATTGTCCAGCGATTCGAATTGGTTGGCCATCGCCCGTCGCATCCTCAAGGGGTCTCGGCTGAGCATTGCAGCGGTCATTTCGGCTTGGGCATCGCTGTTCTTTTTGGAACCTTGCAGGGCAAACCCGGCCCCCATGAGTCGGGCTGCCATGGAGATAATCCCGTCGTTTCGTTTGGCCATATCGTCGCTGAATTCGCTCGGATTCATATCGGCATGGACAAAGTTCTTGGCTCGGTAATCGATTTCTTCGAGTTGGAAAGAGAGCTTCAGTGCATCCTTCATTCCGGTTTGGATGGAACTGATCGGATTGCCGCCGCGACGACGTTCGGATTTTTGGGGCTTGTCGCTCGCCTCGGCTACCAGCTCGTAGAGGATCGCTTCATAGGACTTGAACATGCTATTGAGTCGCTGATAGTAGGATTTTTCCCCGACATGCACGGCTCCGATCAAGTCGACGACCGCGCCTGCATAAGGTCCTGAGGCGATTTTGTACTTGGCTACGGCGCATTCCAAGGCTTGGGGTTGCCCGGCTTCGGTCTGGCTAACCCGCATAAACAAAGGAGATTTCTCTTCTGATTTGCGTTTCTTGGTTTCCTTGGGGTTCGTTTCGTTCGAGTCTTGGCCAAGGGCACAGTTGGTCATGGCGCCAGTAATCCAGGTGCCGGTAGTCAACGCGCCAATAGCCCAGACGCCCGGGCCACTTGCCAATGCGAACAGCATCGTCCTGAGAAGGGTTTGGGACCAACTAGAAACAGCATGAGCAGTCGGACGTTTCATCGCGGAATACCTCTCTATGAGTCGAATGATTCGCCAGTGATATGATTTGGACGTCAAGTGATTTGCAAGGCGAAGGATGTGGAGCGAGCAACTACGGTCTAGGTTCCCGGGACTTAGATTCTCGACCCGGGGGCAAGCCCCAGATCGATCGAAACCCGGATCGATCGATTAGGATTCAAACTTTCAATTTATAACCCAGAAAGCCACTGGGGTATTCTCCGTTTTTTGGACAATCTTGGCCAAATTGAAACTTGTAAATTCTGACGGAGCGTCAATAATTGACGCAATGGTCGAATTGACGCGAAAACAACGAGAGATTCAGGAACGGACGCGGGAGATCCTGCGTGTGGCCAAGCCCATTTTGTTGGCCGAGGGCTTCCAAGCCTTGACGATGGATCGCGTTGCCTCACGCATGGAGTATGCCAAGGGGACCATTTACGGGCACTTTTCCAACAAAGAAGAGATAGTCTTGGCCCTGGCGCTCGAGGCGATGCGTCTTAGGCAAAAACTTTTTCAGAAGGCTGCTAGCGGCACGGGACTTGCGCGGAGGCGGATCATGGCCATCGGTTTGGCCAGCGAGTTTTACACGCAACGTTGCACCGAGGAGTTTCAGGTCGAGCAGTGGATGCGGCATTCGAACATTTGGGACAAGTCCTCGTCGGATCGCCAAACCTTGATCCGCAACTGCGAGTCCAGTTGCATGCAAATCGTCAGCGAGTTGGTGCGTGAGGGCCAAGCCATGGGGGACTTGCCGACCCTTGAGCGGATGTCTGCTGAGGAGATGGTTTTTGGGCTCTGGGCGATCACTTTTGGATCCCAAATCCTCACGGCCAGCAGCCCTTCACTGAGCGCCTTGGGCATCATCGATCCGATTCGCTCGACGAGGATTCATTGTTGTCAATTGCTCAATGGGTTTGGTTGGCAGCCGATTCACAGCGTCGAGGAGTATCTCGAGTTGGTCGATGAGATTTCGGCTGAGTATCTTCCACAATTCGAACAGATTCAGCGAGAGTACCGATGAGCCAACTGCTCCCTTTGAACCAGCACTCCGATTCGATATCCGAGCCAAGAGAGTTGGCAACCAACGACGTTTATGATTCGAAAAAGGCATCTTCGAAGTCCGGCGGCATTATCGAGAGTCGATGGATGCGCTGGGGAGCCGCCTCGATGCTTTTGGCATTGCTTGCCGGATCGATGTTGCTTTCGCACAAAACGGCCGAGCCTCTCGGTTCGCTCAATCCGGCCCTAACAGGCCTTCAGAACGGGACCGATCTGTTGGTTCGAGCTTATCAGATTCCCGACCCTAGTTTAACGCTATCGGGTCAACGTTCGTTCTCTGGAACGCTTCAAGCCCGATATCAGAGCCTTTTGGGTTTTCGAGTCGCAGGAAAGATCGTCGAGAGGTTTGTCGAGGTGGGGCAGCATGTTCAAAAAGGGCAGGTCCTCTTCAGGCTCGATCCGACCGACTTCGACTTGCAACTCCAGGTTGCCCAAGCCGACTTGGCCGCTGCGAGATCGCAACTCGTGCAGATCGAGGCCGAGGAGCGCCGCTTGGCGGATTTGATCAAGACCCGATCGACATCTCAATCCGATCATGATCTGGCTGTCGCGGCCCGGGATACCGCGAGGTCTCGGTTGCAGGCGGCCAGCAACCGAGAGACTCTTGCCAAGAACCAGCGCCAGTATTCTGAGCTCACGACCGATCAAGATGGGTTGGTCACTCAGTTGATGGCTGAGGTAGGTCAGGTCATCACCCCAGGGCAAAGTGTTCTTCAGTGGGTCCATGGCAACGAACTCGAGGCGGCGGTGAGTATTCCTGAATCGATGCAACCGTCGGTGCATCAGAGCAAGGCATACGTCGAGTTCTGGTCGATTCCCGGGGTTAAAGTCGCCTGCAAGCTTCGCGAAATCTCGCCGATCGCCGACCCGCTCTCGAGAACCTACGACGCGAAATTTACCCTGATCGATCCTCCCGTGGATCTGGCCATAGGGATGAGTGCCAATGTGGTGATCGAACGTCAGGAGGACCAAGGTTTTTCGATTCCGATGGGGGCGATCTCCCAAGTGGCATCCTCACCGGTCGTCTGGCGGGTGGGAGAACAAGGCCGGGTCGAGTCGGTCACGGTCGAGATCCTAAAGTATGGGAGCCAGAGTGCAACGGTGCGAGGAGATTTGCGGCCCGGTGACCTGATCGTCAGCGCCGGGGTTCAGCGGATCGATTCGCAATGCCGCGTGCGCGTATGGAAGGATAACCAGTAGTGAGAGCTTGCAGAATTTTGCATCTCAGGATTCACGATGCTTCCAACTGACAACAACGACTCGGATCGGCGTCAACTGCTCGAGAGCGACCTAAATTGGAACCTCTCGCGATGGGCGGTCATGCACCCTGCGTTTGTTTGGTTTCTGATGATCGCAAGCAGCATCGCGGGTTTGGTGGCCTATTGGCAGATGGGGAGAGCCGAAGACCCTACGTTTGCGATCAAGACGATTGTTGTCGGAGCGGTTTGGCCGGGAGCCACCGCCGAAGAGATGCAGCGTTACGTCGCTCGTCGCATCGAGGACAAACTCAGGGAGACGCCCAAACTCGACTTCCTTCTGACCTACTGCATTGCAGACCGGATGATGACCCTTGTTCAGATCAAGGACTCTGTAAGAGGCAAGGATGTTACGGATACCTGGTATCAAGTCCGCAAGAAACTCGACGACATTCGCGGGGAGTTGCCATCGAGCTTGATCGGACCGAGCGTCGACGACGAGTACGGGGATGTCTACAGCGCGATTTACGCGTTTACAGGAGACGATTATTCGCTAGCCGAACTCAAGAGGATGAGCGAAGAGGCTCGCAAGCGTCTCTTGAAGGTCAACGATATCGAGAAGGTCGACATTATCGGAAATCAGCAGGAGCAGATCCTTTTGGAGTTCTCTCATCGCAAGCTGGCCACCCTGGGGATCACTCCCCAGCAGATCTTCGATAGCGTCGCTCGGCAAAGTGTGATGCTTCGATCCGGATCGGTCGACACCTTGGAGGATCGCATCCATGTCCGGGTCGATCGAAATTTCAGCGGAATTCAACAGATTGAGGCCGTACCTGTGGAAGCGTCCGGCCGTGTCTTTCGTTTGGGGGACGTAGCCAAGGTCACTCGAAGCTACGAAACACCTCCGAGTTTTCTCGTGCGGTTCAATGGCAAACCGGCAGTTGGAATCGCCGTGGTCATGCGCAAGGGAGGCAATGTTCTGGAGCTCGGGAAATCTTTGATTCGTGAATGGGAGGCTATTCGACAAGAGGTTCCCACGGGCGTTCAGATCGACACCATCGCATTTCAGCCTCGAGTGGTTGAAGCGTCGGTAGGGGAGTTTTTAAATACATTTTTCGAAGCCTTGGTCATTGTCTTGATCGTTTCGTTTTTAAGCTTGGGGCTTCGGACCGGTATCGTCGTTGCATTGAGTGTACCGCTGGTGCTTTCGATGTCTCTGGTGATCATGAACAGTATGGGGATGAACCTTGATCGGATCACTCTGGGCGCTTTGATTCTATCCTTGGGTCTCTTGGTCGATGATGCGATCATCGCAGTCGAGATGATGGCAGTGAAGATGGAGCAGGGGTGGAGTAGGCTCGACGCGGCCACGTTTGCTTGGACCAGCACTGCTTTTCCGATGTTTTCCGGGACTCTGATCACGGTGGCGGGGTTTCTACCGGTGGGCTTTGCCCGCTCGACCTCGGGAGAATACGCTGGGGGGATTTTTTGGGTTGTGGGGATCACGTTGATCTGTTCTTGGATTGTCGCGGTCCTTTTCACTCCTTTGTTGGGACTGAAGTTGTTGCCTGACCCTGCGATGCGCGGATCAGGATCGGCAGGCAGCCATGAGGATCATGACGCGTTCGATACTCCTTTCCACCGTTTGCTCCGTCGGATGGTTCGAGCCGCAGTGGCTAGGCCATGGCTGGTCGTTGCGACGACGTTCGGTCTATTCGTCATGTCCATTTATGGAATGTCCCAACTGCAGCAGCAGTTTTTCCCCCAATCTTCAAGACCTGAACTGTTGATCGATGTGCGGATGAATGAAGGTTCGCCGATTGGAGCGACATCGCAGATGCTCGCCAAAATCGAAGAGAAACTCGAGCCCCTGCGCGCTGTTCCCGGCAGGACTCTTGCCCATGCCGAATCTTCAGTCTCGGTGGGCGATGCAAGCGCCCAGGGGGTGCAGCCCGGAGACATTCAGTACTATACGAGCTATGCAGGGGCAGGCTCGGCCCGGTTCTTTTTGGCGCTGAATCCGGATCTTCCCAATCCGAGCTTCGGCAAGATCGTGATACAAACTTCAAGCATCGCAGCCCGCGAGCGCCTTCGCCGATCGCTCAAAGAGACCTTTCGCAACGATCCGGAGTTCAGCTCGGCCAGCATGCGAGTGCTTCGACTGGACTTTGGTCCTCCGGTCGGATTTCCCGTTCAATTTCGTGTGGTCGGACAGGACCCACAAGTGGTTCGGCAGCTTGCAAACCGAGTCAGGGAGATCATGCGCCAGAATCCGTCGGCCGTGGACGTCAACCTGGAATGGGAAGAGCCGGCCAAGACCATTCAGGTCAAGATCGATCAGGACCGAGCTCGGCTCTTGGGGCTTTCTCCCCAAGAAATCGAGTTGGGGCTTCAAACGCTCTTGAGCGGATCGACGGTATCGTTTTATCGCGAGGGGACCGAAACGCTGCCGGTTGTTGCTAGGGCCGTCGACGAGGAACGATTGGATTTGGACAAGTTCCAGGACATCACTCTATTTACACTCGGGGGCAAAAGCGTCCCTTTGCAGCAGATCGGGCAATTGGAATACGCTCAAGAAACCCCCATCGTTTGGCAACGCAATCAGGAACAAATCCTTTCGGTCCGTTGCGATATCATCGATGGGGTCCAAGCCCCGGATGTCAGCAAGCAGATCGATCGGGAGCTTGCTGCGCTGCGATCGGAACTGCCCCCGGGATATCGCATCGATTTAGGGGGGAGCATCGAGGAGAGCAACAAAGCCAATAGCGCATTGTTCGGAATGTTTCCGATCATGATCCTGGTCATGCTCACGCTGTTGATGGCGCAGGTTCAAAACTTTCGCAAGATGATCCTTATTTTTGGGATCGCTCCTTTGGGGATCATCGGGGCCGTAGCATCGCTTCATCTATTCCAAGCACCCTTTGGGTTCGTCGCGCTTCTGGGGGTGATCGCCTTGGCCGGAATGGACATGAGAAACTCGGTGATTCTGGTCGATCAGATCGAGCAAGACATCCGCCAGGGGCTCAGTCCCTGGGAAGCGGTCATCGAGTCGTCGGTCCGACGCGCACGGCCGGTGATACTCACGGCCGCCACGGCGATCTTGGCGATGATCCCGCTGACCTCGAGCGTCTTCTGGGGGCCGATGGCTATGGCGATTATGGGAGGACTTTCGATCGCGACCTTCCTGACGTTGATCAACTTGCCAGCCATTTATGTTCTTTTGTTTCGAATCAAACCCGAGCCCCAACCCGTTGGGGAGTGATGATGGGACTTCCGCGTTTTCTGGTCGATCGGCTCGAAGAGCAGGGGACTCTATGGCTCTGCGAATCCGAATCGCACCATGCTTCTCGGGTGCTTCGTTTGGGGACTGGTGATCGATGCGTCGTGTTCGATGGCCAAGGGTATGAAGCGGGTGGGACCATCGAGGCGGTTGAAAAGAAAAGTGTAGGGGTAAGTTACACTTCTCGTACCTTTGCGCCTCGGGATCATGAGGATCGATTGCACTTTGCCATCGGGATGCCCAAAGGGGATCGGCAAAGGAATGTCATCGAGAAACTTGTTGAACTTGGAGTCGATCGACTCACACCGATCGATACGGAGCGGAGTGTATCGAAGTTCGATGCCGATGCGATTGAGAAGCTCAAGCGATATGCGATCGAGGCCTGCAAGCAGTCGCAACGCAATCGGCTCATGCATATCGATCCGAGCATTGGGTGGAAGGATTGGCTTGCAAGATCGGTCCAATGCGAGCAGTCGAGTCTTTGGATGCTACATCCTCAGACACTGCTTGAGGCTGGGGTATCCCGGGTGCGGTTTGTCTGCCCGGATCGATGGTTGGCCGAGGATCAGTTTGGAGACGGATCGAGGGTTGGATCCAAGAACAGAGTTGTTTTCGCAGTAGGTCCCGAGGGGGGCTTTACCGCAGCGGAGGTCGCCCAGGCATTTGAGCAAGGGGTCGGGTTTTTGGATCTTGGGGAACGGATCCTTCGTGTCGAGACGGCAGTCAGTGCCGCGGCGGTGTTGGGTAGTTTAAGGATAAGACAGAGTGGAACGTAGTGGTTTCTCGCTATCGCGAACTCTTTTGTTTCAAAGCCCGGGGGGCGATTGGGGGCCAAGCATCCCCTTCTTGGATCGTGCCGTAGGGTGGGTGGAGCGGGCTTTGCCGCGCAACCCACCATCGAGCATGGGGGGATAATCAAATCGCCATGACGTGATATGCCGCTTGAGTTCGCCAAGGGCGAACCTTCGTTTAACCCGCAGCCAACGGCGAGGAACTTAAATAAGCCTGCTAGGGTGCTGCGTATGGGGTCGAAAGGTGAAGGCGGGGGGCTTCCGAATCCGGTGGCCGACGCACAACGCCAGAGAAGTGCCGCCCTCCGGGCTTAAACAAAACAGCCTTACGCGCGGTCTTCCCCCTCAACCCCCCCGCCCCTTCTCCCCCGTCAAAGCCCGGGGGCGAAGGGGGGCCAAGCGGTTTGGGGGATCATCAAATTGCCATGACTTCATACGCCGCTTGCATTCGCCGGCGGCGAACTTTTGTTTAACCCGCAGCCAACGGCGAGGAACTTAACTACGCCCGCCAGGGTGTTGCGTATGGGGTCGAAGGTGAAGGCGGGGGGCTTCCGAATC
>JAJTEK010000138.1 GCA_021299695.1 Pirellula sp. | reverse complement strand
CCTCTCCCACCACTGGAGATGATGTCTTGCTTCCCGCAGATCAGCCCTAACTGCGTCTTGAGTAGATCGATCGCCGAGTCTCGAAACGCTCGAATCGAACAGGTGATCGAGTTTTGGCCCGATGCACTGCCAAGCTCGTCTACCAGTTCCGGTCCGCTTTTGGCGATCCAGGTGCCGGTCTGTGTCTTGACGTTGAGGGCTTCGAGAATCCGTGTCGTTTGCTTGGACCTGGAATAGTAAAAGATGGTCTGACCACAGAGGGTGATCCGGTCGTGCTTAAAGACCAATTCGCCTCCGGAGAATCGTTTGGTTTCAATAACCGGAGCTTCACGAACGATCACGTTTGGTGCTGGCTTGGGTGTCTCGATCGTTTTGGCCTTCGGACCGTACTCTTCGACCACTGCGAGAATCACGCTCGATAGGGGACGCGCTGCGTCCGAGAACGGTTTGGCAATGCATTCTCGAACTCCGTTCCGTTGCAACTCGCTCGAGAGATTGAAGCCGTCGGCTAAATGGGCGGTCAGCTGCGACATCCCTTGCAGATCGAAGACCGGCAGGTAAAGCCGCTGTGCAGTGAATGGCTGGCTGAACGAATTACCTCCATCGAGAATGTCACGGCGCTGGTCGCAGGGGGTGAGCTGCATCTCCTGACCTGCCGCAACCTCCATCCTTCGAACCGGCACTGCCTTGCTCTCCAAGAGAGCGCCGACATAACGTCGCACAGAATGGTACTTGGCCATGAAACCATAGTCCGAGACAAGATCTTGATAGATCCTCTGAGACGTCAAGCCTTGCTCAATCTTCGCGAGGATCTGTTGCTTGAACTGCGAGCATTGGCTCCTGGATCGATCGGGTTTAGACGCAGGTTTCAGAGACTCAATCCCAGAGAGATCAGACGCTTCGGACCCGGTGAGCGCTTTGGCCCCTTTTGAAGCGTCCGACCCGGTGGGCGCTTCCCCGATGGGCGATTCTTGGGAAATGGCCCCTTTTGACTGAATTTCGGCCAAATGCCGATCTACCGATTTACGGTCGATTCCGAGCGTCCGAGCGATCTTTCGCTTGGACATCCCTGTCGAAAACAAATGCTCAATTCCCTGCGTTTTGTGCATATCCAGCCGACGTACCATGGGCAAACTCCAATAGAAGGACTCCGACGAATCCACCTATCAGAACGACCCATGCCTTTCCTGTCGAACTGGCCCCTTTTGAAGCGCCCATCACTGGCCCCTTTTAGGCGCTCACTGACAACAAAGGCCGACCGAGCACTTCGATGCAATTTTTTGTTCGTCCATTAATCAGCGTCGTCTTGAGCTGTGTCAAGCAGATTAGTTTCGACAGTTCTACGATCGAATTGAACAAATACCGATGGATTGAGCCCAACTCCAACGCATGCTGTTAGTAAATCAAGATTCGTATTTGTTGCGAAGCCGTACATCGCATCTGTCAGCGGCAAGATGAAGTGAAGCGAAAGTAGGAAGTAGTCCATGCCTGGAAATGTTTTGCAACTTTGTAGTTGCTGTTCATTCTCCCGGATGAAATTCAAGGCAATCGCTTGTTGAGCTTGATAATCCATTGTCTCGTCGGCAAGGTAGATGATAAACCCGGCTGTGTTAGCCCGGAGCATTCCATGCGATCGTTGCCCGACCTGCCATTTCAATGACGGCACTAGCGTTGAAGCTGCAAGAAAACGCTCAACATCGAATAAGTGTCCGTGGGCAAGTATGTAAAACTGTTTCATGCAACGAGGGTGCTATCACTTTATGGACGAACTTGTATTTATGCGGATCAGCCTAAACTCTGTAGACCGCACCAATGCAGCCTTTCACGCAAGCTAGCCTCGATCCGGAGCTGAATGATATCAGGCACTTGCGAGCGGATCAAGAATTTTGTGGGGTGATAGGCTGTTTCGGACTAATCACCCCCAAAACCCTTGGCCAGCCCGTCTGCAGGACTGCGAACGCCCTTACCGCCGCGATTCAAAACGTGCGTGTAAATCATGGTCGTACGAACGTCGCTGTGCCCCAAAAGTTCCTGAACGGTTCGAATGGAGCGATTGAATCTGATCTCGTCAGGCAAGATCGCGGTCGATCGCAAGAGCATGACGATGGAAGAGTTCTTGGACGACTACATCGAACGGCAGGGGAAATCACGCAAGCCAGCGACGGTCGCGGTATGGAAACAGGTAGTAGCGAACCTCAAAGAATTGGCTCTTACGCAGAATTTGTGGGTAAAAGGTTCTAACATTCCTAGGATGGAAGCGTTTGGATTTTTCGCTTTCCCTAGATAACAAGCCATTGGGATCGGAGGAAGTCAGGGGCCACTGTAGCAGCCCATGGCTTGTTACCTGTCCCCGGTGTTCTCTAGAAGGGGCGGTCGAGTTGGTTCCCAGCAGAGCTCTATCCGCCAATTTCAGTTTGTTCCGCTTTGGGGTATTGCGGTATTCTTGGTTTACGCCATGCGAAGAGTCAACTGCAAGGAATGTGGGGTAACGACTGAACGAGTTCCTTGGGCATGTGGCAAGAACCAGCACACGTACTCGTTCCGATTGTTTCTGGCAACCTGGGCCAAGCGTTTGAGTTGGAAGGAGACGGCAGGAGTTTTTTCGACAAGCTGGGATAGCGTTTGATCAAGTACGCTTGCACCGATATGTGGCAGGCTTATCTGAAGGTTCTTCGAGAGCGAGCCCCGGGTACAACGAACATTTTAGATCGCTTCCACATCAAGAAGAAGTTCTCGGAGGCATTGGACAAAGTGCGTGCCGATGAGACGCGGCAATTACTCAGAGACGGATACGAGCCGGTTGTGACGAAGTCCCGTTGGTGCATTTTGAAAAAGCGAGAGAACCTGACTGAGACTCAGACAGTCCGATTAAACGAGTTGCTAAAGTACAATCTCAGAACGACCAAAGCCTACTTGATGCGTGAGGACTTCAATCGATTCTGGACCTACAGTTCCCCAGCATGGGCATCGAAGTTCCTGCGCGATTGGTGCACAAGGGCGAATCGATCAGGGATCGAACCTATGAAGAGAATGGCCAAGATGCTCGAGCGTCACGAACCATTGCTACTGAATTGGTTTGATGCCAAGGGGCTTTCGTCCGGAATCGTTGAGGGATTCAACAACAAAGCGAAATTGACCGTGAGAAAATCGTATGGATTTAAGGAGGTAGAAACCATTTCTACCGCACTATATCTTCAGCTTGGCGACTTACCCGAGCCAATTCGGACCCACAAATTCTGCTGACGAAGCATTATTTCGAAGGGGGGTAATCGAGGCCGCTCTAATACCTGGATGGCTCCGATGCTGTTCCGAATAACCTTTTTTCCGAGCGGTTGAGTACATTTTCCGAATCATTACCCTCTGATTGCTATCTAGGCAATCCAATTTCGCAAATCTCGAATTTCACGCGAACCGAAGCAACCCCAGCGAGTCTATATCTGCAGCACGCGACGGATGGCGAAGCGGGGCAAGCAACTAAAACCAACTCAAACACTAGATTTTCCCAATCATGTTGTCCCTAAGGCTGAATAACCAACGAATTATTGGATGCGAGAATAGCATCGTGTCAAAAGACGCGAATGTGCTCCGTAGCGTCCAATTTTTTGGGCATCCCCATCGGAGGTAGCACTCGGCCTTACTAACGAACCAAACGTTGGCAAACCCGGTGTTACCTCAAAATGACGCCGGGTTTTTTTCGTACCTTTTTCGAGGCTCAAGCAGCACTTGGACTGGTAGCTGAGACGCCGGTTTTCCACTTGGCTAACGCGGGCGCCGGCCTGAAGAGTCGGAGACGAGGTTTCGAGCACCTCCCGGTCCACTGCCGAAGGCAGCAGAGCAGTAGATAAGAGAAATTGGATAGTAGAGCAAACCCAAGCCTCTACTGCGGTCTACTTTCTACTTACTACTCTCATGCTGCGAGGCTCACGAAAACCCACATAAAACAACTGCGCAAGAGGTGCGCACTTCCATGATCAATCGCGGTCTATTCGACTTCTGGTGAGGTCACTAGCCTTTCAAGCTAGGTAGGCGGGATCGAAACCCGTATAGACCACTGGCAAAGGCTTTAGACTTTAGACGTTAGGCTTTAGGAAGACCTGCTTTTGGTTTTACCTAATGCCCAATGCCTAAAGCCCAAAGTCTAAAAACGGGCGTGAAGTGTAATGGCTGGCACAGGTCGTTTGGGGCGATCGAGAGCGGTTCGATTCCGACACACCCGACTGCGCAGGCTTTAGGCTTCAGACTTTAGGCTATAGGAGGAATTAAGAAATCAATTCATGAGAGTATCACCAGTATCGATCACCGCTTGCAAACACCTTCAGCCTTTGGCCTTTGGCCTTAAGTCTAAGTTGAGGTTGTGGTGTAGCGGTAGCACAGCGGACTTTTAATCCGCAAAGCGTGGGTTCGAACCCCACCGGCCTCATTGAGAGGCTTTAGACCTTAGGCTTTGGGCTTTAGGGAAAACCAGAAACGGCTTTGACGTTTCTTTCTCTGAACCTACAGCCTAATGCCTAACGCCTAAGGCCTGACCTGGGATTGTGGCAGACAAGGTAATGCACCGGATTCTTAATCCGGACAATGTGGGTTCGATTCCCACCGATCCCACTGAATGAATTAGCACTGATGGTCTAGTGGAATGACGCCTCCCTCGTAAGGTGGCTGCGTGAGTTCGATTCTCACTCGGTGCTCTGATCTTTGACAATTCGGTTGAGCCAACAAAAGCGTCCATGGTGTAGTGGTAACCCACCTCTTTGCCAAGGAGGAATTGCGAGTTCGATTCTCGCTGGGCGCTTTGAGATTCCGGTGTAGCCAAATTGGTAAGGCACCTCCCTGTTAAGGAGGCTAGTGAAGGTTCGAATCCTTCTGCCGGAGCTTTGGATTGATGTTCGGGTGTCGGCTAACGGTAAGCCAACTGCCTTTGAAGCAGTGGTATGAAGGTTCGACTCCTTCCACCCGAGCTTGTGAGAAACCAATATTCCGGAGTAGCAACTGTTGGTCGTTGCGTCTGGCTCTGAACCAGAAGGTCGCAGGTTCGATCCCTGTCTCCGGTGCTGTGGCCGTCCTGTATTGGTTCAGGAACTTGGATGTGAACCAAGTCTATGTCGGTTCAATTCCGATCGGCCACCTATTTTATGGAAGACATCCGGCTGGATGAGGGAGCTGTCTTGAAAACAGTCGCGTCACGGCGCGTCAGGGTTCGAGTCCCTGGTCTTCCGCTTGGTTTAGATAGTCCTGTGGCCTAGCGGCGAAGGCAACTGGCCTACACCCAGTCGATCGACGGTTCGAGTCCGTCCAGGACTACTCGACGCGACGCTAGTCCGCTTGGTGCGGGACATGCCTGCAAAACATGTTTGGTTGAGTTCGAATCTCAATAGCGTCTTATTAATCACGGCCCATCGGTCCAGCCTGGAGTGGACGCTGCCCTGTCACGGCAGAGAGCACCGGTTCGAATCCGGTATGGGTCGCTTGAATGATTCGGTGCGGTACGCCAACGGCTGAGCGGCTTGTTTTAGAAGCAAGTGTTTGAGGGTTCGAATCCCTCCTGCACCACTGAAGAGAGACTTTAGGCTTTAGGCTTTAGGTGAAAACAATTTGTCCTTGAAGTGTAAGGGATAGCATGCAACTTTGCGAAGGTTGCGGACTAGGTTCGACTCCTAGCGGGGATACTTCTTCCTAAAGCCTAACGCCTAATGCCTAAAGCCTGTTTTACGGCTTGCGAGTGTGCTGGATTAGCACGGCAGTCTTCGAAACTGTTAGACGAGGTTCGATTCCTCGGCGAGCTACTTTGGTGACTGATAAGCTGGAATACCTTGGAACCGTTCGTATGAGTAATGAGGTCGAAGTCATTCGACTGGGGCAGTTCGATTCCCCCACGGATCTGTATCTGGCTTAAACACTTCGTCACCAATAATACAACGATTGACTGCCGAGTTGGAGTACATGGCAATGCGAAGGTCGTAGGTTCGATTCCCGCCCGGCCCGCTCGTTTCGACCTAGACACGGGCCGGATCTCTGGCCACAACTTCGTCAAGTGTTTTTCCATTTCCACTGAACCAAAGAACGCTGAAAATGCTCTTATAACTGAAGTTTCTCTATCCCTTCCTCGTCGGACACCGTCCATGAATTGATCATGAGCACTATCGCACCAACACTCAATAACTACAGAGCTCCGCGAAGCCTTAGCCCAACGCTTCAGCGACCAACATTGGTGCTTAACCGTAACTGGCAGCCGATCAACGTAGCGACGGTTGCGCGAGCTTTGATCATGCTTTGGAACGACTCGGCGAAGATCGTCGACCCGATCGACTACCAGTTGTATGACTGGAGTGACTGGAGCCGACTTGTACCGGATCGCGACGAGCCGTTCATCCAGTCAGTGCGTCAGCGCATTCGTATCCCAGAGGTCATTGCATTGACCAAGTTCGATGCAATGCCGACACAGACCGTTACCTTCAGCCGCAGAAACGTATTCAAGCGTGACAAGATGAACTGCCAATACTGTGGAAAGCAGCCTGGCAGCGAAGAGCTCACGATCGACCACGTTGTCCCGCGTGCTCAAGGTGGACAGTCGACCTGGAC
Source organism: Pirellula sp. (assembly GCA_021299695.1). Classification (GTDB taxonomy): domain Bacteria; phylum Planctomycetota; class Planctomycetia; order Pirellulales; family Pirellulaceae; genus JBKCUI01. The sequence continues at coordinate 3,289 of JAJTEK010000138.1, read as the reverse complement.
GAACTGCGTATTGGCTTGCATCGACTGCAATTCGCGAAAGGCTGACCGTACTCCAGCTCAGGCACACATGAAGCTTCGCAAGGAGCCAGTGCGTCCAGATTGGAAGCCTATCTACGCCGATCGAATGAACCGCGTGAAGAGCTGGACCAAGTTCATTAGCGAAGCCTACTGGATAGTAGAGCTCGAAGATTGATAACCGCAGAAGACCGGCTTGCTGGGCTTCTGCCATACAGGAATGTTCGCCTGGGAGCGGACTCGGCCTCCAAAACCGATGGACAGTGGTCGAATCACTGCGTTCCTGCTTGCAACGTCGTATGGGGTAAGCGGTAGGGTGCAAGCCAAGCCTGCGAACCTTAGGTCTTCAACTTACTCCTTAAACCTTATCGCTCAAAACGTCTAACTGGTGCCAATCCAGTCATCGACTCTGGCAACCGAACTGCCTGTTTGGATTACATCAACCCAGAACCGAAGTATCTAAACATACCATTTCGCTCGGTTGCCGGTTTTCAGACTCCTCGCAGTGCATAAGCATTGCGGGGAGTCTTTTGTTCAACTACCAAATAGGTGTTCATGAGCTGTGATTTCGATTCCTTACCGCGTCCGGAATCATGCTGTAGATCAGTTGGCAGAGCAGTTTCCGATTTCTCACTTTGTCGGTCAATTTCAGTGAACTGCTCGCTTGCATGCGTGTCTTTTAAAACAACTAAGGAACAAATCAATGGTCTAGGGTAAGCAGAGTGAGCATGGTGCTTCATTCTGCTTTGCGATTCTTGTTCGACTGCCAGTTGGGATTACATCGTTGTTACCGATGGCGAAAGCCTTTCTCAACAACCCTTCGTCGAACAGTTTTTAGTGTTGGAGGTCAATCCCATGGTTAACAAGTCTCTATTTGCGAGCATGCTTGGTCGACTTACGAAGGCTAATGCAGTCAACAAAGCAGGTGGTCGCGCGTACAAGCTTGAGCCAAAGCACGCCCTGGCTCAAGTTGCCGCTACCGGAACGTTTGCAAATGCTTTCTATAGCACGGCTGAAGCACAGCTCGACGAGCTGCTTGAGTTGATCGACCAAGTCGACGACAACCAATACTTGGCAAAACTGGCTATTTATGCCCGCCAGAAGGCGTTCATGAAGGATATGCCTGCCGCTTTGCTTGTCGCACTGTCGGTTCGTGATACGGAGCTGATGCACCAAGTGTTCGATCGCGTGGTCGACAATGGTCGTGTTCTGCGCACCGTGTTCCAATTGATTCGATCTGGTCGGTTCAAGGACAAGGCTGGTAAGAGCCGTATCGGACTGTCGAGCTCTGTGCAGCGAGCGTTCCAACGCTGGCTCAACACGGCTTCGGTTGGAAAGTTGCTAAGTGCGTCGATCGGTAACGATCCGAGCTTGCGGGACATCCTGCGAATGGCTCGACCGACGCCCAAGGACAACGCTCGCCGAGCGATGTTCGGTTGGTTGACGGATAAGTCGATCGATAAGTGGGCACCAGCAACGGAAGCCGACTTGCCGGTCGAAGTTCAGTCGCTGATCGCGTACCGAAACTCGGAGAGCGAAGAAGCACAGGCTTTGATCGTTGGTGGGCTCGATAACGTCCGATGGGACTTGTTGTCCGACGCTGCCAAGGGACCGAAGGTCTGGGCTACACTGGCTCGTAAGATAGGTTCGCAGGCACTGCGTATGAACTTGAACACTTTGCTGCGACACGATGTGTTGGCAACGAGTGAAATGGTGGATTACGTTGCTGACCGGATCGCAGACGAAAAGGAGATTCGGGCGTCGAAGCAGTTCCCGTACCAGTACTTTACTGCGTACTTAAACGCGGATGACAATGTTCCACAGAAGATCAAGACGGCACTGCATAAGGCCGCCGAAATCGCTTGTGGAAACGTACCGGAGTTGCCGGGACCGGTTGTGATTGGTCTAGATACGTCTGGATCGATGAGCAGCTCGGTCACGGGAGATCGTGGACGAGGTGCGACTTCGAAGATGCGATGCATCGATGTGGCTGCACTGTTTGCCGCGGCGATCCTGCGACACAACCCGGATAGCGTTGTGATTCCGTTCGACACGGCGGCTTACGATGCCAAGATGGATCCAAACGATTCCATTTTGAGCATTGCTGAGCGACTGGCAAAGTACGGTGGAGGTGGAACGGATTGTTCGCTACCACTGGTAGCTGCAAACCAAAATCATGCGAAGCGCAAGTTCGCCGGCGTTGTTCTGGTTAGCGATAACGAGAGCTGGGTCGGAACAGGACGGGGCGGTTCGACTGGTGTGATGACGGCCTGGGAAGCCTTCGTTGCCAACCAGCGCAAGCTGGCAGGTAAGGAAGCTTGCCCAAAGCTGGTTTGCATCGATCTGCAGCCTTACCGGACGGTTCAGGCTTGCGAGCGAGCAGATATTATGAACATCGGAGGCTATAGTGACTCGGTGTTCAACGTGATCAGCTCGTTCCTTGCCCACAACGACCAGCGATTCGTCGCTGAAGTTGAAGCGATCAAGCTCTAAAGGCGAGTTGGACTCTGGTTCAACTTGCTATGCAGTTAAAACCTAAACACCCGCAGGTCGGTTTTCCGGCTTGCGGGTGTTTTCGTTTTGCAGATGCGTTGGCATCGATCACCTGCGATAGCCCAGGACTGGCGGACACCGGCGGCGAACCCTAAACTCAAGCCGGAGGAAGCTCAATGTCAACCAATGAAAAGAAACCCCGTCGGACCTTTGATCAAGATTTCATCGATGGCGCAGTCAAGCTGGTAACCCAGGAGAGATACAGCTTGGCCGCTGCGGCCAAGGCCGTCAATGTTCCATATACGACTCTGCGGCAGTGGTGTCAGAAGCAATCTGCCCAGACCATGTGCTGTCTCTTAGGCGTTAGCAGAAGCGGCTTCTACAAGTGGCTTGACGCAGTACCGAGTCCCCGTGCCATACGATCCGAAACGATCAAGGCGACGGTGCGCAGGGTCTTTGAGGCCTCCAGAGGCATTTATGGAAGTAAGAAGATCGCTCACGAACTACAGAAATCAACGGCCGTGGAGAAGGCATGCCGTAATACGGTTGCCAAAGCGATGAAGGAAATGTGCCTAAAAAGCAGGATTTACCGACGTTTTAGACCAACAACTACAGTCGCAGATCCATTGAAGCAGCCTGCCGCAAATCTTCTCAATCAGGAGTTCCGTGCTGCGAGGCCAAACCAGAAGTGGGTTGCAGACATAACCTATCTGCCAACTTCCAGTGGGTGGGTCTATCTTGCAGTCGTATTGGACTTGTTCAGCCGCAAGGTGGTGGGCTG
>JAJTEK010000022.1 GCA_021299695.1 Pirellula sp. | reverse complement strand
ACCCTTGGACAATTCTTCGCTGGCCCCGACCCTCGCAAAGAGCTTGTCGGCAATCCCGATGGTCGCTTTGCGAGCCGGTACGAAACTCCCTATCTGTGCCAGAACTAGAATGGTCGCGCATTGACGAATGTAAGTGCTCTTGCCCGCCATGTTCGGACCAGTGATCAATTGAATCCGCCCATGCTCGGAACCGATCATGCAGTCGTTGGGCACGAACTTACCCTTGGCCATGATGCTATCGAGCACCGGATGACGGCCTTCGCAGATCTCCAGGATCGGCTCCTGGGTGAGCGTCGGACAAACATAACTGTTTTTGACGGCCAACTCCGCTAGCGAAGCAAGGCAATCAAGCTCGCCGACGATCGCTTGGATTCTGGGGATTTGCAGAAGCGAGCGGCCCACCTGCTGCAAATCCCTAGGGCTGCATCGCCCCGTAGCCACGCGAGCCAGCAGTCGTTCCAAATCATACACATCGCGAAGTGCCTCGCGCAAGGCGCTTCGAAGCTTGGTGTTGCCAACCAAGCTTTCGACCATCCCCAATCGCTCGCGAATCTGATCGATGTCGATCAAGGGGGACTGAAGCCATTTGCAAAAACCCCGGGGACAGTCCCCGGGGTTTTAGCCTTTTAAACGAATTTGCCCCTGTTCAAAAAACCTTTGCTGCTTGATCGGTACCTTCCCATCGTTTCTATCACGAGCAGGCTTTAGTGAAACAGCCAAGCAGCCTTACGCGCGGTCGGCCCCCCTCAACCCCCCCGCCCCTTACTCCCCCGGCCAAAGCCCCGGTGGAGAAGGGGGGCCAAGCGGTTGAATGGAGCGGACGTGAAGCGTGAGGATAGCAGCCGGATCTCTACGGGAAAGCCACTAAGAACAGCCGGATCTCTACGGGAGATCCACTACGCGCGGTTCTAAGCCCGGAGGGCTGGTACATCCTCTGCCGGGGTCGAAGGCCTCGGTTGCAAGCTATTACCGTCCGCCGCGGCGGACTGAGCACGAGTACGAGAAGAAGTACGAACGATTAGAGCGATAGCTCTTGAGCTCAAGGCGCTGCTGAAGGCTTCTTGTCGAGCCCCTGCTTGCCCAACGCTCGATAATAGGCTCGAATCGCGTCGCCAAACTCTGGATCCAAAAACTCGCGCTTGCCCTCGATCACTTGCTCGGCTCGCTGCTGACGCAGCCTCCCCCATTCCATCCCCTTGTCCAACATGACATTCGGCAACGCGGAATTACCTACCGGTTGATTCTCCGTACGACCCGTATCGTCCGGCTCTGCCGACGCCTCTCCATTGGGCTTTTTCGCTCCCTGACTCCGCTGCTTGGCTGCATTGCGATTGGCCATCCGCTGACTCTGCAACTGCGATGCGATCTGGTCGGCTGCGGACGCTAAGGCCTTCTGCGATCCACTCTTGTCTCCCTCATCGGCCTGATTCGATTCCTGCGGATTAGGCCCCGCAGCATCGCTCTGGTTGCCCTCCTGAGGTTTACCCTCCTGACTCTTGCCGGCTTGCTCCGATTTACCGTCCGCATTGCTCTGCGAATTGGCCTGCGAATTGGCTGGATCCGATCCCTGTTGTTGTTCCGAACCGGCCAACTGCTGATCCAAAGCATCGAGCATCCGAGCCAACTCCTTGGCCGACTGCGGAATCGCTTGCTGGCCGCTAGGTTGCTGCCCGCTAGGTTGCTGCCCACTAGCTTGCTGGCCGCTAGCTTGCTCGCCGCTAGGTTGCTCGCCGGGGGGTTGGTCCATTCGAGAAGCCAGTCCGGTGAGTTCGGCTGCCTGCTGACTGAGGCTCTCTTTGGCTTGATTCAAGGCCGCCAGGGGGGCCTCTGCATTCGGAGCCCTTTGCGGTTGCGGGGCCCCGTTTTGCCTCGCTTCTTGAACTTGATTGCTCAACTGTTGCTTGGCTTCGCCTGCGGCTCGGTTGACCTGCTCGGTCGCTCTTTCAACATCCGGCTTAACCTTTTGGCCAACCTGATTGGCCTGTTTTTCCAATAGCTGTTTGCCTTGCTGATTGTTCAACCTTTCCTCGTGCCGAGCGCTCCGTGTTAACTGATCGGCCACTTGATCGACGGCTCCTTCGACACCCTTTTGGATCGGATCGCCTTGGGCCAACGCATCGGAGGATGGGGACCTAGTCGGCGGCTCGGCGACTTGCCCTCGCAACCCTTGCAATTGGCTTTGCAATTGATCGAGTTGCTCTTTGGCGGATTGGATTTGCTCGCGGGCCAGGGCTGCCATCGGATTCGGGACATCGAGATTGGCTCGTTGAGAAGCCTCGGTCCGTTGCTCGGATTCTTTGGCATTCTTGGCTATCTCCTGGGCGGATTGCGAAAGCTGCTTAGCCGAATTGGCTCTTAGCATGGACTGAAATAGCTCTCGGGTCTTTTGGTCGACCTGGGCTTGCAATCCTGCGTCCTCGGGTTTCTTTTGGAGTGCCTCAAGCGATTTTCCTCGCTCGGTATTCTTCTGCTGCAGTTCCCGATCGCGCGCTTCTGCCTCTTTGCCCAACTGGTTGGCAACCTGCTCGCGTCGTCGTGCCATGTCCTTGGTTTGACGAATCTGCTGATCGCGCATTAAGGATTGGGTGGATTGGGCTTCGGTCAACTGGGCTTGCCTCTGCTTGTCCTCCTTAAATGGATTTTGGTCGACGAGTTGATTCAAATTCGGGTTCATCTCACCGAGTTGCTGCTGCGCTTTTTGCACCTCTTTCATCAACTGGTCGGTTTTCTCCTGGAGTGACTTTTGCGACGCATTCGGGTCGGCTCCCTGGGCTTGCCTTGCTGCGGCCAAGAGGGACTCGGTCACTGCTGCTACATTTTTTTGCAGTTCCTTTTGGTTGATCCTTTGGATGGGTGTTTGTGCTTTGTTGAGCACATTGGCCGCGAGGCTCTCAGCATTTTGTGCAAGAGCCTTCAGTTGCTGGGCTTGGACCGCTTTGGCGTCCATGGATTGCGTGTCGGAGTTTTCGAGTTGTTGAGCTAGAGTCCCCTCGCGCTGGGCTGCATTTTGCAACTCGGCGGCTGCATCGCTGACGTTATCTTTTGAGATTTCCGAAAGCTCCTTTTGCATCGGTTGATTCCGTCGCAACTCTGCCTCCAGAAGCTTGAGGAGTTCTTCGGGCGAGTTCTTCGCCAATTGATTCAGCTGTTCGGCTTGCTGGTAGTTGTCCAACAACGACTTCGCCTGCTCGACAGGGTCCATTTGCTCCTTGGGTGGATTGGACTCTGGCTGCAACTGCGAGCGGGACTCATTGGCGGCGGCCAAGTTGCTCGGCTGAGGATTGGCAAGTGCCTCTTGGACCCTCTCGAAATGCTTGGCGATCGTCTCTAGAGTTTCGGCTGCCTGCTGCTGTTTTTCCGCCGCTTGCTCTGCTAACTGAGCCACCTGCGTCGCATCCTGCGAACTATCCTGCGCATCGATTAGCTTCTGATTGGCTTGTTCCATAGGCTCCTGTACCGCATCGATCATGCTCAGGGCTCGATCGGAATCCTTGGCGGCCTGCAACTGCGCATCATTGAGCAGGTCTTGCTTGGTGGCCATCTCCAAGAGCGCTTCTTGCAATTGCTCGATGCTTTGCTCGACCTGCTCTTGTTGCTGCGCGTTTTCCTGCGTTGATGTTTCAGGATTCCTTGTCTTTTGCTCAAGCTCCCGAGTTTTTTCGGCTGCGATCTGCGCCAACTGGGATACGGTGGGCGCGAATTTCGAGAGCAGCTTTCGCGCTTCGTCGACCGTCGGTTGCGCATCGGTCAGAATGGCGTCAAATTCTCCGAGGAGATCCCCGAGCTCTGGCGCTGCATTGAGCATCGTTTCGTTGTTGGCCGATCGGCGCGGATCAAGTTTCTGCCGGATCGCATTCGAGACCGGTCCCCATCGAAGCCCATTGAGTCGGTCTGCGACCGCATTGGGAAATCCAGATTCTTTCATCCACTGATGGGTCAATTCGCATCGGTGATTCATGCTGTCCCATTGACGCAAGTGGCTCAGACGCCCCTCGGGAGTCTGCCAATCGTACTGCTCTTGTCGCCGAAGCGTTTCTAGATTCAATCGCATGTCCTGAAGTTCATGCGCGGATTCCAAAACCCGATAAGCCTTAGCGATCGCCCGGAGATCCTCCCGCATTTGATTCCACTGGGGTGTTCCCGTCGGCAATTCTAGCCACGATCCGATCAGGCTCGTCCATGCTCTGCTCGCTAGCCCCATATCGCTCGGAAACATCCCATCGATGGGTTTGCGCTGTAGATGAAAGTCGCGGCGGTCGGTGATCTGATCCGAAGCAGGTAGTGTCTGCATCGTCAGTTCATCGAGCGTAGCCGATCGAAGCCGCCTCAAAATCTCACTGTCAAGACTGCTATCGCTTGCCCATTCGGCCGTTCGGGATAGCGTATCGATGCTCCGCTGCATGGCATTACCCACACCAGTCCCACGAACGATTAGGTCCTTCCTAACGTCGGAGATATTCCATAGCAGACCGCCATCCAAGTTAAATGCCCAATGCTGGCCGTTCAGATCATTGAAGGATCGCTCGACCCGCTGACGTAACAGAGCCAGAGCTTGGGGCGTAGGTTCTGCCTGCGCCAAATCGCGTATCTCTTGGCGAGTCTGATCGATCGATCGCATCAAGTTCCTGGATTGGTCTTTGAGATTGGGAGCCAAATACGATTCCATCTTGGCCCCTAGCTGCATGGCCCCCTCAAAATATTGGTCGGCGATCGTCTGAGTCCTAGCCAATGTCACGAAATCGATCCCATCGGTTTTCTCGACCTGCTTGCGCTGGTGATCTCGCAACACCATCAAATCCTTCGTCATCGCTGTAAGGTATTCATGCCCGAGCAATTGGCGATAAATGTCGCTCAACCTCGCTGAGGAGGATTCAGCCTCATCGAACGCACCGATCGAGCGGTCGATCTGTTGCTGTAAAATTTGGGCAAGTTTGTCAGGGACCACCAGCCCCTTGCCCTGCACATCGATGGGAGTCCAAGCCTCTTGGTTGGCTGCTAAGGCCACCATCGTCGCAGCCTCGCGCTGCGACTTGGAGACGGCTCGGACCACAAACTCCGTTTCCGATTGATCCAAGGCCCTGGGCAATTTGCCGACCATCTGCGTGGCCAACGCGCGAATTCTCTCGGTCTGTTTCATCCACTCCTGACTGAATTCTTCAACTTCGCTGGATACACTCCGTCGGATCGCAATGTCGAGTTTCGGGTCCTTCAACTGCAACATCTTGGGCCGCAAATCGACCCGTTTGGTCCGGATCAAATCGGCTAACTTCTGCAATTCAGGTCCCAGCACCGATCTGAAATACAACGCTTGATGGCGATTGCGATCGAAATCATCGGAAGCCAAACTCAATTGGATCGGCACAGAATAACTGACATGATCGGCCGAATCGCTCGCCGCCAACCGCACAGTCACCACATCTCCCGAACGGAGCGATTCGGCAAGCAAATCCCATGTCCAAGCCCCGACCGAGCGGGTCGGTTCCGGTACACCATCGAGGGGAGTCCATGTCACCATTCCGCTCAAGAATTGAACTTGCTGTCCCGTGGCTTGGGTCAAATTCAAAGGCAAATCAAGAGCCTTGTAGGGCTGCCGATTGACGGAGATCTCCTGCCGAAGGGTCGCCTGGGGCAAATCATCTGCCAAGGCCGCAGAGAACTTGACCAACTCGTGGGGAGAGACAACCCACATCTGGTTTGGACTAGGAAGCTGCTCCATGAGCGTCTGATCGCCAACCATCCACGAAACGCTCGGCGATTGGTCCTCGACGACATCGACCTCGTAGAATGGGCTAAATGTATTTTCGATAGGCGCATCGGCACCGGGAACTTCAGCAGCAAGCTTGACCTGATACCTCGCATCTTTTTGCGAAGGCCAAAGAACGCTCCAGCGCTTCGACGTCGAATCGTATTCCATCGGGATCGATTGCTTATCGCCCGAATCGAGATCGTCGATCGTCAGACGCGCTGAGGTCAGCGGCATCGAAGGCTCGATTGCCAAAGTCATCTTTGAGCCAGCGAGCAATCGAGCGTCTCCCCGGTCGCTCGATCGATTCGAAAGAGCAACTCGGGCGTACTCGGGGTACTCGATGGTCTGATGGAACTGCACCACTTTGGGCCGTGGTGTGGTTCGGAGCTTGCGATAAGGACTGATCGCATCTCCGGTAGCAAAACGATATTCGATCGTTTCATCGCCGACTGCCATCGCTGTCGCAAACACCAACGGGTCCCTCTGGAGGCGTGTCATCGCAACACGTTCCGGACTGGCATAGCGTCCCTTCGATACCAAGCGTGTCTCTAAAAATGCTTCCTGGGTCTCTAAACCCTGAACCTCAATTTCAAACGATGCACTTTGGTTCTCGGGCACCGTGCTGTCCTCGCGAGCCGGGGATCGAACCAAAATTTTGGTCTTCGACGGACGCTGAATTTCCATGAAAGGAAAAAAAGCACGTGCGAAGCGCTGCGGCATATCCATCCCTGGCAAACCGCATAGCACCCCCATAAATCCCACAGCCCCGATCGCTGCGAAAAGACTCGATCGGACCAAAGACCATGGAAGCATTTTAGCGATGGATAATCCAGCCAACTGTTGCGCGACGTTGCGTTGGATCGCCGTTAAAAACTCCGGACTAAAGTGCCGGCGGTCGGCTGGAATCTGCTGCAACTCGATGGCGGACAATAGACTCTCGTTAAGATCCGGACTCCCATGTTCAATATGCTTGGCCAGTTGAATCGGATCGTCCTTGCGCCACAACCTCGCGATACCATACCAAAGCCCCACTGCGGCGCTGAGCAAGTACATTCCTACACTCAGTGCCCATCGGGTTGGATCATCGATCCATCGCAAGGTATCGAGGAGCACGAGAATCGACGCGCAGGCGATCATGCACAGGACCCCCAAGGCGACTCCCTGAACAAGCAAGATCCCGGTTTGCCGGAAACCGAAGCGACGCATCCAATTTTGAATTTCCACTCGGTGCGGATCGAACAGCTCGCCTTGCTGCGGCCTCGGATCCATCGATGCTAGGGTTGTGCTCATAGGTTTTTACTTGTTAAATGAATCCAGCGCGTTTTCTGAGATACCATTCGAGGGCCAGGAGCGTCATGATCGCCAAAAACCATGGATAACTCTGCCACAACAATGTCCGAGATTGCTCGATTTTACCCGTTCTTAAAGCCTGCAACGACTCGTTGACCCGGTCGGCTTGCGTTTCGTCATAGTATTTCCCCCCCGTGGTCTTTGCGATCTGTTCCAAGACCGATCGATTCGATGCCAACTGCTGCATCTCTAAATCCTCCGGCGGATGAACCAAAAACTCGGTCTCCAAATCGATTGCCTCGGTCGGTAAGCCAGGAACCTCCAATCGCACCTGGTATCGACCAGCCAGCAATCCACTGGCCAATCCCGAGACCATTCCCGATCCCTGGGCTTCCTCGGCCAATGGAAAACTCTGAACCCGGACCCCATTTTGCTCGATCACCGCCATGGCTCGCACGCCGCTCAAGGGCTCCTGTTGAGCATCCCGAAGCCTCGCACGGATCGGTATCTGCTGCGAAAATCCATACACCCGCTCTCCGGAATCCAATCCGACATAGTCGTTCTCGACCGCATAAGGCGCTTGCATGCTCCATTGAGCCAATTGGTTCCAGAACCGCTGGTGGTAAAGATCGGCCACGTTGTAACGCCACCGCCAAGTCTCGTCATTGGCCAAATAAACCACCCGGCCCTGCCCGCTCCGCCTCGTGACAATCATCGGATACTGCTTGTCCTCACTCTTGCCGCTTACCATCACCTCAGCACCCGGAGCCGTCTGCACCCGACGGGCCGAGCGTGGCGTGGGAAACGACTCCCACAAACGCCGATTGCCACCGGTCTCTTGCTCGAATGCAAAGGCCCTCTGCTCGACGGCTGCAGGCTCCAAATTCAAGGCTGATACGGCGATCGGAGCCGTTTCGCTTTCGATGAACGATACGGGTAACCAATCGACTTCCTTGTTCCCAAAAACCGCCGGCGGCTTGTCTCGCCCGCTGTCGATGAGAATCAATCCGCCCCCAAAGTCGGCGATGTAATCTGCCAGCCAACGCAATTGCGTCTGACTCATCGACGAGAGACTATCGGCCGCCATGACAATCAGGTCCACGCCTGAAAAATCATCACGCGTTTTGGGGAACGGGTTCGATGCGAACTCCTCTGGACCGAGAATCGTCTGGAGGTCCCAAGTCGTATCGCGACCAAACGCATTCTTGATGTATCTGGACTCCCAACGTCCCCTGCCATCGAGGACCAAGACGCGGTTCTTGCGGATCACTCCCCACAAGGACGAATCGAACTTGTTGTTCTGCTCGGATGCATCTTGACCAGCGTGCACAACCTCAAACTCCAAATCCAAAGGGATCGCCTTGGACCGGGTCGCAGACTGCTGAGCTCCAAACAACTTATCCCCTGCGATACGATATTCGATCGATCGATTCGGATTCCCATCCGATTCGAACGATTTGCTCCAGACGACCTGTCCATTCGAGCGAATATCGATACGGTACTGCCGACCCACGGGTACTTGCTGCTTGATCGTCGCAGTCCCCTGAAAGGAATCGGCTCGAAACATACTGCGGGAATGCTCAACGGCCAAAATCCCAAGATCATCCGGCTCGGACTCCCGACCGTATCCGATCGCAAATACAGGAATCGATGCTTGGGCAAATCGCTCGGCGACAGAACTCGGCGACTCGCCGGAATTGCTCTGCCCGTCGGAAAGTAAAACCACCGCCGCATAAGGCTTCGTCGCCCTGGCCTGCTGCTCGTCGGGTGTCCCTGAGATTTCCCTAGGGATTTGTCCAGGGACTTCTCCTGGAGCTTCTCCTCTACCCTTGGAATCCGACGTCGAGCCGAGCATCCCGCCGGATCGTAGCACCGAGGAGAGTGCCTCGCCAATTTCCGTCCGACGACCGCTTGACTCGAGTCGCAAACTCGTCGGCTTCTTGGACCCCTCAACCGTCGAGTCCCAAACCGAGGAAACTCCGGTCTGGCTCGGTGTTTCCTCTGCTCGATTCGCACCCGCGTCGGAAAACGGAAACAGTCGCAAATGAAATCGCCGTCTCTGCTGATCCAACCACCCGAGTTGCCTCTCCGATGGACTGCTCAGCCACTGTGTCGCCCGCTCAAGTCTACTGCTGGGAGTAGTATCCGATTCCTTCAAATCCATGCTTCCGGAAGTGTCCACGAGGACCGCGATGCGACTGAGCTCCCCGGACACCCACTCGCGAACCCATGTCGGACCGGCCAACATCCACAGGATCCCACCCAAAGCCGCCGCGCGGAGCGTTGGCAAAAGCCACCGATAAGGCGCTCGCGCATGCCGCGACTCACGGTAGTACCACCACCAGACCAACACCATTCCAAGGATCGAAACAGGGACCATCAACCAAAAAGGCAACAGACCATTGAACTCAAACCAACTCATGCTGCACCCCGCTTGGCCAGATCTGTCGCTTGTCCGGTCACCGTCGGTATCTGGGCTCCGGAGGACCGCGGTGAGAGCGACTGCTGAAGAAACAGCTCGGCGAGAAACATCCCCAAAAGACCCCGCCAAAACCAAGTCCAAAGCTCTTTCCCGCTGGAATTTGTCTTCTCCTTATCGAGCCAATCCTTTGCGTCTTGGTGCATCGATGCCGATGACGACTTGGCCAGAGCTTCTAGCTCCTCGATGGCCATAAGTTCTCGACTCAACTCCTGCTTGCGATCCGCCGCAGTCGTGGTAAACCCGTGATAGAACCGCTCCTGATCAGCGACCGCTTGGCCTATACCCTCGAGCCTGGAACTCCCTAACGATACCAAACTTGCCGGGTCAGCCTGGAACTCTCTGACCGATTGACCCGGCACTTGCAACGAGAGCTTCTTGGCTTGCGAAAAAATCTCGACCCAGTTTTCTCCCAACTCGGTCTCTTCCCAACCCACCGGCCACCTCAGGGCAGTGGTCATCATCCGCTGGACCAGGGGCAAGAAGACTGGCAATGCAGGTAGATTGCTATCGTCATCATCGCATCCACTGGTCATCCAAAAACAACGCCCTGAACCCAACGCAACACTGACTAAGAAGGGCAAGCCGTCGTCGTAGGCCAACGTCGTGATCGGCGCGGCGCCTTGCTCTTCGTCGAGCTTCAAGGTATTGCGAGCAACAAACCGCGCCGAACCGAGCGAATCGAGCGATGCCTTAGAAAACTCAAATGATGCATTGGCCGTAGGTTTGATCGAGCCCTCCCAGGGCTCTCTTGCTCCTAAAGAACCGATCCTCAAGCCACCCTCGGCGATAGGTTCCCACGCGTTGACTCGATCGACCTGGACTTTATCTCCCAGGCATAGCACAAGCCCCCCACCCCGGTCGACAAACCCACGGAGCCACTTCCTCTGGTCCGGGTTCAAGTCGGCAAGATTGCAGGCGATAACCCCTTGGTAGTCCTTGAGCATCGCCTCATTCCATCCTCCAGCGTCGACGAGCGATGTGGTGAACAAATCTCCAGGCTCTCCCCGGAGCAACGAGAATGGGGTCAAAGCAAGGCGAACAAAATCCGACTCGCTTTGCATCGCTTCTTGCTTTCGATCTCCATCGATAATTAATATCTTCGCTGGCTCTCGTACACGGACCACTTTGGTCATGGAATGGTCGTGTGGATTCGCATCGTCCCAATCCGCAAAGACCTTCAGAACCGTATCCTGTGCCTTCGTCGACGTCCATCCAAAACGGACAGTCGTCGTCGAATCGGCAGCGATTGAAACCGACTGCCGCTCGAGTTCCTTGAGCCCCTCCATCAGCACTACCGGAACCTGAACGGCCTGCTTAGATTCGTTCTTGAGCATGACGCTGAGGGTCAACTTGCCTTGGGGAACAACCTGAGACGGGATCGACTCCAAACTCACAATCGACAAGTTCGATTTTTCTGACTCTTGAGCTCGGCTCGAGGCATTCAGAAAACTCCAAGCGATCGGGACTGTTCGACTCGATAGTTGCTTGGCAATGTCGCGAGCCAAATCCTGCTGCGGAGACTTCCACTCGGATGCTTGGAAATCCGAGACCAACAGCAAATGTCTCCTTGGATTGGTACTTTTCTCCAGCCACGCCGCGGCCGCTTGCGCGCCCTCGGCCAAGTCCAATCGACCGGCCGATTCGGCCCGATCGTTGAGTCCCACCAAACGCGCGGCCAACTGACTCGGTTGATGCTCTGCCCAGGTCTCAACTGGCTTACCTGCGAGAATGATCGAAGCGTCCGAGCCGGCCGGAAGCCCCTCGAGAATTTCCTGAATCTGCAAAATCGCCTGCTGAAGCCGATTCCGCTGTTCTCCCAAACGTCCTGCCTGCTGATCGATGCTCTGCATCGAAAGCGAATCGTCGAGCAAGACCGCCAGACTCATCGGCGTTGTGCCCGAGGCGTCCTTCCATGTCTGAACCAGCGGCCGAGCCATAGCAAGAGCCAACAAGATCGGTATCAAACAGCGGACCAAGAGCAGAAGCAATTGCTTCCACTGAATACGCCTTGAGTTGACCTTGACTGAGGAATCCAGAAATTCCATCGCCCCCCAGTCGATCGTCAGGTACTTGCTGCGATTGAGCAAGTGAATAATCAGCGGAACGGCAAAAGCGGTCGCACCGAAGGCAAGCAACGCATTTAAAAAAGTCATGCTTGTCCCCGTCTTGCAATGTAAGTCGCTAAAACAGAACTGAAGGCCTCGGAAGTCCGAACAGGAATCCAGTCGATGCGGTTTTGCTTACAACCGCTTTGGATTGACTCCTGATGAGTAGCGAATTTTCGCAAGTAAGATTCCCGCAACGATACCGGATCGACGAGCAACTGCTGCTCTTGGAGTTCAAGTGATCGAAACAGAGTTCGATTTTGAAAGGGGAAATCGACCTCGTCGTCATCGATGATCTGAAAAAGCAATACTTCTTGATTGTTGGCTCGAAGCATCGATAAACTCTTAAAGAGCTCCGTTACATTTCCGAAACAGTCGGATAAAACCACCACGATCCCACGCTTGCGACAGATACCCAATAACTGATGCAACACAGTTCCAAGTTCCGTCTCGCCTCGGCACTCGGCACCGGCGAGCGTTTCTAATACCAATCGCAGGTGATTCGGTCGCGATCGCGGTGGGATATGCTTGCGAATCGCCGTATCGAAAGTCACCAAACCCACGGAATCCTGCTGGGAAACCAAAAGATACGCCAAGCAGGAAGCAAGTCGAATCGCGTACTCATGCTTGGTCAATTCCCTAGACCGCGTACCGCTGTAATTCATCGATCCGCTCTGGTCGACGACCAACATCGCACGAACACTCGTCTCATCTTCATACTGACGAATGTACAATCGATCGGTCTTCCCAAATAACTTCCAGTCGATCGATCGTATCTCATCGCCGTGAACATAAGGTCGATGCTCTTTGAAATCGACACTCGCCCCGACGTGCCTCGATCGATGGATCCCACCGGTAGCCCCCTCGACGGCGTCTCTTGCCAGCAACTGCAAGACGGATACTTTTTCGATATCGGTCGGCCTTAGCCAACGGAATAGTGGGTTAGCGGTCACTGAGACTCTCGCGATGACGACAAAACTGCAGTTCGGCTAGCCCGCTCTGGCCAAGCATTCAACCGATCTTGGAGGTAGGAATGGAGGAGCCTCCATCATAGCATCTAGGAATCCTCAATTCGAGCAATTCAGCGGATGCAATCGCCAAAAAGACGACCATAAATAGTCGAGCATCGCGCGGTTTGCCCGAGCGTCGAAAGCCTATGACATTCCCTGGCGTTATTCTCGGGCGTTAAGCGACGTAGGGATACCCAAACGTCTTTGCCACCGCCTCATTGGTGACTTTCCCCAAATGCACATTGAGCGATTCTCGCAGGGGCTTGGAAACCCCAATCGCGGCCTCAATTCCCTGCTGGGCCAATTGCACGACCCAAGGCAAAGTGACGTTGCACAAGGCAAATGTGCTGGTTCGGCCTACCGCACCAGGCATGTTGGTCACACAGTAGTGGACCACTTCATCGACGATATACGTCGGATTGCGGTGGGTCGTAGGCCTACTGGTCTCGATGCACCCCCCTTGATCGATCGCCACGTCGATAATCACACTTCCGGGCTTCATGAGTTGAAGGTCCTCTTTGCGAACCAAATAAGGTGCGCGTGCACCGGGGATCAACACCGAACCGATGACCAAATCGGCGAGTTTCAACTGCTCGCGGACATTGTAGCGGTCGGAGTAAATCACGTTGACATTCGGCGGCATCACATCGTCGAGATAACGCATACGATCCAGGTTCACATCGAGGATATTCACGTCGGCTCGGAAACCGGCCGCGATCCGCGCCGCATTGGCCCCGACGACCCCACCTCCCAAAATAGTGATATGCGCCGGTGGCACTCCGGGTACCCCTCCGAGCAAAATCCCACGTCCCATCTGCGGCTTCTCGAGATACTTCGCCCCAGCCTGAATGCTCATGCGACCTGCGACCTCACTCATCGGAGTTAAAAGCGGCAGGCGGCCCTGAGCGTCCCGCAGTGTCTCATAGGCCAAACATGTCGCACCGCTGTCGATCATCGCTTGGGTTAAAACGCGATCTGCAGCAAAATGAAAGTAAGTGAACAGAGCCTGACCGCGTCGAATCATCCCGTATTCGGCTTGCTGGGGCTCTTTGACTTTCACGATCAAGTCGGCCTGTTCAAAGACCTCGCGTCCGGTTTCCACCAAGGTCGCGCCAGCTTGACGATACGCTTCGTCGGCTAGTCCTGAACCGAGTCCTGATCCGGTTTGGATCAACACGCGATGCCCACGGGAGACTAGCTCTTCGACTCCCGCAGGAATCATCGCAACTCGGTATTCATCTTCTTTGATTTCTTTGGGGACACCGACGATCATGGCTGGGAGTGCTCTGGGGATGGAGTTAAGATAGATGGCTACTAATTTGCCCTTTAGTGTATCGTTTTGGCCGTCTTGACGCCATACGCGACAATGCTGCATGCCGATGGTCCTCTCCTCTTGTGGTCGAAGTAAACCTGCGATGATCGATGAAAAAAAACTCGCTATGCAATCCGAAGCGACCCCCTCGACCCTCGCACCTCCAACGAGCTACCTTGGTATCCTCTCCTACCTCGGGCCAGGCCTGATCATCGCCGCTAGCATCGTCGGAAGCGGCGAGCTGATCGCGACGACTCTGACTGGTGCCCGCGGCGGCTTGAACCTGCTGTGGCTGATCATCCTCGGCTGCGTCGTCAAAGTCTTCGCGCAAATCGAAATCGGACGATTTACCGTTTCGACCGGAATCCCGACCCTCTCTGCCCTGAACACCGTCCCCGGCCCCAAAATACCAGGCCGTGGAAACTGGCTTGTATGGTACTGGTTCTTCATGTGGTTTTGCAGCATTGGACAACTCGGTGGGATCGTCGGCAGCGTCGGCCAAGTCCTAGCGATCGTCCAACCCCTGACAACCCAAGGCTCCGATTACAAAACCATCGGAAACCTGGAAACCCAAATCAAACTCGCATCCGTCAAAAACCGATCCGCCAAGTCGCAAGACACGGATACCACCGTAATCGAAACGCGGAACCTCGAAAAACAACTCGAGGAACTCAAAGGAGCTTACTTCGCGAAATACGCGATCGCGAAAAGTCCCGACTCGCCGTTGCCCCGCGACCCATCGAATCCAAACCCTAGCAACAACAAAGAAACATCCTCCGAACTCGTCTCCTCGATGAGTGTTGTAGGACTGCCAAGACCCATGGACGATCGCTACTGGGCTATCCCGGTCGCATGCATTACCGCTGCCTTGCTCTTCTACGGGGGATACTCCCTGGTCCAATCAGCCTCGACGGCAATGGTCGCGATCTTCACCCTCGTGACCCTAGCGACGGTCATCGGACTGCAGGCCAAACCCGATTGGTCCATCAGCCTGAGCGAATGGCTCCAAGGCCTTTCGTTCCATCTGCCCGAAGGGGATCGCCTCAAAGCCCTGACCACGGCGATGGCAACCGTCGGAATCATCGGCGTAGGGGCCGCCGAGCTGATCCAATACCCTTACTGGTGCATCGAAAAAGGCTATGCAAAACACACCGGAATCGACGACGGTAGCCCTGCTTGGCTCGAACGAGCCCGAGGGTGGCTGCGCGTCATGCACTACGACATTTGGGTATCGATGCTCATCTACACGACGGCAACCATCGGATTCTTTGTCCTCGGGGCCGGAATCCTCCACCGATCCGGAATCCAACCCGAGGAATCAAAACTGATCCAAACCCTTTCGGCGATGTACGAACCAGTCCTTGGTTCGTGGGCACCACCCATCTACCTCTTCGGCGCGTTCATGGTTCTCTACTCGACCTTCTACGTCGCCAATGCGAGCCACGCTCGTACGTTCACCGATGGACTTCACGTTGTCAATATGCTCTCGGACAATCGAGAGTCCCAAGCCAACATGGTCAAACTCCTTAGCGCTCTGTTCCCCATGCTCTGCTTAGCTGTGTACTGGCTGTTGCCAAACCCGGCTTGGCTTGTTCTCATCAGCGGTTCGGCGCAAGCCGTGATGCTCCCAATGCTCGGATTTGCCGCCCTGTACTTTCGCTATTACAAAACACGCCGCGATCTGCTCGGCTCGCGCTTTGTCGAATTGGGGCTCTGGATTAGCGTCGCACTGCTCTTTGCAATCGGCTTGACGAATCTTTACCTCGAACTGAGCAAATTCTTCAAGTAAGTGGATTTGAAGGCTTCGGATTTCTAGGATCGTTCAACGAAAAAGGCCGACGGTAACGACCGCCGGCCTTTTTCCTTGGTCCCTGGCGTCGGGGGACTTTCAATCAGTCCCCCGACGCTCAGTCTTAAGCTCTATCGTGAAGCACCGCCGACCGGCAATTGACCCAGTAACTGCCAAATCTGCGGCTCAATGCTGCTCCTACCCAGGAGGAAGGCCGGTCGAGTTTTCCCGCAAAACCCCGACCGCCGATAGAGCTTGATTTGTGATTTTTGGACTCCGAGAAACCATTACCGCAATACCGACGGCGGTGTCAACGGCGATTTCTCAGTACTTGATATTGGTCTTAGGTAATTTTTCCTGCAAATCCGCTACGGCTTTTTTGCTTAAGGTCGTGTTGGTCAAAATCAATTCTTTGAGGTTCTTCAGCTTGGCTAACTCCCCTATCTTCTCATCGGTCACCGCCGTCTTACCGATGTGGAGAAACTCCAAAGTCTCGATCTTTGACAGAGACTCAATCGCCCCATCCCCGATATTCGTGTCGTCCAGGTTCAACCGCTTAATCTTGCTCGACGTCAAAGAACTCAAACCTGAATCGCTCACCCGAGTATGCCACAAATTCAGGTCTTCTAACTTCATTAACTTACCAATCTCCACCAGTGCCGCATCCTTGGTCGTCGTTTCGCTCAAGTCCAACGCGGTCAGATTCGGGAACTTGCCGATGTGCTCGACAATCCCTTTGGTCGTTACCCCACAGTCGCGAAGCTTCATCTTCGACATCTCGGTGGCCCCAGCCAGCGCGGCCAACGCGTCGTTGCCAGCTCGGGTCCTGAAAATATCAAACTCCTTGAGCTTGGTCATCCCGGACAACGCAGCAAAGCTCTGATCCGTTACCCCACAATCCTGAAACGAAATCGCCACCATATTCGTCAAACCCGACAAATACTTCATCCCTTCGTCGGTGATGCGGGGCCCCCATAGACTCAAATTGCGTAGCTTGCTCAGTCCCTGTAGGTGCGCAAGCCCCGCGTCGCTGATCTGATTGCAGTCGGATAAATCCAACAACTCCAACTGCACGGTGTCCTTCAAATAAGCCAAACCCGCATCCGATAACTTCGTCCTCGGGGCGCGAATCCGCTTGATGGTCTTGGATTGACCCAAACTCTGCATGCTCGCGTCGGTGATTCCGCATCGGTCCAAGAGCAAATCGTCGACCTTCGGAAACTTGGCTATCTGAGCGATCGTCTCGTCGGTGATCGATGCTTGCTCCATCCGCAAGGCCTTTAGATTCGGCAAGGATTTGAGACTCACAATCAACTCATGCGTCGCGGCAGGACCACTGACCGATACGGTCTGTACCGACGGAATCTCTAGCACCCTAGGAAATGTCTTGATCCAGTCGTCGCCGCACTTACGAAAATCAACGCCGATGACTTCTCCATCCTTCTCCTGAACTGCAATCCCAGGCATCGACTTGATCGCAGCGATCGCTTGTCCGACTGCCGACTGGCTCGAGGTCGACTTGCTCGTAACTCCAGCCGATTCCTGCGCATGGCTACGGTCCGAATGGGTCCCGCAGGCCATCGCAAGGCCAGCAGCCATAACTCCGCTGCGTAGGACCGTAAAGAACATGGGTTGATTTCGCTTCATGAATTTCGATTCCGCCTTAGGAAAAAAATCTCAGGTTTCCAGCGGAGCTTTGTCCGCGTCTGCTGTGTATCTTCGTTGAGCTAGATTACCTTGGCAAGCTCTACGAAGCTAAAATGACTCCACAGGCGCCCCCCCCGATTCGAAACTTCAGCCGAAATGGAAACCTGCATGCTCAAGCGGACAGGAAGATCGAAAGATGCATACTGCTACCAGCCTCCCTTCGGTGCCCTGATCGATCCAGACGGTATCCAATTCTCGGTCTTCAGCCAGTCGGCCACGGCAATGCGGATCCTACTCTACTCGTGCGTCGATGACCGTGAACCGACCGAGTCGATCGAACTCGATCCTCACCACGACAAAATCGGCCACGTCTGGAACCGATTCCTACCCAGCCTCGGTTCTGGACAGTTGTACCATTTCCAAGCCGATGGGCCCTTTCGACCTGAACACGGGCTTTGGTTCGATGGCAATGCTCGCTTGATCGACCCCTATTGCCAAGCCCTAGCTGGAGACTTCCAAACATCCACCGATGGAGTCATCCGTCCTCCAAAATGCGTAGCGATCGACCACGCTTTCGACTGGCAAGCCGATCGACCACCGAAAATCCCGATCCAGGACTCTATTATCTACGAAATGCATGTTGCAGGCCTGACCAAACATCCATCGAGCGGGGTGTCCAAGCCGGGAACCTACCTCGGAGCTATCGAGAAAATTCCTTATATCAAAGACCTCGGTGTGACAGCCGTCGAACTCCTACCGATCCATGAATTCCCAATCCTGGACTTCCACGGGCAACCCCACAAGCACCAAAACTACTGGGGCTACGATCCGCTTGCACTCTTTGCCCCTCATCGAGGCTACGCGCACGCGAATCAACCCGGTGCCCAAGTCCATGAGTTCAAAACTCTGGTGCGAGAGTTCCATAAAGCAGGCATCGAAGTCATCCTCGATGTGGTCTTCAACCACTCCTGCGAAGGAGGTGAACGAGGTCCCGTACTCTCGATGAAAGGACTCGAAAACCCCGTCTACTACATCCTCAATTCCAACGGAGCCCACTACAGCAACTACAGCGGGTGCGGCAATACCATCAACTGCAACCACCCCATCTGCCGGGAGTGGATCCTGCACTGCCTAAGACACTGGGTGCATAACTACCACATCGATGGCTTTCGATTCGATCTGGCTAGCATCCTTTGTCGCGATCGCACCGGACACCTGCTGCCCCATTCCCCGCTTGTCGAACTGATCTCCGAGGACCCAATGCTCGCGGATACCAAACTAATCGCCGAAGCTTGGGATGCCGCAGGTGCTTACCAAGTCGGAGCCTTCGGTGGCCGACGATGGAGCGAATGGAACGGCCTATTTCGAGACGATATTCGCAAATTTTGGCGCGGTGATGAAGGGCGAACCGGGGTCCTTGCTACCCGATTATGCGGATCTTCCGATCTCTATGAACCCTCCGGACGAAGCCCCTCGTGCAGTATCAACTTTATCACCAGTCACGATGGATTCACACTCAACGACCTCGTCAGCTATCAATCTAAACACAATGAATCCAACGGCGAAGATAATCGTGATGGGGAGAATAACAACTACAGCCTCAACCACGGAGTCGAAGGCCCTTCGGCCAGCAAGCCAATCGAGCGAAAACGGACCAGACAACTCAGAAACCTCCTGGCGACTCTCCTGCTGAGCCAAGGCGTTCCCATGCTCCTGATGGGTGATGAAATTCGCCGTACCCAACTTGGAAACAACAACGCTTATTGCCAAGACAATCCTGTCTCCTGGCTTAATTGGGAAGCCGACAAATTTGATAAAGACCTGTTGCGATTCACCAAGTCGCTCATCGCGCTGCGTCATCTCCACCCAACCCTGCGCCGCACCGAATTCCTCACCGGTAAACCCTACGACAACCGGGAACTCGCAGATATCGCCTGGTACGACCCTCGCGGCTCGTGCATGGACTGGGGCAAACAAAACACCGCTCTGGTCTGCTGGCTGACTTGCCCCATCGATAAACAACCTGAGCAAGCCAACCAACTCGGAGATATTCTCATCCTCTTGAACCCCTCGGATAAATCGATCCCTTTTGTTTTCCCCAAGGAATCCCGACTGCTGAATTGGCAGTTGTTCCTCGATACAGCAAAACAACCCCCCAACGATATCTTTCCCTCACTGGTCGAGTGCAATCCAAATCCGGCCAACCCAATTCCAACCCGCCACGCTCAGAGCATCACACGAATTCTGAACCGTTCCATGATGGTCTTTATCGAAAAACGTTGATCCGGTTACCCCATCATATCCAGTTGCGATTGCAACCATGCAATCTCCTGGGCGATCCCCTCATCGAGCGATTCGCGTCGCAACTCGCTAGGTAATACTCCCCATGCGTAGGTTTCGACCTCATAAGCCACCTCCGAACCAAGTAACTCCGGTCGGCTCTTGGCAAGCTTCAACCAAGCGATGATCTGCGATTGAGTCGACTCGATGTAACCCCATCGCTGCAGGTAAATCGGCACATGGAAATGGATCAACCACTGCTGGTCACTGAGCGTGGTTTGATCCAGCAGCCTTCCTCCGTAGAGGTACCTTTTCAAGACTTCCGGCAAGTCCTCCTCCAAATGCCGATTCCCCTCGGCATCGATCCTCAAGGTTTGGTGCAAGTAACGATCTTCAGCGAATTCCGACAGTTGCAGCAATGCCCGCTCCTGGGAACCTAGATCCAATTGACTCCAGGCAACCCGGATCGCAGAGGAAACCTGCACCTTGCCAACCCGAATCCCTGCCGAACAAGAAAGCTCATACTGCTGATGTTGGTCCTCACCCATGACGGCCGAATGGCAAATATCATGACAGACCGTCAAGTACTCTCTTGCTAAATCGCCTTGAGCAGAACTCACCCAAGGCGATGTCCACCACCGATCGTAAAATGCTCGCATCGATGCATGATCGGTAAAAACGCAGCCCGGCTCTGGCTCTAGTGCAATGCGAATCCTTCGCCCTGTTCGCTCATAGAGTTCGTTGAGCTCACCGGCAAGCAACAACAATTGCGATGCAGCTCGTGCACATCGATCCTCTTGCTTAGTTCCCGGTATTGCAACTGCCCCATCCATCGCATCCGATCCCCAACCGATGGGTAACGTCGAGATCGAACCCGATACCCCCGAGGGCAACAACCGATCCATAATTCGGACCAAATCCCGAGTGTATTCCAAACGTGCAGGCTCCCACCATGCGGGCCGATACACCCGATGCTTGACCACCTTTTGATGGAAATCGTCCTGCGGAAATCCATTGATGGTATAAGCAACCAAGCCCATCTGATCGAGCTCCCGGGCGAAACGATCCAAACGCTCGGTTCCAACGAGCTCCTTGGCTGCCCCTTGGGAAAACCACAGACCAACTCCTAAACTCGATCGCCCGAGCTTGCGTCTGACAGGCAAAGCACATTGACGAAGATTCGCAAGAATAGACTCAGTGTCGAGTCCCGCATGCACGTTGGTGCAGTACCCCAACAGCAGTCCGCTACCAGCCCCTACCATCGATCAGTCTCCTTGACTCTCTGTGTCGGATCTGTCCGATCTGCCCTCTTTGCCACCCTTGCGATGGCTCGATACGCCTCGCTGGCAATCTCGAAACTCTTGGGGCCATTGTGCAACGAACCGCAATGGCAAGCCTGTTGTCGGATGAACAAACCCAAGGCTCTCGGCATGCAAAGCGATACGTCGATACGGCCAAGCGCGATGGGTTGCCAGATCCCGACGGTATCGTGGATCCCCTAAGATCGGATGCCCAAGATCTGCAAGATGGATACGGATCTGATTCCGCCGTCCCGTTTCAAGACGAACTTCGACCAAAGTCGTATCCTGCCATCGCTGACGAACCGTATAGTGGGTGATCGCAAGCTCTCCCTGCGATGGGTCGGCAACCGCATAACGGTTCAGATTCGCATCGGTAGCCAGATAATTTCGCACTGTCCCCGAATCGTTATGCACCGTCCCTGCAACAATCGCGATGTATTGACGGTCAGGCTTGCGCTCCGCAAATTGATTGCGAAGCTTCTCTGCGACCGCAAGACTCTTTGCCATGACCAGCACGCCCGAGACGTCTCGATCCAATCGATGCACACAGAATATCTTCGCTCGTGAATCCTGGTCCTTAAGCCGTCGTTCCACTCGCCCAACAAGCGTTTGGCCCTCGCGATACTGGGTGGGTACGGTCAGCAAATTCGCTGGCTTAACCACTACGCAAAGATCCGAATCGTCATGCAAAAACTCGATCGCACCTCGACTCGCCGCACTCTTACGTGCCGTCGGCTGCGCAATGGGCATTGGGATCCTGTCGATCTGAAGCAAATCACCAGGTTCAACCCTCAGGTGGCTTTTGCGACAGGGTCGATGATTGACCGTCACACAGTTATTCTCGATGAGCCATACGCAGTGACTCATAGGTATCCCCAGAACGTTCCTCAGCACATTGGCCAATTGACGAGCCGGTGGTGGGATGTTGGATGGGACTTGGATCGTTTCGGTGCTCATCGTCGGCTCTCTTCCAAGCATTCCTCGTTGGAATGCAACTTGCGACTATCCGTAGCGAGATTAGCATAGCTTTTCAACGGGCTTTGGATCAGCCGAATTGCCGGAATTCTCGCAGAGTTACGCCGCCTAAACGCTTCGATTGACCCTGCCCACATTGCCAAGCCCATCGCGGGATTGTAGCTTGAAGGTCTCAAATCCCCGCAAATTCTGGGCTCTCTCAAGGAATTCCAAGAGACCGATATGTTCCGCAGAGTACCTCTCCAACCACGTTTTTTCCTCGCTTTAGCTCTGATTCCCTTCGGACTGATCCCAGTGGTCTTGGCCCAAAATCCCACCCAAGGTGGCTCACCCCCGGAGAACTCGCCACGAATCACCCCGCTGGTCAAGGTGATTCAACGTATCGAACCGGCAGTCGTCGGCCTATTTACTCCCATCGGCAACAACCAAATCTCTTCGGGTAGCGGGTCGATCATCCATCCAGAAGGCTACGTGCTTACGAATA
Source organism: Pirellula sp. (assembly GCA_021299695.1). Lineage (GTDB taxonomy): Bacteria > Planctomycetota > Planctomycetia > Pirellulales > Pirellulaceae > JBKCUI01. The sequence goes on along the minus strand of JAJTEK010000022.1, from coordinate 79,930 downwards.
ACCACGTACTTCCAGAGCCTCAAGGGTTCGCCCTTTTCCAGGATTCCAAACGCGTTCGATTCGAGGTCGTCTCCCGCTATCCAGAGTCCGATCTGGCCATAGTTCGGCTCCTGGACATCCAGCCCCCACTGGCCACCATCCCGATCGGAATCAGTTCCGAGGTCATCAACGGAGAACCCATCGTCGTGGCTGGAAATCCAGGGGGGAGGGGACTGGTCTTCACCGCCGGTATCGTCAGCGCCAAAGAAGTGCTCGAAGGAGGCCCCAACGCCATGGTCATGTCGAATTACATCAATGATCGCCGAGAACGATTGATCCAATTCGATGCTGCTAGCAACAAAGGCAACTCAGGCGGCCCACTGGTCAATATGGAAGGCGAATTGATCGGCATCGTCTCGGCAGTCATCGAAGGTGAACAAAACATCGGACTGGCGATCCCTATCGATCGTGCGAATCGTTTAGCTCAGCGAATGCTCGAATCCGAATGGGCGCACCGAAAAACGACTCGACTGGAATTCGACCCACTAGCAAGCGACCTAAAAGTCCTCTCCGTGGCTAGCTCCTCGATCCCAAATGAAGCCGACACCGCCATCCTTCCTGGGGATCGGATCAAGACCGCAAATAATGAGCCGATGCGAAATCGAATCGATTGGCAGCTAATGCTCGAAAACCTTTTGCCCAATCGCGATCAATTGACACTTACGGTCGAACGCAATGGGGAATCCATCCAAGTGCAATGGCCTTTGGAGTCCACCGTAGGACTAAAGACCATCCAAGCAGAAACGACCCAAACAGGGATCCGTTACGAGTTCTACGAAGGCAAATTCAACCAGATGCCTGACTTTGACATGCTAAAGTCGGTTCGTGGGGGAGTGACCGAATCATTCGATCTTGCTCCCTTGGCGATGGACCGGAACCAAGACTTTGCGATCCGTTTCTTAGGAAATGCAGCCATCGAATCCGATGGCCTCTACCGAATCGTTCTGGTATCCGACGACGGAAGCAAACTCTACATCAACGACGAACTTTTTATCGATAATGATGGAAACCATCCCGCGAAACCCTCTGGACGAATCGTTCGATTGACAAAAGGCTTGTTGCCCATCAAGGTAGAGTATTTCCAAGGCAACGGTCTGATGTCTTTATTCGTGGTGATCGAACCTTGCGAGGACCGAAAGATGATCAATCTCAAGGACATGAAGCTCTTGCGAGGCGAGCGCCTTCGAATCATCCCCTAGGAATTTTTCGTAGAACGCTCGCCCTCCGAACAGCAAACAACACAAGCATGCCGTACCAGAGAGTACTTCGATGAACAAGACGGATAAGGTGGGCATCTTTGTCTATGGGACACTGAAGAAAAATCAGCTTCGAGGTTCACTTTGGCCCAAGTCACCTATTTCGCTAAGGCCTGCAATCACCCTCGGCGAACTCTGGGATTTGGGAAGTTACCCAGGCATGCACCCAGGGAGCGATTGGGTGTTAGGTGAGCTTTGGATCTTTTCTCCAAACGACATCGAAGAGACCTTGAGGGTTCTAGACGGTATTGAAGAATACGATTCGAAGGAGGACCGCGGGTTGTACCTACGGCGACAGATCGACGTCCGTGGAGTGGACGATCACGACCGTTTAGGGCCGATTCAAAAGGCATTCACCTACCTGATGCCTCAGGTTACACAAACACATCGAATCCGGCGAATCGAGCCATGGAAAAAACTTCAATGGACCGCCGAAAATGTTGAAATGGATGCACTAGTGGCATGTTGGCCAGATCCCGGTTCCTTCGTCCCCCGGGATGCTACCGAGGAAGGCTCCTAAGAGCAATTTCCCTACCGACTTGGTAACCTACCGACTTGGTAAATCGAATCGACTTGCAGGGTTTTTCGATCCCCACCGATGAAGCTCATAGCCCATGAGCTCTTCCTTGACTTGGTTGGGCAAAGCATATTTACAACTCTTGGTATCCCGCTGCTTCGGATGAACCCCTGCCTCCCGAGGAAACAACTTGCGGAATAACCTGAGCCGGTCATTCCATGTCCCGCGGCCCATTCCATGCATTCGTACTACCGGGTGCAAGGATTCGTCAAGAACTTGATCTGTGGAGCGATCATCCTGTTGTTCAGTCGCCGTAGGACCCGAAACCTCCGTAGCTACTTGAGCTTCGTTAGCCGGATCCACTTTGGGATCGCTCGAACGTGACTTCGGCTTTTTTCTCTTCGGGTCCTCTGGCTTTTCTGAGGGCGAATCGCGATTGACGCATTCATTCTGAATGCTCCAAATCAGCAACGAACAGTACCTACCAAGGCTGATTTGCAAGAAGCCTGTATCGCTACATCGGGGCGTGGCCTCAACAGCATCTGCCGAAGCCTCATCGGTTTTTTCCTCCTTCATCTCTACGGGGCTGAGCATCGACTTCTCGGCGAATTTACGCAGCGACTCGACGTCCCAGTCGATATGCTCTCCTTCTTCGCCCATCTGCCTATAAGCTTCCTCGAGTTGCATATAGATCGAGGTGTACTGATAGCCATCGAGCGAATTGGTCACCTTGGCCCGAATTGCATTCAAGTCGATGTACACGGCGCAAGATAATAAATAGTCTGAGGAATGGATAACTGTCATGTGAAAACGCCCCTTCCAGAAAGCTCCCTTGACCTCCCCTTCTTTTTGCACTTCGGCATTGGCCCGCTTGGCTACTTTTTGCTTAAGCAACTGCATCCAAAAGCTGACCGAGCTAAGCTTGCGACGAAGCTTCTTTACCATCGCTTCGTCATTGGCGATCGCATCGATTTCTTCTTGGGTAGGCTCAATTGGCTCGTAGACCCACTTGCCTTCTACTTTTCTGCGACGCTTTCGTTGCGGACACAGACTCATCCACCTAGTTACAACCTCCTTGGCCGTCCATTTACCGACCACATCGGGCCGCGTGCGCAGTAAGAAATGGACGTGATTGTCCATGACGGCGAATCGTAAGACATCGATGCCCATGTAAATGGATTGAAAGGACATGATGTTAATTATCCAGTCCTTACGGTGCGAAAAGTCTTGTCCGGACAAGGAATCCTTGCCCAGTAGAAACATCTGCTGAGCCACCTGGGTGGTGACATGAACGATGGTCACCTCGTCAGGAGAAATACGGCTTGAACGATTACTGCGAGCCATGATACGGGTCTCCCTACTATTGAGGTGAAATTTATCACACACACCCACGCAATACTTAAGCCTCGTTGGGCTACTGATCTCTGTGTACCGTACGCCGGCAGCAAGAATTGCGATGTTTGGATTAGGTTCAGTGTTTGCATTTACTGCGGCTAACGAACAACTACCCCATTCATTTTTTAAAAAAGTGCGTTTGTGTCAACGAATTGGTCGATTAATTATTTTCTTTTTTGAAACCTACGCAAAACCGTGTGTTTTGAGAGCTTTCTGAGCTTAAATCCCTTCTGCTTTGCGCGCCACTTTGCGGGTCGAGTAAAGGCAGAGGAATGGTCGATTTGGAACCAAGAAGGAATTGCTAAAAAGGCGATGGCACTGCTACAGGTGCCTGTCCCCCGTAGCAGCGGTGGTATGCTAGCAATCGGTGGGTTTGCACCGGGCGCTTCTACAGGTGCCTGTCCCCCGTAGCAGCGGTGGTATGCTAGCAATAGGTGGGTTTGCACCGGGCACTGCTACAGGTGCCTGTCCCCCGTAGCAGCTCGCCAGACAGGGGACGCTTTACTCAACCACCAAAACCACCACCGTTTGGCAGCCGATGGCTACGGGTCGGCACGGCCACCGCTTGAACCGCTTATGTCTAAATTGCCGGTTCTGACGCTCCAGCCTTGAGAATCAGCATTACCCACAGTGCATTCCGCAAATACTCGAATTCCATCTATCCGATGTCTTAATCATGAAAAGAGAGCGTTCCATCAAAGGATTGAGGGTACCGCTCAAGTAGGTCACTTGGGACTTTTCCGGAGTTCCGCCTGTTGGTCATCAGAAAGAAGAAGGAACTTCTCGATGAGTCGTGTACCGATATTCTTGGCCCCCTGTTCGGATCGCCCTTGGACATCTAAGCGTTGCTTGCTAGGGTGCGGGGTAGCTGTGGCTACCTTGTGCTTCGGACCCACGCCTTGGGCCCAAGCACAGGTGACTATCTCCAACGGTCCATCGACGAACCATATTTCTGGCGAAGGCCTCTCACCTAGCTACTTCACTCCTCCTTTGCCATTGCCAGTTCCGACGCTCGAACAGGGCATCCCCTCTACAATTGGTTCGTTGCCATCGATTCCTGCTCCAGAGGCCGTGCCCGGCGAGAGGATACCGCCTGTCGTAATGACACAGCCTAATATCACACTTCCCACAGTTGACTCACCCCTAGCCGACGAACCCATTTTGAATCAGGGTTCCTCACAACCAACGCAGTCTGTTGAACCCAACAACTCCATCAATCTGGACCTTCGTTCCACTTGGGCAAAAGGTGCACCGAGTTCTTTTCTCACCCAACCATCCCAACCGCTCTCGAGTCCTTCTCCTTGGTTCTTTTCGACCAACGCTCTTTTTATGAACCTCAGCCAAGGATCTAGCCGGCTGTATTCGACCCCCGCGAGCGATCCGGAACTCAGAGGTCTTGCATCCGAGGATGTCCGCATGCCTTCGACGGGGGGATACGAACTAGGTGTCGGCGGTTATTTCGGCTGCGGCAAATACGCCTTTGAGGCAAGTTACTGGGGACTTTCTCCAGATGCATCCATCGCTCGAGTCGAGGATTCGGCATCCGGTCCTCTTGCGACCAACCTACCGTTCAATGTGCTGTCATCGAGTCAACCGGGAAAAATCGAAGGCTTATTCTTGGGGCTAACCCCGATGTCCGATTCCTTTGGGAACGCCTCTGTGCACCGATTGGAAAGCCACCGGGATTTCCACAATTTGGACATGAACTTTTATTGGTTTGCAACCGGTGGATCAGCCCGACAGCCCTTTGCTCCTCGATGTGATGACAGTCGCAGTTGGACCCTCTCTGAACAGCCTACGGGTTCCAACGCGCCGTGGTTTCACCTTCCCAGCCGTCTTCGTTTGAGCCTGTATTCCGGAGTGCGATGGTTTCAGTTTCAAGATGCGATCGACTACCGTGCCAATGACGCGTACTTCCAATCCGATGTCTGCAATGACCTATGGGGTCTGCAGACCGGAGCGTTAAGCCACTGGTCGTTGACCCCACGCTGGTCGCTTTGGAACAAAATCAATGCAGGTATCTACAACAATCACGGCACGAAGAGAATCCTTGCAGGCAACCAAGCGGGATTGGCAACAGTCGTATCTCCGGGGACGAGCAATGGCACATCGTTTGATTTCGACGTCTCTGAAAATTCTACCGCTTTTCTCGGAGAGACCTCAACAGGTCTTGGTTGGCACATAGCACGCGGATGGACTGCAAACGTGGGATACCGATTTCTAGGTGTTTCCGGAATAGGCACCGCCGAAAGTCAAATACCGAATGACTTTAGAGTTCCCTCGCAATCTAGCTCGATCCAAACCAGCGACTCATTGATTCTCCACGGTTTTACCTTGGGAGCAGCTTACAACTTTTAAAATTGGTCGATGCGGTGATGCAATCGGAGATTGTAAAGAGAAACGAAACTCTTCCGTACATCACATAAAAAAGCTAGGCCAGAAAAAATCTGGCCCAGCGTTATCCAACTCGAAATCCTACGATACACTCGGATATCATTTCCGCGTTAGACGGCGTCCAAAGTAAGCACCGAAGCCCAATAAAACCATCGCCATCGACGTCGGCTCAGGAACAGGGGGGGGAGTGTCATAGGCAGCCACACGGAATCCGATGTTGTAATCGAAATCAGGTGGAGCGATCGAGGACCAATTGACCGATCTCATGAAGTGATGGGTGCTATCCCAGTCTCCTCCTCGAAAGGCTCGGAACTCCGTGGGGTCATCATTCACGAGGTCAAACGCAGACTCCTGCCACTCGTAAGCATTGCCCCCCATACCCATAAGTTGGTATGCGTTCAAACCACCTGCATCGGTGATATCTGCCGGGCCAATTTGCTCAAGACTGACCGTCTGATAGACAGCGCTGAAGGGCAAAACCCCATTGGTAACGGCAGTAGGTTCGGTATCCTGCTGGGTCGGGTAGTCCCAATATCCACCTGAAGGTCCTCGATTCGGATCGTAGTAAGCAGCCTTGTACCACTCGTTGTAGTTCGGCAGGAAGTACTTTGCCCGACGGCTTCGAAACGGGTTGTTAGGGTCATAATCCAGGGGATTAAGTACAGGATCCCAAAGAAGGATATCGTCGTTTACATTGCCATCGAAGTAGTTGTAGGCAAGGTTCGAACCGGTGCTAGTATTGAGCCAGTTAACGAACCGGGCTGCTTCGTTCCAAGTCACACCCGTTGCTGGTTTGTTTGGACCTCCGCCACCGAAGGACGACATATCCTGAAGGCTGATGTTCAGCGATTGGGATGCATTGAACTTGGTGATCATGTCGCGACTGACTTCGAATTTACCCATAAGAAATCCATAGCCAACGGATCCGACAGGTCTTGGGACACCTGTCAAATCCGCTGCATTCCCTGGATTTCCAACTCGCTCGAATGTCATGGTGAACTGGTTTGCTCCAGATCCAAAAACGCTGGTCACAGCAGCCAATGCCGGCCCGGTAATCATCCCTGCAAGGCCCATGGCCATAGCGGCAAAAAACAATTGGTACTTCATAAGTTTGAAACTAGCTTTCGTGAATAAAATAGTGATTGAAAGAAGGTGGACCCACATTCAATTGCAATGAACAAAGGAGTATTCCATCCAAAGACCCATTGCATGTCCTGCAGGTCCACCAAGGGGTAACCAATGAACTCAGCTCTTGATTTCGATATGACGAGTCGTAGCGTCGGAGGTTTTCGGAAGAATGATCTTCAGCACTCCATCTTGATACTTCGCGTCAACCTGATCATCCTGAACATCGCAAGGTAGAAGAATTGATCTCGAGAAACGTCCAATACTACGTTCAACGCGATGGAAGGTTTCTCCCTTCTCTTGACGATCCTCCTTGCGTTCTCCGCTGACCGTCAATTGATTGCCACTGACTTGTACGTCGATCTCCTTGGGGGACACACCCGGCAGATCCAATTTGAGGCTGATCGTCTTTTCGGTTTCGATCATGTCCAACGGTGGAGCGAGCATTCGCGCATTCCAACCATCTCCATTCTCATCTAGAAACCGTTCCATCAGATCTTCCATATCGCGGAACATCGAAAGTGGCCCCCGACGGAACCAAGGTGTTGGCAACGCTCGCTTCGTTGTGCTTAATAAACCAGTCATAATGACCTCCTGAGTATTTATCGGTAATACAAACGACTTTTGAAAAAAGCGACTAACCTTTGCCGCTTTGACTCTTCGATTATCAGACAGACCAACTCTTTATTAAATCGAGTGAAAACTTGATCCTCTCATGGCGTGAACCACCATGGATTCAATAGCGAAGCAAAGCTGCAAGTGACTGAGTACCAGGCATGTAAGCCGACTCAACAGCGTGCACTTTGCCTCCGTGAAGAAGTGTCTGCGCAGTGGCGCTATCGAGCAGATCTTCGTCGCCCGGTTGTGGGTCAACGTGTGTCGAAGTTACTTGGCCATATGGCGAACAAGTCCCCCAGAGATGCTCAGAGAGATCCACAAAGAGAGTATCTACTCGACCACTGAACGCCGCCTGGATCGCGGTTTGGGGATCTTCGGTCGCCAGATCGCTTGCTGAGAGGCTTCGGAACTGATCGACAGCAAGGGCTTGCCTCCGTTGAAAGAATGGCTCGAGGGTTTCCCACGCTTTATGAAGAAGGCGGTCTTTTGAAAGATGATCGGTATTGCCACGGATCTCTACCTCAATCACTTTGGGGTAATCGAGTGATTGACGAAAAATCGGCAAAAGGTAGTCCACTCCCGCCAAAACCAACGGGGCATGTTGTTGCTGCAGCACCGGAGCGAGAGCTTGTTGGACCCTTTGGAAGAACAATTTAATTTCGGTCTTATGCGTTTCCTTGCATCCTCCTTGTCCATGAAAGACGGTCGTTTGTTTGTTCTTTCCCCACCGAGTGGCAAGATGGCTTTGCTGTCCGCGATCGGCACCTTGGATGTTTAGTGTTTCCTCGATGCCTTGAGGTAGATTCGGAATATCGATTTGATCGATATGGAACCGACCGGCTTGATAGAGTGCTACCTTGTGCTGACTAACCGTCAGAACAAGGAATCGGTGGTCGTCACAAACCAGTGGGAGCAGTGGCTTGATATAGAATCGGTGGTTCACGATTGCAAGTTCCTCGAGTGGAATTGGCAATCGAAAGCGTTGAACCGAATCTGCTTGGACGAAAAACACCAATCCAAGGCTTCTTTTCTTCCAGAATTCGTAATCGATCACGGTATTGCGAACCGGTTCGAGCCAGTCGCGAGCCGTGCAAGCCCTCAACCATCCCTGGGCCAGCAAGTTCTCTGCTCGATCGACTAAATTCCTCAGGCGAATAGCGTCTTGTTGTTCCTCTGGTCCAGGTAGGTGCGTTGGCAACAGGATCGTCACGCGCGGTCCTTGAGTAGGCTGCATGAGACTCATCAGATCAGGCAAGCGAACGATATCCATGACAAACTCCTTCGAGGCGATCAGAAACCAATCAAAGCAGAGAACAGATAAAAAGAGATCAAGCAATCGCTCATTGCACTTTAGACAATCGCGTTGGCCACACGCTCTTTGACGCGTTGAATCAGCTTAGACAAATCCCGCATGAGGAAGGGTTTCCGCAGGTAAGCCCCGACGTTGGGAAGTCCGTCAAGGCAAGAATTTTTGGTGTGTCCATCCGACGTGAGCACTACAACTTCCGGGGAATTGAATGGATAATCTTGATGCAAACACTGAAGAACTCCATCGCCGCCTCCCCATGGGATCTGATGCTCGATGACAAGCACGTCAGGCATTTGCTTCCGGATCGCGTCGATGCATTGCAAACCATTTCCTACCGTGACGACTTGGCATCCTTGGTCCGTGAAATAGTGTTCATAAAGCTCTTTAAGCGTTGGGTCCGAATCGGCAATAAGAAGTCGCATGGCTAACACTCCCTTTAGGAATTAGTGATCAATCGGGGCATACCGAGGAATGAAAATCAGCGGTAGAGGCCCGTTGGATACGCCATGATTGTTGCGATTGCACAGAGGTGCTAGTATCGCGATATTCCCTTCAGTTCAATAGTGGATATCACTATGGGATCTAGTTAAAGGTATTGCGAACTATTACAAATCACGTACAAAATTTCCTCTAGGGATGGCGTCTATCTAGAATGGTTCCATCGATGGTCGAATCGATTTCTTCAACACCAATCGCATGGGAATTGTTCTATGAAAACGACGAAAGAGACGATTTGCAAAGATCCGCTGCATCGCCGAAATGGGTCACCGGGGAATCATGCGTTGGGGGATCCCAACGAGGTACTTGATATTATCGATGGAGTGCAACGAAGGATTGGGCAGGACCTTCACGACTCCGTACAGCAAGAGCTGGTCGGACTAAGTATGATCTCACAGACACTGCTTAATCAACTTCAACACAAGACCGCCTCATCCGCCGAAGAATCACTGGGATCATGCTGCGAGTTAGCACGCAAGCTGGTCGAGGGCTTCACTCGTGCTCATCAAGAGTTGCAGAGCATATCCCAAGGTCTTGTTCCGACCAACGGAGCCAGCGATCGGTTGGTCGATTCACTTCGTTCGCTAGCAGATCGTACCGATGGACTTCATGGAGTTTGTTGTTCTTTTCAATGCAATCTTGAGTCGGAGCCATCCGATCCGATAGTCTCCTTGCATTTATACCGAATATCGCAGGAGGCTATCTGCAATGCCCTGAAGCATTCTGGGGCAAGCCACATTCGGATAGCACTCGATTGCCGCATAGGTAAAACCATACTCCGCGTGGCTGACAACGGTAAGGGATTTTCCGGTGATCTAGCGTTGGGAGGACTAGGATTTCAGAGTATGCAATACCGAGCCATGCTCATCGGAGCGACACTCGATATCTCCACCATCCCGACTGGTGGCACCCTCGTTAGCTGCATGATCCAGGAGTCGAGCCGATGAATAATGGAACCTCAAGCATTCTTTTGGTTGAAGACCACCCGGTGATGCGCGATGGCCTGGCGACGCAGATCCGCAATGAACCAGACCTCCAAGTTTGTGGAGAGGCCGAGGACGTTCATGAAGCGCTCCGGTTGGTTCAGCAGCTTCATCCCGATTTGGTGATCGTGGATATCTGCCTCAAATCTGGACATGGCATCGATTTAGTACGCAGAGTCCATGATTCCGATCCTAAACAGAGGATGCTCGTCAATTCGATGTATGACGAGGCCGTCTATGCTGAGCGCGCCTTGCAAGCCGGTGCGATGGGCTACCTCAGCAAGCAATCGGCTCGCTGTACGCTCGTTCCAGCCATCAGAACCCTACTTGCAGGAAAGACCTACTTGAGCCCCGAGATGACCGAGCGCATTCTTCGTAGCCGCATCGGGGGTAGAATCGAAGTAGGGAAATCGCCAATCGAAAGTCTATCGAACCGAGAGCTAGAGGTTTTGACCCTGATCGGACAAGGGCGGACCACCGGTGCGATCGCCAAATACTTGCACCTGAGCGTCCACACCATCGACACCTATCGGGAGAAGCTAAAGATCAAACTGAGGCTTTCCAATAGCGCCGAATTGAATCGGTTTGCAGCCCAATGGGTTCTCGAAAATGGATGACAAGAATGGTCGGTGCGTGAAGCGATCAGTAGCCTTCTTGCTTGAGTATCTGGTCGATCTTGGCCGCCAGGATGAAGTCGTTTTCGCTCAACCCGCCTATGGCATGGGTCGTCAATTCGATTCTTAGGTTTCGGTACCCGGTAAGATGCAGGTCTGGGTGGTGGCCTTCGGCCTCAGCCAAATCAGCGATTTGATTGACGCAAGCCATCATTTCGACGAAGTTCCTCAGGCCGAGAGATCTTTCGATCCACTTTCCCTCCGGACTCACTACCCACTGGGGAATGGCCGAACTTTGAGATTTAGCTTCCTGGAGCGAACAGGCGTCGACCCCACCCTCACAAGGCAAACATTTCTTTTGAAGCAATTCTTCGTTTGTGACGCTCATGGGTTACAATTCCTCGATCGATTGTGGGGTGCTGTGATTTTTTGTCTCGTCGCAAGGATTATTGCGCAATGGCTAGAGCCTATCGTGATTTTACCTCCCTTCTGCTTGCTCTTGGAATGGTTTTCGTCTCGACGCTCGGAATCTCTAAGGCTACCGACTGGACGAAGCTCAACGAGGAATACGAGAAAAAGATCCAGCCGCTGATCGAGAAATACTGTTCGGGTTGCCATTCGGGTGCCGACGCCGAAAGCGGATTGGCGTTCAATAATTTCGCCGATGCCAAGAGCGTATTTCGGCAAAGGCGGATTTGGGAGAAGGTCGCCGTGCGGATCGATGGGAGAAGGTCGCCGTGCGGATCGATATTGCCGATATGCCGCCGGTCGATTCGCCTCAACCAAGCCCAGAGGACCGGAAAACACTGACGTCTTGGATCCAATCGACGCTCAACGATATCGACTGTGGAAAAACTCCCAACCCTGGATCCGTGACGCTTCGGAGGATCAATCGCTACGAATATCGCAACTCGATAAGGGACTTGTTCAACATCGATTACGAACCGGCTTTGGGGTTCCCAGGGGATGATGTCGGCTACGGATTCGATAATATCGCCGATGTGCTGACACTCCCACCGTTGCTGATGGACAAATACCTTACGGCTGCTGAAGAAATCAGCCGAAAAGTGATTATCGCCTCGAGTACCGGTCCGGTTTACAATTCGCCTCGCAAGATAAGCCAACTGACGGCCGAATCGGGTGGCAAGTTCGAAGGAGATCGGTTTGTTTTCTCCTCCAACGGCAAGGCTCCCTTCGAGGAGCAGGCGCCTTGGACGGGTCGTTACACGCTGGAACTCGGTATGGCGGGTTCGGCGGCCGAAGGGCGATATCCCAAGGTTATCATCTCGGTCGATGGGAAGAAAGTCGAGGAGCTCACCGTCAAGACCGATACTCCCAACAATCCCGAGGTCTTCAAAATCCCCCTGAAATTGCGGGCTGGTAAGCGTCTCTTGGAACTCGCTTTCGTCAATGACCATTACATTGCGGCAAAGGATGGGAATCCAGCCCAAGACACGAATTTATACATCTACGATCTTCGACTCACGGGTCAAAAAGCGGCTGAGCGCATCCCCGAGTCGGCCCTTCCCGAGATCCATCGAGAGCTAGTGCGAGATTCGGTTCCGTCGGCCACGCGCACCGTGGCTGATGCGGCTAAGGATGTGATGCGACGGATTGCGAGCCGAGCGTTTCGCAGACCTGCTAGCGACGAGGAACTCAATCGCTTGGCATCCATCGTCGAGAAGACCGTCGAGTCGGGGGATAGCTATGAGGTTGGATTGCAAACCGCACTGACGGCGATCCTGGTAAGTCCGAATTTTCTTTTCAAAGTCGAGGAACCCGCCCTACGGATCGGCAATGAATATCCTTTACTCAGCGATTTCGAGCTCGCGACGCGACTGAGTTACTTTCTATGGAGTTCTACCCCGGACCGAGAGCTTTTGACGCTGGCTTCCAAAAAGCAACTGCGCCTGCCTGGGGTTTTGGCAGCCCAGCTCGATCGTATGATCCGCGACGAGAGAGCCAGGGATTTTGTCCGCAACTTTGCAGGTCAATGGCTGACCTTGCGCAAGCTTGAGAGCTTCACCCCCAACGAAGGCCAATTCCCTGATTGGAATGAGCAGATTCGCGATTTGAGCAGAACCGAGACTTACTATTTATTCCTTTATGTAATGCGGGAAAACATGAGCGTACTGCGTTTGCTCGACGCGGATTTTTCGTTCATGAACGAAAAACTGGCACGCTTTTATGGCATACCAGGAGTCCAGGGAGACAAATTCCAACTCGTTTCGCTCAAGGGTCAAAAACGACTTGGAATCCTAACCCACGCCTCGGTACTTGCCGTCACAAGCAATCCGACTCGCACGAGTCCTGTCAAGCGGGGCAAGTGGATCCTCGACAACGTCCTAGGAACACCTCCCCCGCCGGCTCCGGCAGGGGTTCCCGAACTCGACAAGGCCGAGTTGGTCGGCACCCTTCGTCAGCAACTCGAGCAACACCGAGCCAATCCAGCCTGCGCTTCGTGCCATAAGCAAATGGATCCCTTGGGGCTGGCAATGGAAAACTATGATGCGATAGGACGGTGGCGGACTAGCGACCGAGGCAATCCGATCGATGCATCCGGAGAGCTGCCAACGGGTCAGAAGGTCCGTAATGCGGGGGATTTGATCCGTTTGCTCCGCGACCAGAAATCCGAACAGTTCGTCCGGACCTTGACCGAAAAACTCATGACCTACGGGCTCGGACGCGGATTAGAATACTATGATCGCTGCGCGATCGATCAGATACTTGCCAAAGCATCCAAAAATGATTACCGATTCCAGGAGCTATTGCTCGGGATCATCACCAGCGACCCGTTCGGACGCAAGGGAACAAGGGACGAGGAATTGCCATGAAACAACTTGATCGACGAACTGTGCTGAGGGGACTCGGGACGGCCATTACGCTTCCCTGGCTAGACGCGATGTCGCCCAAGAGCCGAGCCGCGAGCCTAGCGGACGAAAAGCCGGTGAGGGTGCTCTTTATGATGGTCCCCAATGGAATTCACATGCCTGCTTGGACTCCGGATTCCGAAGGCACAGACTATGCGTTACCGGCGACCCTGGAGGCGTTGTCCAAGCACCGCAAGTCGCTCAATGTGTTTACGGGACTGACCCTCGATGGTGCCAGAGACCACGGAGATGGGCCAGGGGACCATGCGCGAAGTGGGGCATCCTTTTTAACCGGTGCTCATCCCAAGAAGACCGATGGAGCCGACATCAAAAATGGGATCTCGGTGGACCAAGTCGCCGCGCAAGGGATTGGTCACAAAACTCGTTTCGCATCGCTGGAGCTTGGGATGGAAGGCTCAAGTCAGTCGGGAAACTGCGACAGCGGATACTCCTGTGCCTATTCGAGCAATCTTGCATGGAGAAACGAGTCGAGTCCGTTGGCAAAAGAAATGGACCCATCGAGTGTATTCGAAAGGCTCTTTGGAGCCCCAGACAAGGTTTCCCAAGGAGGCCCGACGAGCCCGCTTGCGACGCGAAGAAAAAGTGTCTTGGATTACGCTCTCGAGGATGCGCATTCCCTGAAACGAAAACTCGGGGCCGCAGACTCACGCAAACTTGATGAATACCTTTATGCGGTCAAAGATGTCGAAAATCGGATCGGTCGCAGCGACAAATTGCAACTCGGCGAAAACGGTCTCCCGAGCTACTCGCGGCCTGCTGGAGTCCCAAGGGTTTGGGAAGAACACTGCAAACTGATGATGGACATGATCGGGCTTGCAATCAGAACCGATGCGACGCGAGTGCTGACGTTCATGATGGCCAATGAGGGAAGCAATCGCGGTTACCCTGAAATCGGGGCTCCCGAGAGCCATCACGATTTGTCTCACCATGGAAAAAGCGAGGACAAGCAGACCAAGCTGCAAAAGATCAACCTATTCCACCTTCAGCAGTTTGCGTACCTAGCGGATCAATTGTCAGCAGTCGATGAAGGGGGTGAATCGCTTCTGGATCGGACGATGATCCTCTATGGGAGCGGCATTTCCGACGGGGATCGGCACAACCATGACGACCTACCTATCCTTATGCTAGGTAAAGCCGGTGGCAGGCTCAATAAGTCAGGTCATTGGAAATATCCAAGCAATACTCCGTTATGCAATCTTTACCTATGGATGTTGCACCAAGTGGGGATCAAGGCGGATCGTTTCGGTGATAGCACCGATTTGCTTAGCATCGGTTAGATTCACCTGGGTGATGGATCGGACTTCTACCGTCGAGCCACGTTTTTGAACGCGAACTCAAAAGATACAGAAGTGGCAGTTTGGAGAGGGGAACGATTCGCCCTTGCGGATTTGCTGCGTGCATTCGCTGCCGTCGGTATCGTTTGGCATCACTTATCGCTCTATGCTCCTCGATCGGATCTAGCCGACCAAATCGCACCGAGTGTTGGATACTTTTTATTTAATCATGCACTCTACGCAGTGGCAATTTTCTTTGTGATCGGAGGATTGACGTCGAGTCTTGATAAGCGGTTTATCCGAAGGCCTGATGGAAAAATGGGTTTCGGTGAGTTGATGCAAGGTATTCTGGATCGATACCTGCGTTTGGCGATCCCTTATCTAGTCATGCTCTTTGCTCTACTGGGATTGGTGTGGCTCACGGACCGATTCGGCTGGCCGCTACACCTGATTGAATCGTTCTCATGGTACCAATTTGTTTCCCATCTGTTTTTGATACAGAATTTGCTTGGCTTTGAGAATTTTTCCGCCGGGACTTGGTATTTGTGCATCGAGTTGCAATGGTCCTGCTTGATCGTTGTCCTGACGTTTCTTGCTAACCGGTTCCAAACGGACCACGGAGCAAATGTCTGGGCTCGCACGCTGCTGCTGTTCCCCTTGGGACTAGGGAGCGCCTGGATCTGGAGTCGTAGCGATCGGTGGGAGGCTTTCGTGCTCTACTTTGCCGCTCAGTATGTGCTCGGTATCTTCCTGGGTTGGACGTTGCAAGGTAGGCTCCCGACTTGGGTTTTGTCGCTTTTCAGTCTATCGGTCGCAGGAAGTCTCCTCCTAAACCCCAGGCCGCAGTTGATGATCTCACTTGTAGTCGTACCTGTGTTGTTTTTTGGATACTGGCGGACCAAGGACTGGGTATTGCCCGCCTCGATTCGATGGCTGAGCGATGTGTCGTATAGCCTATTTTTGGTGCACTACATGGTCAATGGACTGGTTCTGAGGGTCTTGGATGGATGGTCGAGCCAGGGAGCCGTGCAAGCGGCAGCGGGCATGCTCATCGCGTTTGCTTGCAGTTTGGTTGTTGCTTTTTGTTTCCATCGTTGGGTAGAGGGCCCCTCTTTGCGTTGGGTCCGCTCTCAATGCCTAGGTCGATCTGCAAGACTCGAACATGCTGGCGTCGATCAGAGCCTCTTGGGTTCGTAGAGACCCGCCTCGGGTCACTTGGCGGATTTTTCGATTTGTTCTTTGGCCCAACGGCCTGCACAACTCAGAGCATCCTGACCAGTTTGCGCATGGCGTTCGACAATCGGTTTGGAATCGAGATATCCAAATTCGCCTAGGGTAAGTAGGCAGGCATAACCGACCAAGTAGTTTTCTGGGAGCATGGTTCCTAAATCGAGAACTCTTTCATGAAGTTGGGCTCGCAGAGCAGGGTCATCCTGTTGCTTCATAGTCTTTCCGATCGCCCAGATTGCGGAGGTTCGGGTCAGATTTCCCATTTTGAAATTGTCTCTCGGAACGTATTTACGGAGCATTGGCAAGACGGGCTCGTATCGGTTGCGACCGAAGGCCTCAAACAGAAAGCTCAAACGAATGTAGTCCTGTTTGGCTATTTTTTTCTCGGCCGCCAAATCGTTTGTGTATCTCTCGGTATGGGGGACAAAACCGGCGAGTATCGTCGGTTCGTTGGCCAACTCCATAAGCGCCCAGCCAGCATTCATGTTCACTTCGGGACGCATGTGTTCGAGAAGTTCGATGAATTTTGTGCAACGGGAGCGATCTTGGAGTTCGACGGCCAGGACGATTGCTTGCTCGATCCCTTGCCAAGTTTCCGAGGCAAGATTTTGGGTGACGCAGTCATCGACGAGCGTCCGGAAGTCTTTGCCCGCGAGTTCCAGGAGTTGGGTTCGTGCGGTTTTGCGAATTTTCAGGTCAGGGTCGGCCAGTAGGGTCGCTTGGAGTCTTGTGTGCTCTTGACTTGGGGAGCTTTTGAGAAGCTCCAGAGCAGCGAGTCGAATCACGTCGTCGGGGTGCTTGGTCCAACCCACGACCATGGCTAGTCCTTGCTGAGGGAAATGCTCTTTGATACTGTTTGCAGCGAGTCGCTGAGCGACCGATGTTCCATTTTGAAGAATTGTCTCGAGTATTTTCAAAGCATTCGGATCGGTATGTGAAGCAAGCAAAGAGGCGGCAAGCAAATGCTTGTCTGGATCCTCCGAATTGAGGATTTGGTTGGCCATATCCGTAAGCCCGGTGGGTTGGAGAGCACCGAGAGACTTCGCAGCTACGAATCGCGTGACGGGACTCGAGCGATTGGATTCAAGCCAAGCCAAACAGAGCGATCGGTCTTGCTCTTGTCCGACGACGGCAAGGCCATTGAGGGCGTTTTCGATCTGAGCGGAGGATGATTTTGAATCCTTCAATCGCTGGCGCCAGATTTCGAGGGCGACTGGAGATTTCCACTTGGTTAGGTGGGGTTCGACGATGGCACAGGCCAGAGGATCGTTTTGTGCAGCATCCCAGATGGCTTGCGCATGGGCTCCGTCATCCAGCAAGCACGCCGCCGAGATCATCGATCTTTTGGCAAGGATGGAATTTGCCTGATTACGGAGTTGTTCGAGCAGAAGCGTCAATGCTTTTGGGGGGTTCCTAAATCCAGGACGATCGTAATTCATGCATATGTTTTGGGCCGCTTCGAAACGCACGCTCGCCTGATCGCTATTGAGATCGTTGACGTTGAGGAATTTGGCGCGAGGTTCGTGGGAAGTGTTCCATATATCGCCAAATCCGGGGTCTACCTCCCAACGATGCTCGAGAGGCACGACGCGTTGAGCCCGGGCAAAATCCACTGCGAGAAAGACGAGCAATATGGGGAGGAGGATTCGATGGCTATTCATGATCGTATTTAATCAGGACGTGTGAGTCGAGCAATTCGCAGTACAAGTATCACCAAGCCTGCCGCACAAATCGACAGTCCTACATACCATCCGTTAGGGATGAGTTGAAAAGTCTCAAAGCCGGGGGCTTTCATCTCTGCGAGAGCTGTTGCTGCGGGATTCAAAAGCAGCGCTCGCTCGACGAACAGAGGTCCAAAGGGGTTCCCTCGCCCGAGCCAGATCAACAGGGTCCCTGCAAAGAGAACGAGCAAAACCGCATAGCTTGCCGCCGTCGCTGCAGCACTGGTTTTTGAGTAGGCGCTGACGCAGGCGCTCAGAATGGTGACCATTGCCGTTGCGATCAACAATGAAATGATCACGTTGGAGACCTGTCCGCCGATGGCTGGCTGGATATAGCTCATCATCACGTATCCAGGCAGGGTCGCCATCAGTAGCAATAGTAGGGTCAAAAAGGTACTCAGGAGTTTTCCTGAAAGAATTCGCCAGGGCGAGATGGGCGAGGCTCGCATCAGTTGCCAGCCACCACTTTCGACCTCCGAGGCGATCAGGTTGGCACCCAAGCTAGGACCGAGCAACAGCAGAAAGCCGATCTGCATGATGACCATCGATGAAGCGATTCGATCGACGCCCCAGTTGACCGTGCCGGTGGCAGCCACGACCGTCAATAGAATCGAGACGATGGCTCCAGCGGCAATAAGTCGGAGAAGCCAGTGCAGGCGGCCGAATTTGCGCGTTCGGAACTCTTTGACCATGACCGGATTGAGCCAGAAGGGAATGCCGGACTTTCGTCGGTTCGGGTCGACTAGGTACGAGAGTCGTCGCAGCCAACTCGACTGCGTCGCCTCGATGACTTGTCCTGCATTGCGCGAGCGGTCCATCATGGTCGGATGGAGTTTGTATAAGGTTGCCAGGGCAAAGCCGATCGTCGAGACTGCGCACATGAAAAGGAACTCGATCCATCCGGTTGCAATACCGATGGATTGCGCTTGGCCTTGGGCCCCGGTGATTTGCTGCAGCGCGGGAATAGGTGATAGGGTGGTCAAGGCTTGAGCGATCCAGGCTTGGAGACCTGAAAGTTTGCCCACGAGGACTGTAGGACCGATCGAGAGGACGACCATGCCAAGCAGGATGCCATAGGTCCAACGCAGGCTCGCGTCGATCGACTGAGAGCGACTCGATACCCAAAGCCCCAGTGCGGAATATTGAAAGGCCATGCCGAGAAAGATCAGGACCAGCGGGACGATATTCCCTGCGATGGAGATCCCACCCATAGCATAGCAAGCGAAGATTGCAGGCAGACTCACAGAAAACAACAGCACGCTCAAAAGCACATTGGCAAGGAGTTTCCCGATGTAGATGACCCATGGTGGAGTCGGGGAGTTGAGCATTAGAACCAAGGTTCCTTTTCTGCGTTCCGAGACGATAGCCGTCGCAGGAAAGGCCGGAGTGAGCATCATGATCGCGATGGCGATTGCATAGGCTACCGGGCGAAAGACCTGAATCGATCCTTGGCTGACCAGATCGATCGTCGCTTCACGGGGCCAGCGCATCAGGACCAGGGTGCACGAAACGATCGCGACCAGGGCGATCGCGATGAGGGCTTTAGGACTCCGCAGTCGACTGATGAGCTCGCGTTGGAGAATTGGGTTTTTAAGTAAGGAAAGTGAATTCACGCCGAGAAGCTTTCAAGAGGGGATCCGAGACTAATCCTTGCCCGCGACAGAGAGAAATGCGTCTTCGAGGTCGCTGGTCAGTTCACGAAATTGGGTCACGGGTAACTTGGCGGCAACGAGTTGGTTTAAAAGTTCGGCTAGCTCTGGCTCGGTTCGAACTGTCGGGAATCGCAGGGTCAATTCCGCGGGGCTACTGGTCAGGGGTTCGGAGTCCAGGAGCAATTGACCGAGCACTTTTTCAGCTTGGTTGATGTGCGAGGCGCTAGCCAACTGGATTTCATAGTTCCGTTGCGGACAGAGCGAGCTCATCACTTCATCGACCGTGCCGAAAGCCCTGAGTTTCCCCGCTGTGACAATCGCAACGACGTTGCATATGCGGGCTAGTTCCGGCAGGATATGGCTCGTGACGATCAGTGTTTTTCCTCGTGCAGCGAGTTGCAAAAGGAGTTGTCGCATTTCGATACGGGCTTTGGGATCCAAACCGTTTGCAGGTTCATCGAGGATCAGAACCTCTGGATCGTGCAAGAGCGTTCGAGCGATTCCGACTCGCTGTTGCATGCCGTGACTAAGGCTCTCGACGTAGCGGTCTTGCATGTAGGTGGTGCTCGTCGTTTCCATGACTTCTTGGATGCGAGCCTTGCGCTGAGAAGCTGGGATCCCAAAAATCGCCCCGAAAAAGTCTAGGTATTCATGGACCCGCATGTTGTCATAAGATCCGAACTTGTCGGGCATGTAGCCGACCAGCCGTTTGATTCTAGACGCGTTCTGACTGCAATCGACCCCGGCGATCGTTGCGCTGCCGGAGGTGGGCTTTGAGAGCCCGACCAAGATTTTGATGGTGGTGGTTTTACCGGCTCCGTTGGGTCCGATGAATCCGAGGATCTGGCCTCGATTGACATGGATTGAAAGGTCGCTCAGGGCGGTAAAATCCCCGTAATTTTTGGTCAGGTTGGTGGTTTCGACGACGGTGTCGCTCATGGCAAGTCAGAGGTAAAGTGATTGAGGTTCAAAGTGGAGGGTTTTGGCTCTAACGTTTCAGCGGGTTGCTCGGCTGTGTCATCCCTTGGACATTGAGACGAAGATGCTTGATCCGCCAAGGAATCGAGCTTTCAGACTCCTGGTCTTCGGCAACTTCCAAACGAAGAGTCAGGAGCCCATCTTGGAATTCCTCGAGCAGGGCCGGGTCTGTGCTGGAGGCTTTCCATGGCAATGATGGGCCGTCAAAGCCGATGATTTCAACCAACGCTTTGTCTTGGGATCGAAGCCATGAGAGTTTCACTTTTCGGCGGGGGGCTTGCAGGTCCCAATCGAAGTCGATTTGGGTGACTTGGATTGGAAGGACTTCGACCGGAAGTCGAAATTCCAAGCTGGATTCGGCGCGATTGGAGGATTGGCTGATCCATCGTCCGGTGCCTTCGAGAAACACGGGTGAGGAGTTACCGTCTCGGGCAATTTTGATATCGATGAATGGATAGGGGACCGTAAAGAGATTGCCCGTCTCTGGCCGCTGGAGCATCAATGGCATGGTGACCAGAGCGACACCACGGCGTTGGATATCGGAGTTCCACTGGGGGCCTTGATCGAACAAGTCGGTCCAACCCATCACGATACGGGAGAGGGTCTGGGTTCGATCGTTCGATTCGAGAGCTTTGCGGTAGATAGCACTGCGGCGTCGTTGCTCGTCCCCGACGATCGCATCGAGAGTCCAACGCTCGCCTTCGGCGGGGAAAGAGCCGTCGATAAGGATCTGAGAATCGGTCACCGGAGCGCCTAAGACCGGGGCACCAGGGGTATAGGCGATGATTGGGTTTTGTAGTTTGGATGGGAGGTTCGTAGGCAAACGAATCAGAACACCATCCTTGTTGAATTCTCCTTGAGCCGCGGCTTGTAGGTCCGGGAGGGAGGATTCGGTTTGGTATCTCCAAGTTCCAGTAGGCCAATCTTTGTTACTCAGCCGCCAGCTTTGAAGGTCCTCGGTCTGAAGCGTTTTGATTCCGCTTTGGATCTTGGGATCCGGAGCTGCATATCCGAGGAGTTTGCTCTGGAGATCCATCGAGGTGCCCCGGGGTAGGTAAACGGCCCCAGACTCTCTGAGCATCGCACCGCTGTTGGACTCGAGCTGAACCCATTGAAACAAAGAGACCATAGCGGGGATTTCACGCTTTTGGGACCAAGCCAAATAAACCAAAGGAATCGATGCGAGCAGCGCCAATCCAGGGGCGATCCAGCCCATGGCTTTGGCATCCCTGGCCGCCAACCGCCAGATGCTCATACCGACTAAGGCCGAGCAAAAGCAAAGGAGTATCGCGGCGACGATCCCGCGTGAGATGACCGGGTTGCCAATTCTCTCAAGCGGATAGTCGAGGTCCTTGAGCGATACGATATTCGTAGCTCGCTTGGCTTGCACCGTATCGATGATGCTCCGAGCCCAGGATCGTAATTCGTAGTCCGATTGGAAAAACGGATCCTCGCTGGTTTGTACCTTGCGGGGTTTGATCCAAGCACTGCTTTCGAGTGCCGTAATGATCAGTTCGCCTCGACCGACGGGCATGACCAACGAGGCTGGCCAACCGTCGATTCGGTGACCAACGCTCCCCCCATGATGCATCACTCGCTTGAAGATCACAGGATCTTCCAGGTCCACCCTTGCGTCTTGTTCCTGAATCGATGGTCCTGTTGAGTCGACTCTAAAGTTGGTCAGTTGGACCGAGTCGACGGTGCGGAGTTGTTGGTTTGGTTCGAGCAAAGGCTGGAGATCTTGGGTATCGATGTCCTCGAGCATGACCCAAATGCGCCCCCCGGAATTCAGGAAGCTCTTGAGCGTTCCGACCGTTGCCGCATCGCGCAAGGGTGCTGGCTCGGCGAGCATCAACAGGTCGGTGTTCTTCCAATCGTTTTGGTTGATCGGAAATTGGATTCCATCGAGTCCGACCGCTTCCTTACTCAGTTCGCCGTCGACACGACTTGCCATTGCCAATTCGTAGGTGTACAGAGGATCCGTCTTTTCCCATCGCCAGTCCAGTGGTGGAGCAGCCTCCATCCCCAGGGCAGAGGCAGCAACGACAGGGAGCTTCGGGCCGCGAAAAACGGTCACGTTGCGGACGGCCGGTTCATCACCCACGACCGAAAGCACTTCCTTCCCGTCGACGATCTTATAAAGGGATACTTCAACCTCGAACCTAGCATCAGGCAAAGGGATGAGCGGACGTACGGTAATTTCGCAACTTCGAATTTGTTGGGGTCCAACCGTGATTCGGTAGCGATCCTCGTCGGTTAGATTTCCAGTGATGCGTGCCGAGACAAATCCCGTTAGCGTTTCTTTCGAGCCGTTTCTAACATTGCAACGGATAACAATCAGTGGATCGCCCACGAGCACGCTCCGAGGCGAGAGGCTGGCCGAATCGAGCGATAAGCCATCGATGCCACTCGAGGCAGCAAATTGCAGATCCTCCTGCTGGGCGATGCCAACGGCCGACGGCAAGAAACATAGGAACCAAAGCAGGAACAGCAGAAGGCTGCGGTTGAAGGTGGGTATCGGAGAAGATTTCATCTTGGATTGGTCATGAGGAGTGCTCGGACGAGAATTTCAATGTATCAGATTTCGATGAGCGGAACCCTCACCTAGTAAGCCCCTTCGATAGAGTTTTTTCCCTGTTGGTAGAGCTCGCCCAAGGAAACAGCGACAGCACTAACGGCTTGCTCTTCGCTCCAGTTCCGGTAGTCTTCGGGTAGGATTGGCTTGCCAAAAACCACGGCGATCGGTTTTGGAAAAAGCCACTTCGAGCCCTTGGGCATGCACTCGAACGCACCGACGATCGCCACAGGGATCAAGGGGACATCGGACCGTTTCGCGATCGGAAAAAATCCGGGTTTCACAACTCCAATTGAGCCATCCTGGGTTCGAGTCCCCTCGGGGAACAACAGGACCACCTTTCCAGAACGCAATCTTGAGAGCATCTCCCGCAAGCCGCTAAGGCCACCGCGTTCCCGATCGATTTCAATCGAGTCGAGGATTTTCAGCAAGAAAGAGAAGGCTGGATTCCTGAAAAGAGTGCTTCTTGCAAGGAAGTTTAGGTTGCGATTGCAGGCCAGACCGACCAGGATCGGGTCGAGACCCGACTGATGGGTCGACAGGAGCATTCCTCCCCCTTGGCTGGGAACATGGTATCGGCCCTCGACCCGAATGCGAAACCACAACACACACAGCATTCTTGCGATCAATCGCAAAACACGATAGATGATTCGGCGCATCAGGAGGCTCAATCGGCTTTCCTCCCCCCTGGGCTTATGCGTGCCGGTATCTCTCCCTACCATGTTCTTTTTTGCAGCGACTTTTTCGGCGGTGATCACCTGATCGGAGGGGGATTCGTCGGTCATTTTGTGACGGATTGGCTAGAGAGTCCGCTACGGCGAGAGCGCACGATTTCCAGGAGTTTATCGAGCACTTGCTGCTCACTCATGCCATCGGTTGCAACCACGATGGCATCGGGTGCGGCGATCAAAGGTCCGGTGAGGCGATTGGAGTCATTCGCGTCGCGTTGATTTTGCTGGGTCAAAATCTCATCGAAATCCGCATCGATGCCCGCATCGAGGAGTTGTTGATATCGCCTCCTGGCTCGTTCCTCGGCTGTCGCAGTCAGAAAGATCTTGCACTCTGCGTTCGGAAAAGCCACGGTACCTTGGTCTCTCCCTTCGGTAACGCAGTCTTGCCCCGCGCAGATTCGGCGTTGCTGCTGAACCAATAGTTCTCGGATTTCGGGATTTTCCGCGATGGTCTTGATCGCCTTGGCGACCGCTGGATTTCGGATCTCGCGGGTCACGTCGCGCCGATTCAGTACCACAGAACCCTTTGCCAAATCGATTTGACAGCAGTTGGCGACCTCGAGGGTTGCAGCCGGATCATGAAGATCGACCTGGGCTCTCATGCACGCGAGCGTCACGCATCGATACATCGCCCCGGTGTCGAGAAAGAAAAACCCCAGATTTTCGGCGAGTTTCAGGGCTACGGAGCTCTTTCCGGCCCCGGCAGGCCCGTCGATTGTCACGATCATGGGTGTTTCTGATTACAATTATGATAGGTCCGCGGAGGTAATGCGTTGAACCGTCAGTTTAACGAAAGCTGCGTTTCGCTCAAAACGGATTCCTCTGTGGTTTCGAATCGATCATCCACTTTCATTTTTTTCTACACCGACATGTCTATTCGCTTATCGTGGCACAAATCGTGTCGTTTTCGAGCTCTTTCAGTTGGGAATTGGTCACTTAAGAACTGGGCGAGTTTGGGGTTGCTCGCGGTCGCAGGTGGAATTCTATCCCCACCTAGCCTAGCGCAGGAAAAAGCCCCCGAGGCTCCGCCCCAAGAGTCCCAAGCTGCGGCGACGGCAGTACCAGCGGAGCAACAACAGGCTGACAAAAAAGCTGACAAAGCTGACAAACAAGAGGAAAAAAAGCCGGAGAAAGCTCCTGCCAAAAAGCAAGTGCGGGTCGTTCCCCTCAGTGGCGAGTATGTCGACTTGCCCGGTGCCGGCGGACTGAATCCAATGGATCTTGTCCTCGGCGGTGGGCTTGGGAAACCCAAAGGATTTTATAAACTCTGCGATTACCTCGATGAGCTTAGTCACGAGGAGCTCGTTACCCATGTTGTTCTGGACCTTTCGTCCCCTTCGCTCTCGATGAATCCTGCGCAGTTGGATGAGTTCTCTCGACATCTCGAGCATCTTCGCGGTCATGGTAAGAAATTAATCGCTTGGTTGGAATCGGCCGGTAACGTCCAGTTGTCGATTGCCTCGGGGTGTGACGAGATCCTCATGGCAGACCTCGGGGGCATCGACATGCCATCGTCGTCGATGGAGACGATGTTCTACCGCGATGCGATGAACTTGTTGGGTATTCAAGCTTCGGTAACCCGCGCCGGGGACTTCAAAGGTGCCGTCGAACCGTATGTCAACTCGGTGATGTCCAAGCACCTCAAGGAGCATTACCTAGCGATGCTCGATTCGATCAACAACGCACAAGTATCCCGAATTGCCAAAGGACGTGGGCTTTCGGTCGGTACGGTTCGAGAACTCCAAAAGCAGAGAATCCTCTTGCCTGCCGAAGCTCTAGCTAACCGCTTAGTCGACCGACTGGTTCCCTATGGCTCCTTGCAAAAAACTGTCATGGACAGTCTTGGTGAAGGCTATGAGTGGACGATGCCCAAGGCCAAGCCTAAGAAGGAGCTTTCTATTTTTGAATTGATGGGACAGGCCATGGCCCCCCCCAAGGGCGCTATGAAAATCAAAGACGAATCGATCGCTGTGGTGCATTTGAGCGGGGCGATTGAAGATGGAAAGCAGGCCAATGCCAGCGCCATCGTCTCAGGGCCGACGGTCAAGTTGATCGAGGAACTCACGGCTGACGAAAAGGTCAAAGGGGTCGTTGTTCGTATCAATTCTCCCGGTGGGAGTGCTACTGCCAGCGAAGCAATACGCCAGGCGCTTGAAGCTTGTGCCAAGAAAAAGCCACTGGTGTTTTCGATGGGCGAGGTTGCCGCGTCGGGAGGCTATTGGGTTACTTGCATCGGATCACCGATCTTCGCCGAACAGGGGACGATCACCGGTTCGATCGGGGTCTTCTCGATGAAGCTCAGCGCAGGAGCCTTGGCTCGCCGCCTCGGGGTGCATGTCGAATCGGTCACACTCGATCCGGTCGCAGGGATGAATGCCTTAGACCACGCCTGGAGCGAAGAAGAGATCGATTTGATGCAAAAATCGGTCGGAACGATTTACGACAAATTCCTTCAGATCGCTTCGCAAATCGCATCGATTGGTCGACCAGATCGGTGGACTCGACGATGCGATCGGAATGGTTGCCAAGAACGCGAAAATCGAGAAGTTCAAGGTCATTCATCGGCCGGAAGCTTCTGGCGGTTTGGATCTCGGAAGCCTGCTCGGAGGTCGCGAAGAGGACACGGATATTTTTGGTCTGTCCGAAGCGACCGGTACCGCAAGCGACGCTGTTGCCAATTCAGGTTTGCTAGGGACTCTTGAGTCCAAGCTCTCCGCAGTCCTTCAAGTGCAAGGATTCCGAGGCGATTCGATTCGGTTGCTGCTCCGATCGATCGACTGGTCGGGCAAACAAGCACCGAAAGCTTGGGTGCTGATGGGACAAGAGCTGAAAATCGTACCCTAAAGGCAATGGGGCTTGCCCAAGGAACCCCACGCTCGGAATGACAAAGAAAAAAAGGACGATGGTTTTATCCATCGTCCTTTTGGATTTTGTGAACTCTTCGCTTGAATCTCGTTCAGAGCCAAGGTTGTTGAATCATCAAGGTCTACAGGTTCACTTCCATACTCGACTGACCTGCCTGAACCGTCACGGTGCGTTGCAAATTGGCTTCCTTGAGTGAAGCGTCAAGCCCTTGAAGGGCCGACTCTCCACCGTCTTCATTCGCGGAAAGATAGTAGGCATATTTGCCCGGGACGATGTTCCCCTTAAAGGATCCATCGGCTCCGACCTTCATCGGCACCATATGACCGGTCTCGAGTGGTTGCAACGTCAGCGTTACATTCCCAACAGGTTTCCCTGCTTTGGTCAGTTTGCCGACCACGTCAACAGGAGTGTTCATCAGTGGCACTTTGGCTTGGCAACCCATGGAAACACAAGCCAGAGCTAATACGAGGAGTAGACGCAACATGAGGATCAATTACTCCGGCATTTCGTAGGTACGGCTATCGTTTCGACCGACCATCCACTTGAGGACAACCCCATCGGTGTTGGCCGAAAGGAACTTGACCGAGCCATCGCCGAAACCAGCGTTGGCACCCGCGCCGTGGAAGGCGAAAGGTTCGTCGTTAGGTCCACAGTTGTTGACCGACCAGAGGCACTCGGGTGGTCCACCGATGATGTTTCCGTAGTTGTTGATCATCGCGGTTCGGGATCCTGGAGCGATCGTATTGCTTGGACCCGAATAACCGTTGGTAACGGCGTCTGCATCAGCCCAAGCATACATGTGGCGACCGTTCGAACCTCCGCCCATCGCATTGACTGGGAACGCGGGGGTCGAAACAGGGGTCCTGCGGGCCGACAACGCACCGAACTTGGTAACGGCTGGATTGGCACGACCGGCATCTTCGATCACCAGGACGGTGTTCGAGGTGCCGTCGATGGTCGATGCCAAACGGCTGCCTTCGCAATCGAGCATCCCCGAAACGCGCATTTCGGCCAATTGAGGATCGGTGCTCGGAGTGCGGGCCCCGTAGGTCGGCGATCCTACTCGATGGTCGATGTCCGACAGGTCGATGAACATGTAATCGATACCGCCGAGTCGGTTGACTGGGTCACGTGTGCCGGCATCCAGAGGTGTCGAAGGACAGACGTAGGTAGAGATTTGGGTTTGAGCGGCCAACTGTCCCGAAGGATGGGTCGGATCGTCAAACGCCTTGCCCTTGGAACTGCGGTGGATCAAGCAACCACTTGGGGTCGAAAACGCGTTTCCGCTCGGGGACGCACCGTAGTGGGCGATCGAATTGGTCGTGAAATCGAATTGGTTGTAAACCGACTGTTGCTCGATGTAAGGGAGCAAGAGGGTTGCAGTCGAGTGGATCATGTAGACCGTCGTGGTGCTACCGGTCGATCCGCACTGACCGCTGTGTGGAAGCTTTTTGAACGCCGACTCGTGGTTGGCGACCGACAAGCTGATTTGCTTGACGTTGTTCGAGCAGCTCATTCGGCGTGCGGCTTCACGAGCGGCTTGGACTGCTGGCAGCAAGAGCCCAACGAGAATACCGATGATTGCGATGACCACAAGCAGTTCGACGAGCGTGAACGCTCGGCGGCGACTGCTCGAACTGAAAATTTGACGACTCATCAATTCTACCCCTCTAAACTAACGAAACAGAGAAACTCCTTGTTCAGGGACGCCTGAACTCGACGGGCGCAGGATAGCGATAGGTAGTAAGCTGAAAAGAAGCAAGGTTCGGGATTCACGCGAACTTCACAGAATCAAAATACAATCCAAACAAAGACCGAATTGCTGGCAGACCAGATGAAAATACGATGAAGAAAGCGTTAACGCCTCGCATCGGATTGCGACGTACTCGTTCTCAGCGAAGCGGTACTCAGTCCGACTTAGCGGACGGTACTCGTACTCGCTGGCTGTTTGAAATGCGGCGACGCGGATTGTCGACCGAGGCGGTTCGCGCGGAAATTGCGGGCCTTGGGGTCGAATCGCCATGTTAGATCGAATCGAGTACGAGAAGTAGTACGAACAAAGCATTGCAGCGAAGTGCTCGATCGAGCGTCGTTGACGTGTGTAAAGTCTCCTCCTCGTACTCGGTCAACGGAATTCTTTCGTGCCTCGCAACGGATTTCGTCGTACTCGTGCTCAGCGAAGCGGTACTCAGTCCGCCTTAGCGGACGGTACTCGTACTCGATGGCTGTTTGAAATGCGGCGACGCGGATCGTCGACCGAGACGGTTCGCGCGGAAATTGCGGGCCTACCCCTGTAGCTGCAAGTCTTGGCCCCGCCGGCATAAAGCCGACGGAGGCCAAGAAGAGCTCGGCACGTTTTGGCCTCGCCGACATAAAGCCGAATGGTGGCCAAGAAGGGCTCGATGGAGGCATCCTAGGGGGAGGTCAGCGAATCGGATTGGTAGAGCGGCAGATAACGGTAGTAGACTTCTAAACACATGCAACCTAGCGCGGTGGTGTAGATTCTCCCTCCGTGTCCTCCCCAGATGCATCGGGGGTCCCATGAACCTGCATCGTCCCCTTGGCTCACTTGCGTCGCAAGGAGTTCTCTTTTGATGGATTGGTTCCAAAGGGTCCAAGCCTCTGAGTGCGGTTGAGATTGAAAGAGCGCAAGGGTAGCGTAGTACCAGTAGTAGAAGTTCGGTTCGGAGGAGCCTGGCAGTTGGCTCAAAAGCATTTGCTTTGCTTCCAGAGTGGCTTGAGCCGACATGGGAAGCCCCAGCATGGTGCGCATCGCAAAGGCCTCGGCCGTCATTGCAACCGACGCTTGTTCGCTAGCGGGGCGGGATGGAGGATTCAGGTTTCGATAAACGGCCAGACCTCCGGACTTTCCGGTGCTGACTGAGTCGAGGAATCGTTGGAGCAAGACGCGGTGGTGTCCTCCGAGGGGAGCGGCATTGCTGACACTAGCGCTGTTGAGAAGCATCGCTTGCCAACCGAATTGGCTTGTGTCTCCGGGATCCTCTGAAGCGAAATCGTATCGCCATCCACCGGTTCTTGGGTTCATCGCTTTAAGCGAATAGTCTACTGCGCTTTTTACGGGGGCCAAAAGATCTTGGTCTTGAGTCAGAGCATAAGCCTCTGCGAGAGCGATCGCGGCGATTCCATGGCTATACATCCGAGCATAGCGGACCGTAGGTTGTTGTCCTATTTGATTACGTCCAGATAAATCTCCCGAGGGAAATTGCTGTTGGCATAGATACGAGAGTCCTCGATGGACGCAGGCAGCATAGGGTCCGCCATCGTTGTGGGTGTGTCCGGCTCCGAGAAACAGCGGTAGAGTGCCTCAGCCGAGGGGGCCACGGCGCGCTGTCCGGCACCGTAGGCCTGAGCATTCCAGGACCCATCGGGCGACTGGGACTTGGCCAGGAATTCCAGCGCCCCTCGGACCGCTTGTTCGGTGTTCGCATCGCCACCATTTTTAAGCGTGTGGGCGAACCGCTCAGGGGCCAAGCGCATGCGATAGGCTTCTGGGATGAAGCTCGCGGACCTGGACTTCGATGCAGAGGCCTGCGTGGATTCCATCGCCGATGGGTCCATAGAGCCTTGAACCTGCTCTGAGGACATCGCAAGGCTATCTGCCAGCAGCGCAGGATCGAGCGGCAAATCGGTACTGGATTGCTCCTCGAATTGACCTAGATGACGCAGGTGCTCATCGGACAGATCCGAGGGTGCGAGGACCTGTGTATTCGATAATGCAAAGTCTGGGACGCTTGGCGATTCGAGCGAGCGGTTCCAAAGGGGTGTCGAATTCGAGTCAGAATCGGTCCTGGGGTATTCGGACGTATCGACAGCGGTCGTGTCGGTCTCCTGAAGGCTGGGAGGATCCGACCAGGGCTCATCGTCCTGGGGTAGTGCGGTCGAATCCTCGGGCGTCCAGGCAACGGAGACCGACGACTTCGATTGCACGAGGGCAAGCTGGGTGCCTTGCGAACCGGTTCCATCCGCTGAGCTCCCGTAGGGAATACGAGTTCCGTAGGCGTAGAGCAACAACCAGATGTGTGCCAAGACGGCGATCGCAATGCACTTGGTAAGCAGCTTCGACTGCCCCAATCGCGTCCAGGAAAGCACGAGCAAGCCGACGGCAACTGCAGCCAAGAAGCACCCCAGAAAGATCGCCCAGGCGCGATCCGAGACAGGGTTTCCGATCGCTCCTAGCAGAGGGTATGGCCAAAGGTTCATGGCGGGATCTATCGTGTTCGATTCCCCGGCATGACCGAAGCGGACGTTGCCCACCGAATGTCTTGAACTCCCGATCGGCTAATGGCTTCCATGACTTGGCTGGCTTGTCCGACCGGAACCCCGGTATCGGGTCGAAATCGGACTTGCAAGTCTGGATAGTTTCGTACCATAGGTCCGAGTATTTCGGTAAGTTGATCGCTGCTGAGTCGTCGACCGTCGAGCTCGATGGTTCCATCGGCATAGAGGTTGACAACTTTCGCGCCAGGACGGTCCATCATCGACTCAGGCGAAGTCGACTTGGGCAACTTCAAAGCGATCTGGTGTTCGGATTCGCTAAAGCGAGTTCCTACCATAAAAAAGATGATCAGCAAGAAAAGCACATCGATCATGCTGGTCAGATTGATCGCTGGGAGCTCTTCGTCGCTAGAGGTTTTAAGAGGCATACGCGTGGACCTCTGGGGCTAAGCTGCTTTTCGGGGGCGTCGAGTCCGGGAGCCCTCGTTTTCCTGCAGCCCTTCGGCGCTGATGATATCGACGAGGCGCTGGGCGTGAGTATCCAATTCAATAATCAGACTATCGATACGAGCGACGAAGAAGATGTAGACGACGTAAGCGGGGATGGCGACGAGCAATCCGGCTGCAGTGGTCAAAAGGGCTTGGCCAATCCCACCTGCGAGCAACTCCGGGCGGCCCATGGCTTGAGAATTCGAGATGTCATTGAAGGACTGGATCATCCCCAGTACCGTTCCTAGCAAACCCAAAAGAGGAGTGACGTTGCTGATAGCAAGAATGGCTCGCATGTTGCGACGCAGGAAGTTGCTTTCGCGTTCGCCGCAATCCAAAACAGCTTGCTCGACCTCAACGGCAGGACGTCCATGGCGACGAAGAGCCGAAAGCATAATCTTTGCCATCGGGCTTCCACTTTTTTCGCACAGCTCAATCGCCTCGTCTTTATCGATCAACTGCTGTTGGAGTTGCTCGATGACCCGATTGACAAAAGGACGCGATACGACGCGGGAACGTCGAAGCGCTATCGAACGTTCGAACGCGAAGACCGTCAGGCCAAAAGAACACAAGGCGATCGGATACATCATCCACCCCCCGTCGTAAAAAACCTGGAGCAAGTTCCGCGTAGCGATTTTTGGTTTCGTCGATTCCTCCGAGAGTCCATTGGTAACCGAACCCGACGAATAATTGACATTCGATCCGGGAGCAGGAAGTGAAGCGATGCGTGGATCGTTGTTGGCCACGCTTTGCGTAGGTCGCGCCGTCGATGGAAATCCGGTAGGCTGATTGGAAGGCTGATTGGAAAACCCCGGTGCAGTCGTCGGAGGATTTGGATTCCATCGACCATTCTGTGCGCTGGCCGTCTGGGCCCAAGCGCACAGCAATAGCGAAACCCACCCAAGGGTGATCGTGAATAGTTTCGCGGCTAGGCCTAGCGAGGAAGTCATCGGGATTGTTTGGGCATTTGTTTTTGAGTGGAACGAACCGCTGCGGAGTTGTTCGCCTTCGATCTATCTGCTATCGCACTTTCAGAGGCTTCTCGACACATTGCCATTTGACGTTGTGCCAATTGAGCCCATTTGGAATCGACGGCGATTTTCAAAACCTGTTCGTAACACGCATGTGCTTGGTGGTAATTGCGTTGCATTAAGTGGGATTCGGCGAGTGTCCACCAGGTTTTCGCCTGAAGGTCACCCGATGTGTCTCGATGGCTTTCCAAAATCGATGCTAGCAATTGCCTTGCTTGCTCGAATTTGGCCTCGTGAATCCAGCATCGTGCTAGAACATAATCGACTTGGGCCGATACCTTGCATTCGGGAAAGTGAGTACGAATTTTCCAAACGGTAGATTCGGCATCTTTCCATTTTGCCAAAACCATCGCGACTTCGGCTTGTCGAAGCAGAAAACGCTCAATCCAGTCGGGCGGGGGGATCTGCGCAAGCTCTTCTTCAACGCGAAGCTGCAACGACTGCACAGAGTTTTACGCATCGGTCCATCGTTGGAGTTGCACGTAGCATTCGAGGCCGAGGAGTTCGAGCTCAAGGGATTCGGTAGTGGCCTGTCGCTGGATTTGATTCAGTAGGCTTAGCGTTTTGCGGTAGTTCCTTGATGCGAAAGCTTGCTCGATTTCGATTCGCAGGACCGATTCGATGCGTACGGTAAGAGTTTCGACGTAATTGGGGGGTTTCGGGATCCCTTGCGATTGCATCCAACTGCTGGCCAAGCAATGCCAATCCGAACAGGCCTGAGCGAATCGGAGACGATTCATCTCGGGCAAAGTGTTCGGATCTTCACTTGTTGAAGCCTCCCGAAGGTTTGCGATTTGCATTCGCCGATGCATCGCTAGCAAATCGTAAAAACCAGACTCCATTGCAAGTGGGGTTGCTGGGCGCAAGTGAGCGACTTGGCGAAAACGTTCGCTAGCTAATTCCCAGTCTTGATGCGCATAGGCATCAGAAGCGGCGCGGTAGAGGTCCAGCACCTCCTCTTGGGATGGATTCTGGGCGAGCGAGCCTCCCGAGGTCACCACAAGGAAAAACAGAAGTGTCAAGCGTCTGGACGGGCGGGACATCGCCAGTTGCCATGCGAGTGTCATGACAGAATGTACGTTCGTTACGTTGGTAAGGCTCAAGGATCCGAATATGCCGACAAGAGTTGTTTCGGCGAATTGCCAAAGGATAGGTAAGCCAATCCGATTCGATGCACGAACAATCGTTTAGCCTGTAGCCATCGGCTGGCGCCTTGCGCCTGATACCTTCAAAACAGGCTACCCATGAAAAAGTCGCATTTCCTAGCATACAGGTGTCAAAACCATGTAATGCAAGGGAAATGCGTGATGAAAGGTCGACGCGAAGAGTCAATGCTATCCAATTGTCTGTCGGGTTTATTGGAAATCCTTGGGCGAGATAAAGTTACCCGTTTTGTGTCTGATCATGAGACCGGACAAAACAGCCGTAAGACGCCGACGCTCGCGCGTCGGGGGGAGCCATTGGGGACAATGGCTCTACCATGGGTTCCTCGGAATCCCCCCGTAGGCGAAGGCGAGTCAGGTTGCGGATAGCTACTAAATCCACTGAGCAACCGAAATCTTTAGCCTTCAAACCCACGTTTCCTTGAAACAATCCAATTGTCGATTTGTCGGTATTGAGCGCCAGCATGCTAGCAAATCAAGGCCGATTCGTCTCTTGTTGTGGCCTTGTTCAATCGCTTACATTCGAAGCTTATGGAACACTTTGCTTCGGAACGGAAATCGAAACGTCTCAAGTTGCGGATACCCGAGGGGATCGCGAGTCGAATCTGCCTATGTCTCCATGCAGGTAAAACGCTTATTGCTCAATTGCCTCTGGGGCTGCTTTTGTTGGTTTTGCTCCTTGCGCCTGCAGGGGCTCAAAATCCCTTGCCGTCGACTGGGAGTGTCCCGACTGGAAGTGCCTCGACGGGTGGGGAGGGGGACCACGCGGCGGGAGCCGCCGTGCGTCGCAATACGGTCCGAGCCTTGATGGCCAGCCGTCAGGCGGCTGCCTCGGGGCAGGCTCCATCCAACAAAGAACAGACTGCGAAAGAACCGCCCGCAAAGGAATCTTCTTTGAAGGAGACACCGGCATCGGATTCTCCGGCGGTAAATTCGGCGAACCCAGATTCCTCGGCGATCTCGGCCGAATCGGTCGCGGCCCAATTGCAACAGTTGCAATCGGCGACGGACCTCGATGCGAATCTCAAGCAAACGCTTACGACGGCCTACGAGGCGGTGCTTGCGGAGACGAAAAAGCGTTTCGAGGAAGAAAAAGCGATCAAAGACTATCAGGCTGCATTGGAGCTTGCTCCGAGTGCGACTTCGGACTCCAAGCGGCGCAAGGACAAACCGGACTTCAAATCCCTTTATTTCGAAGGCTCGCTGACTTGGGCGAGCCCTGAGTACCTTCAGTCTTTGCAGTTGCAGGTCAATGCGCAGTTGCAATCGGCATCGAAGAATCGTACGGAGACAGAAACGACGATCGCGGCGCGTGAGGCTCGTAAGAAGGAGCTACCTCGATTCATCAACGACGACAAGTCGGCGATCACTAAACTCAATGAAGAGCTTATCGCTCCGATTCCCGAGGGGACTGAACCACGAGTTCGCGAGGCGAATCAGTTGCTGATCCGAGCCAAGTTGGCGACGATCAGCTCGCACCTACGGCGCGTGGAGCTTGAGCAGCGGACGTACGAGGCTGAGAACGAACTGCTACCGTTGCGAAAGGAGCTTTACCTATTGGAGGAAAAGTTCTATCAGGCTCAACTCAAGGAGATCGCCGAGGAACTCGGGAAGCGACGCGAGACGCAGATCGGCAAGTATTCCGATTTGCTGGAACGCTTGCGCAAGCAGTTGAAGGTATCCGATCGCGGCAAGGAGACTAAGGACGTTTCGGATCTGAAGTCGCAGATTGCTTCGTGGCGTGAATTGGTCGGTGAGCAGGCAAGAAGTCGAAGCAAGCTTGAAGAGGAGCGCGATCGTTTGCGTTACTTGACCGACCGCTACCGAACGATGGTGGATCGTCTGGGAAACACGAGTACCACGAGCGATTCGAGTCCGTCGAGCTTGAACGTATCGCGGATGAAGAGTTTGGTAGCGAATGTCTTACGGAGGCAGCGCGAGGACTTACCCAAGACCGAGCAATTGAATCGCGAGCTAGAGGATTGTCAAACGCGGATCATCAGTGTTCAATCACGGATCCTGGAACTCGACGATTTGAAGACCAAGTACGAAAATGGCGAGACAGCCAGGGCGACGTCGGCAGAGTATGAGATGCTCGCATCGGACTTCGAGACGCTCAATGAGGACCAGAAAAGGACGCTATTGGTAGCAACTGAGCGTCGAATTGTCGATGAGTTTCGGATCGATGCGAACAATGCGGCCGAGACGCTATTCAATCTTGCTGTCGTCTATCAGTCACTCATCGAGCATGTGACGAAGTATCGCAAGTTCATCGATGAGCATATTCTTTGGATCCGATCGACGGATCCTTTTGGATTGGCGGATTGGAATTCCGTTGTGGATCAGACGAAGCGATTCTTTGACTTATCGAATTGGCGCGAAGTACCGCTTCGTATCGGCGAGGACTTTCGCAATCACACTTGGGGCTACAGCGGCGCCATTTTGGCTTTATTGTTGCTTGCGTATTACACCAAGCGGATGCGGCAGCAGATATCCAAGACAGGGATACTTGCAAGCAAATCGACGACGACATCGTTCATGCCGACGGTTCAATCGATTGCCTTGTGTTTGGTTTTAGCGTCGCCTTTGCCGATGATTCACTTGTTGCTCGGATGGCGATTGCTTTCGATCGCAGATGAGCAGCAGTTTCTGAGCGCCTTGGGCTGGGGCTTACTGGTAAGCGCCCGGTATTTTTTTCCTCTGGAGGTATTGCGGCAGATCGCGCGATCCGGGGGACTTGCCGAAAATCATTTTCAGTGGTCTGCGCATTCGACGAGTGTATTGCGTAGTCAGTTGCGATGGCTGATCGATCTAGCGATACCTTGTGTGGGTATTTATGCGATTGTAGCCAATGGATTGGAGTCTAAGGCCGAAGAGACATTGGGTCGGGTTGTTTTCGGGATTTTGCTCTTTATGTGTTCGATTTTTCTGATCAACACTTTGCATCCTCGCCACGGTATTTTCCGTGAGTATTTGGAAGCCAATTCGGGTGGCTGGATCGATCGGTTGCGTTTTGTTTGGTACACGGGACTTTGTGCAGCACCGATCGTTCTGTTGGGTATGAGCTTGATGGGGTATCACTACACGGCAACGCGTTTGGCGATGCATTTGCATACCAGTTTCATGACGCTCGTCGGGATCCTCCTTCTTTATTGCATCATTTGCCGTTGGTTGCTGCTTCGCAAGCGCACGCTGATTGTGCAGCAGGCCAGGCAGCGATTGGAGGAAGCTCGACGTCGGGATACGGATTCGACGGCCCCGGTGCTGGCAGCAACCTCGAGCCCTCAGGCCGATCCGACGGATTTGTCGCAGATCAATGCACAGACGATGCGTTTGGTGTCCAGTACTTTGTTTTTTGCTGCGATCGCCGCGATTGCATTTATATGGTCGGGAGTCTTGCCGGCTGTTGGCGCATTGGATTCGATCAAGCTCTGGACTGTCACGGGCGCGACACCCGAGGAGAAGCTTCCGGTTACCTTGGCGAATTTGCTTCTGGCGATTCCTGCTGCGGTGATGACGATCGTAGCGGCCAAGAACTTACCTGGATTATTGGAGATCGCGCTACTTCAGCACTTGCCGCTTGAGAATGCTGTTCGTTATGCGATTACTTCGATATCGCGTTATACCATTTTGATGCTTGGAATCGCGATGACATTCAATAGCCTTGGGGTACGTTGGGCGAGTGTCCAGTGGCTTGTCGCCGCGTTGGGGGTTGGTCTGGGTTTTGGGCTTCAGGAGATTTTTGCCAATTTTGTCTCTGGTCTGATTTTGCTTTTCGAGCAACCGGTACGCGTTGGGGATGTCGTGACGGTCGGGGATACGACTGGGACGGTATCAAAGATTAGGATGCGAGCGACAACGGTGATGAATTTCGATCAGCAGGAGTTGGTGATTCCCAACAAGGACTTGGTCACCGGTCGACTGTTGAATTGGACCCTTTCGGACTCGACGAATCGGATGATTCTCGACATCGGTGTGGCTTACGGTACCGATACGACGCGAGCTTGTCAGATCCTCCGGGAGATTTGCGCCGAGCATCCGAATGTGCTTAAGGATCCGGAGCCGACTGCATTTTTCGAGATTATTGGCGATAGCACCTTGCAGTTGAAGGTCCGATTGTTTCTTGCGAGTTTGGATTTGCGTTTACCGACCAGGCATGATTTGCTGACCAGGGTGCATGAGCGGTTCAAGGAGGAGTGCATTGAGATGTCGTATCCGACGCGTGAATTGCATATCAGATCCATGCCCAGGGATTGGACCAATGGAGTAGGGCTTACGCCGCCGTCGAATGGCGGCAAGTAGGGTCGCGTGGGTATGGTTTCGCGCAGGAATTCTAAGTTTGATTTGGCCATCGTTGACATAGCCTGGGGCACAAAATACCTTTACGGAACGGGGTGTAGGTCTCTGAGCGGGGATGGGGATCACGGCAGGGAGGGATCTTGATGGAATTGCATTGGGTTGGATTCGAGCCATAGGGGGGCAGATCGATGTTTGAACTTTTGGCAGCTTGGGTTTTAGGCTTAGCACTTTCGGGACTTGCTGATTCTTGCGATGAGGTTTCGCCGGGTGAGGTTTCGCCGGGTGAGAATGCTGTGTTGGAAGGTACGGGTCAATGGTCGGAATTCCGTGGGCCTTTCGGTGCGCACGCAGTGGGTCATCATCCGCCGTTGGAGTGGTCTGATAGTCAGAACATTGAGTGGAAGGTACCGATTCAGGGGCTTGGTTGGTCCTCGCCATCGGTCCATCGCGGGGTGGTTTACTTGACCACAGCGGTCCCTCAGGGAGAGGGCTTATCGCTTCGTGCGATGGCTCTGGAGGCTGGTTCAGGCAAGAGCATGTGGGATATTGAGGTCAAGCGTGTTGGGAAAATTCCGGCGATCCATGCCAAGAACAGTCATGCGAGTCCCACGCCGATCGTCCGCGACGATGGGGTCTACGTTCATTTTGGGGCATTAGGGACGGCCAAGCTTCGTCCGAGCGACGGCGGGATTGAGTGGTTGTGTGAGGCGTTGGACTATCCGCCGGTGCATGGCAGTGGGGGTTCCCCGGTCCTGAGAGACAACAAATTAGCGATCATCTGCGATGGCAGTGCCAATCCATTCGTCTGTGCGTTGGATGCCAGGAATGGCAAGGTCGTATGGAGAACACCTCGGAGCGTTTCGGCGAGGATTTCGCATTCGTTTGGAACCGTTGCGATGGCTGTAGTCGACGGCAGGACCCAGGTCCTTGCTCCAGGTCCGGACCACATGGCGGCTTATGATTTGGAGGATGGCAAGGAGTTGTGGAAGGTACTAGCTCCGGGCTGGTCGGTCGTTCCGCAACCGGTCTTGATCGACGGCATGGTGATCTACAATCACGACTATGACAACCCAGAGCTCATGGCCGTACGTCTTGGGGGGCAGGGGGATGTAACGCAGAGCCATGTCGTGTGGCGTTCGGCGCGAGGTGCGCCTAGCACACCGACGCCCTTGCTTGTCGGTTCAGAGCTTTATTTTGTATCGGACAATGGGATAGCATCCTGTGT
Source organism: Pirellula sp. (assembly GCA_021299695.1). GTDB lineage: Bacteria > Planctomycetota > Planctomycetia > Pirellulales > Pirellulaceae > JBKCUI01. The sequence continues at coordinate 40,822 of JAJTEK010000022.1, read as the reverse complement.
GGATGCAAAAACTGGGGAACGGCATTGGATGGAGCGACTCGGGGGGAATTACTCGGCATCGCCGGTCTATGTCAACGAGCGTGTGCTTTTTTTGAGTGAAGATGGTGTCGCGACCTGGGTCAAACCGTCGGTGGAATATGCGGTTCTTGGCAAGAACGAGCTGACGGGTCGAACGTTTGCGACGCCATCGTTTTATCAAGACGCGATGTTTTTGAGAACGGATGAGCACTTATTGAAAATTTCGCAACAAAAGAACTAGCAAACGGCAAATCCATGGACTTGCATGCTGAGGTACATCGGGCGGTAGCCCAAGCGAGGCTAGCTCAGCAGTCATGGGGCTCGGTTCGACTTCGAGAACGCGCCTCGCGTATCGCTCGATTTGCGGGTTTGTTGGTCGAGCATCGGCGGGAGCTATCCGATGGAGTGCTTTATCCGACAAGGGGTGGGTATCTTGAGACGATCACGGCCGAGTTGATCCCATTGGCACAGACGGCTCAATGGCTCGGCTCCGATGCGTGCCGGGTTTTGCGGGCTCGGAGGACATCCTGGTGGTCGCGACCGATGTGGCTCGGGTCGTTGCATTCGCGTGTCGAGCGAGTTCCGCGAGGCTTGGTGTTGATTCTCGGTACTTGGAATTACCCGATTTATCTCACGGGTTCGCAGCTTCTTCATGCTTTGGTCGCAGGCAACGGAGTGTTGATCAAGCCTGCCGAGGGGTGCGAACAGGTCACAGGCAAGCTTGTGGAGCTCTGCGTGGAGTGTGGAGTGCCATCGGAGCTGGTTCAGGTCCTGGGCAGTTCGCTCGAGGCGGGCAAGCAGGCCATGGCGATTGGGGTTGATCATGTCGTGATGACCGGCAGCAGCGGTAGTGGAAGGCGAGTGATCGCTCAGACGATGGAGCATTTGAGTTCAGCGACGTTGGAGCTCAGTGGGTGCGACAGTGTGTTTGTGCTTCCGAGTGCGGATTTGGACCGGGTCACAAACTTGTTACGATTCGGGTTGAGGTTGAATGGGGGAGCCACGTGCATTGCTCCTCGGCGTGTTTTCGTTATCGAGTCGATGCTGGATCGATTCATGCAGCAGCTCAAGCAGAGGCTAGACCCGCCGAATCAGGGCTCCTGGAGTACATGGATGTCGGCCGCGACGCATGGGCAGATCGAGCCGTTGGTAGCCCAAGCGATCGAACAAGGAGCAAGGCTGGCGATTCCGTGGAGGCAAGGGGGTCAAAAGCTGGAGATTCCTTTTGAGGATGGAGTCGCTAGGCAGTGGGTTTCGACTGGACCGATCGTGCTCGAGGGGGTGCGTCCGGGGATGTCGATTTATGGGCTGGATGTTTTTGCGCCGTTGCTTTCGATCGTTCCGGTGCGGGATATTGATCAAGCGATTGAGTTCAATGATGCTTGTCGATACGGGCTGTGTGCGAGTATCTTTGGAATGGAATCGGAGGCACAGACATTGGTGTCTCGGATCCGAGCCGGATCGGTTCTTGTCAATGACTTGGTGGTACCGACGGCCGATGCGAGGCTTCCTTTTGGGGGGCGTCGAGAGAGTGGATTTGGGGTAACTCGGGGGGACGAGGGGCTTTTGGAAATGACGAATCCTCAGGTAATATCCTTCAAAAGAGGAAAATGGCTCCCCCATAGCGATTTGCCGCAGGAGAGGGATGAGCAATTGCTCGACGGAGTGCTACAATTCCAGTATGGACGTGGATGGAAGATCAGGATGAGCGGATTGCAGCAAGTCCTCCGATCGATTCGAAGGAAACCGACGAACTAGAAGAACAAATAATGATTGAACGCTCGAAGTCGAGTCTCAGGGTAGGGGTAATCGGCGGTGGTTTGGCGGGCTTGGCAGCCGCATGCACGCTTGCTGCACGGGGCCATCAGGTCACGCTATTCGACAAGAATCCATGGTTTGGAGGGAAGGCGGCGGTCCACCATCAGGACGGATATCGTTTTGACATGGGTCCGACGATTTTGACGATGCCATCGGTTTTGAAGCGAATATTCGCTGAGGCGGGTCGGAACGTCGAGGATTACATGGAATTGGTTTTGCTCGATCCGCAGTGGCGAAGTTTTTTTGATGGCGGTGGGGTTTTGGACCTTGTGCCAGACCCGGACCAGATGCGAAAGAATCTTGAGCGGTTTTCGGCGCTCTTGAGTGTGCCCGACGGATACGAGCAGTTCATGAAGGTCGCATCGAGACTGCACTCTGTATCGGACAAATTTTTCTTTTGGAGAAGTGTCGGTGGGTTGCGAGACACGATGCAGATCGGCGGTGCGTTATCGCCGATGGTGATGGCCGACGTGATGAGTTTGCGGATGGGGACCTCGGTCGCAAGCTTGGTCCGTAAGTACATCCAGGACGAAAACGTTGCGCAGATGATCGACCACTTCACCCAGTATGTCGGATCCTCGCCGGAAGCATCCCCGGCGGTTTTGTGTGGGATTGCCAGCATGCAGACCAAGGAGGGTGTTTGGTATCCCATGGGTGGAACGCGAGCCGTACCGATCGCCTTGGAGAAGTTGGCCACGGAGCTTGGGGTGGTATTCAAGCCTAGCACCGACATCGTCAAGATCGAGCATGACCTCAAGAGGGTTACGGGTTTGACCACCTCTCAGGGAGAGAAGTACGAATTCGATTGCATTGTATCGAACTGCGATTCGGTTCGAACGCACCGAGAGTTGCTTGAAGGTTCCAATGTTGCATCGAAGTTCGAGGGTCGTCGGAAGTACGAGCCGGCCTGTTCGGGTGTCGTATTGTATTTGGGGCTCAAGAAGCGTTACGAGCACCTGTTGCATCACAACTTTGTGTTTAGCAAGGACCCGCATCGGGAGTTTGATTACATTTACAACCGGGGTCGACCTGCACCCGATCCGACGGCTTACGTGTGTGCGCCATCGTCGTCGGAGCCAGGTGTAGCACCTCCTGGTGGAGAAGCGTTGTACGTATTGGTGCATACGCCTTATTTAAGGCCTGACCACAATTGGTCTGAGATGTTGCCGAAGTACCGCGAGGTGATTTTGGACAAGCTCGAGTACACCGGCAAGATGAAAGGTTTGCGAGACAACATCGCGACCGAGAGCCATTTGACCCCTGAGGGAATTCACAAGAGGTATCGGGTTCTCAACGGAGCGATTTATGGATTGGCCAGCCACGGAAAGTACCTTGGTGCGTTCAAGCCTGCGAATCGATCTAAGGACCTCAAGGGTCTGTACCTTGCCGGGGGAGCCGCGCATCCGGGGCCTGGAATGCCGATGGTCATGATGAGCGGATGGATTGCTGGCGATACGGTCGATCAGGATTCGCAAGCTGGAAAACTTGCAGGCTCGAAGCGATAGAACTTTTGATTTCGTTCAGGCAATGCCCATACCGCAATCTAAAGCTTGGTTGGTCGATGGTTTCTGCCGCTTTACCACCAGGATGGTCCGTAAGAACTTTACCTGCTTAGGGGTACAGTTTGAGCAGGATCAAGGTTCGGTGATCGCTCAGGATCGCTCGTTGGTTTTCTATGTCAACCACGTCGGATGGTGGGATCCGATCGTCGCGATGCTATTGCGCAAGAGGTACTATTCGAATCACATCTTTTATGCGCCGATCGACTCTAAAGCGTTGGAGGCTTACGGCGTATTTCGCAAGATGGGGTTCTATGGACTGGAGTTGGAATCCTATGCGGGTGCATCTGAATTTTTAAAGACATCGCGGGAGATCCTCAAGGATCCTCGCTCGTCGATTTGGATCACTCCTGAGGGAGACTTTGCCGATTGTCGAGAGCACGATCGACCGTTCATGCCAGGCTTGGCCCATTTGGCAGCAAGTTCTCCTGACACGGCCTTTGTGCCACTAGCTCTGGAGTATCCTTTTTGGGAGGAGGCCAAGCCGATGATCGCAGCGCGGTTTGGAAAGCCGATGTGTTTTCCCAAAGGGACCAGCAAATCCGAGTGTGCTCAGTATGTTTTTGAATCGTTGCGGACAACGCAGAAGAAACTGGCTCGGAGTGTGATGCGTCGGGAGTTTTCCGAGTTTGAGTTTTTGTTGCCACCGAGAGCACAGCGTCAGAGTTGGTACGATACGCTCCGGGCCTCGAAGGCGTGGTTCAAGGGGAGGGCTTTTGATCCTTCCCATGGGTCTGTGACACGGCGTAAGGGACGTTCCGAGCCCCCTGGCGCTGAGTGAAACGTTGCTCGTGCTCGACGAACAGCCAGAACAAAGCAATGCAGACCGAAGGGCGTAGGATGCTTGCTCTAGCCATTTCAAAAACAGGGAACTTGTCTCGGCTTTCTATCGCAAGCGGACGACACGATCGGCGACGACTTGTTTGGCGTTGAGGTTCGGCAAGAAGCCTTGGGGTCCAAAAACGGTGACAGCTTGTTGGACATAGCGCCTGAGGTTCAGACCCGTGGTAGGTCGGACGTAGGCTTTGACGTTTCCGAGGTCATCGGTGAGAGCGAATTCTGGCTGACCTGGCAAAGAGGTATGGACAGCGACCAGCCAACCGGACATTTCGGACTCCGAGGCTGGGGATCTCAGGGGTAGCGCGTCTGAGAAATTCGTCGGGGGGGCGATGGGCGAGGCAGAGGATCGTTGCCGGACTGATTCGAAGCGTTCGATGCGATCGAGAAGCAGTCTTGCTTCACCGCGCACGAGGGGTGTTTCGCCCCGTTCGATCCACATTTGGGCCGAGTCTCGAAGTGGGGCGAGGTTCCATTGTTCGGCCGGGCGACTTACGATCACCGAGAGTTGGACCAGGGCGTCTTGGATTTGGGGTGTTTGAAACGACTCGATTTCGTTTTGCATCGCCTCTGGGTTGTAGGAGGCCGATGGGGCAAACGACGCAGCGGAAACTTTCAAGCGATCTTCTGGGTAGGAGCCTGCCGAATCGATAGCAAGGGAGTCCTCTGGGTTGTAGCTCATCTGGGGAACTCGGTTTGGAGCGTAGCGACCTGAGGGACGAGGCAGATGTTCGATACCCGCAATGGCTCCTGGGTTCGGGTTGGCTGTGGCAGAGCCGTAGGGCGCAGCGTTGGCATAGGGTGCAGCGTTGGCATAGGGCGCAGCGTTGGCATACGGTTGTGGGGCCGGCGCTCGTGTACGTCCTTGGAGTGGGTGTCCTTGGATGTTGTTTGGATCGACCAAGCTCAGACCGAAGATTCCTAGGACGTGGTTCATCGAGTCGGTTTGTTCGGGTCCGACCTGGCGCTGTGAGATTCGCTGCCGTGGTTGGTTGTTTGTCGGCCGGTACGATGGAGCTCTGGAATTGGGTTGCGTCCTTGTTTGGGCCTCGATTGGGTTGATTGCGATTGGTTTGGTTGCGTCTGAGTAGGAGATTTCGCGAGGATCGAGGACTTGGATTTGGTTTCGATTCGGCTTGCCTTAAGTTCCTGATCGATTTTTTGTTGTTCGCGTTGGATTTCTTGGCGAGCGCGTTGGGTTTGTTCGGCTTCGTCGCTCCAGGCCAATTTCGATTCGGTCGGTTCTTGGTAGGTGGCTTGGCTGACGAGTGAGTTAGGCTTTTCTCCCGATCTTTCTAGGTCGGCAGGATCTTCCGCGGCAGGATCTTTCGCGGCAGGATCTTTCGCGACGGGCGTTACCCCGATCATCGAGGACTTGATCCATCGAAATTCACCTTGGGGTGGAGCGATTCGAAACCAGAGTTTCCTTTCGTCGCCTTGGCCTCGATAGGCTTCACCCAGGATTGCGACGGGTTGGGTTTTGGAGAGTTCGGTTTGAAACAGGAGTTTTTCGTTTTTGGCCGTATCGGATCCGACCCAAGCGGGAACAGAGTCTTGAGCGACCTCGGCCATTCGTCCGCCTGGCATCAGGTACAGCGCATCGGCTTGGACCCAGTTATGGCTACCCTCAGGAGGGCGAATACCGGACCAACCGTCATCGGTCTGGACGTAGACTTCGACGCTCGAGCCTTTCGTTAGGGTCGTGGTAGGGTAGTAATCGGAGCCTGGTCCGCAGCGAACCGTCGCGCGGGGGACTTGGACGAAGCGCAGGTGATCTTGATCGACCGCGTGCATTTGGGATGGTTTGGCCGCCGGCTCGACGACGGATTGGTTGTTCTGAAACGGTTTGGATTTCGGTGTGGTTTCTTGTTTGGGTGTCGATGGGATGGGTTTTGCAGGTTCGGCTTTGGTAGAGGTTGTTTTGGTAGAGGCCGGCTTCGTCGGGTTTGGTTTGGCCGACGCGGGTTTGGCAGATGAGGGTTTGGATGGTTTGTCTTCGAGTTGCCATTGCGCAAGGGAGTTCAGGGGCAGAGCGGCGCAAGCGGCCAGTGCGATCGAGCGGCCGATGGAGCGAAAGAGGCGGATCGAGGGGAGAGGTCTTTGGAAGGATCGCAAGATGATCATTCGAGATTCCTTAGGTTGGGAACGGCCAAGGCCGGGATCAACGTTTTTGGGTCGGAGTTGGATTTGGGTTGTTCGGCACGGCCATTTCTTGGAGGGCTAGGATCGCTTCGATCGTCTCGTCGGCTTGCCGTTGTTGTTCGGGAGTCAAGGGTGCCGGGGCGAGTGAGTTGGCATGGGAACTGGGATTTTCGGCGGTGATCTCGTGTGGGGTTCCCTGTGGGTTTTCGCCGGGGAGCCAGCCAGATTGGAGTAGGGCGTAGGAGGCCAGGGAGCAAAGTCCGACGGCTAGAAGGGAAGCAAGGATATTGACGCTGGTTCGTTTTTTCTTTTTTGTTGGGTGCTCAGTGGTGTGGAGCTCGAGAAATTCTTCGCGTGAGGGTAGGGGATCGGGAGAAGGTTTTTGGCCAGAGAGCCAAAGGACATCGAAGCAAACGCGGGGATGGCCTGGCGATTTGGCTTTCGATTTCGAGTTGGCGGGCTTAGGGAGTTGCATAGAGCTGGGAGATTTGAAGCGTTGTCATGGGACGATCGAGTCGGTAAATAGCTGAGAATTCCCTTTGAAATCAAGGGGGAATCGGGAGCCTTGGGGGTTTGGGTAGGCCGGGCAAAGGGAACTTGACGATTGGCGAAGAAATGTCGTATTTTCTGAGAAACCCGTTATCCGAGCGGAGGTAAGGTCATGGATTAGGCCTTTATCTTGCTAGTGTGGTAGCCATCAAGACCGTTGGCGATTAGACTCTCGGGGTTAGACCCGGGGGGGTGATGAACGGTTTGTAGTCCCCGGGCGATCCTTCCTTTAGATCCTTCCAGCTAGCGAACACGAGACCATGAGTACAGCGACCGAAACGACCGGGGTGTCGTCCCCCAATGCCCAGCGATTGTTATGGGCAGGTTTTATGGCCATTCTTGCAGCCGGGGTCGGTTTTTCGATCCGGGCTGGGATACTCAGTCAGTGGGCTGAGAAGTTTGGTTTTACGATGACCGAGCTTGGTCAGATCACTGGAGGTGGGTTGACGGGGTTTGGGATTATCATTTTGTTGAGTTCGTTCTTGGCCGACACGCTGGGGTATGGTCGGTTGATGAGTTTGGCGTTTGTAACGCATTTGGTTTCGGCGATTTTGACATTAGCGGCTGGATATGCGTTTGCCTCGGGAGGCAAGGACGCTGCATTTCAGTGTTTGTTTTGGGGGATGTTCCTTTTTGCGATTGGCAATGGGATTGCAGAAGCGGTGGTCAATCCGTTGGTAGCGACGTTGTTTCCCAACAACAAGACCCACTACTTGAACATTCTGCACGCCGGATGGCCTGGAGGATTGATTGTCGGTGGATTGGCTTCGTACTTCATGAATCCCGATGGAGGCAAACCGATTTCGTGGGAGGTTCAGATTTCGCTTTTCTTGGTGCCTGTGGTTCTCTATGGCCTGATGCTTTTGGGACAGAGGTTCCCGAGGTCTGAGGCGAGCCAAGCGGGAGTGAGTTTGGTGGAGATGTTCACCCAGGTTTTTGCTCCGTTGATGTTGGTGCTGCTGTTGGTCCATGCATTGGTCGGATACGTCGAGTTGGGAACCGACTCGTGGATCACGAAGATCACCGGAACGATTATGGAGTCCAAGCAACGAGGGCTATTGCTTTTCGTGTACACGTCGGCCTTGATGTTTTTGCTTCGTTTTTTTGCCGGACCGATCGTTCATCGAATTTCGCCGCTGGGGTTGTTGTTTGTCAGCGCACTGCTTGGATTCGTCGGCTTGAACATGCTAGGTTTGGCGACTTCTGTCTTTGCATGTGTGATTGCCGCGACGGTCTACGCGATAGGAAAGACGTTCCTGTGGCCTACGATGCTCGCTGTTGCATCGGAGCAATTCCCTAAGGGTGGAGCGATCACGATCGGAGCCTTGGGTGGCATCGGAATGTTGTCGGCTGGTTTGCTCGGTGGTCCTGGTATTGGGTTCAAGCAGGACTACAACGCGACGGCGAATCTCAAGCAGTCGGGTCCTGCGGTGTACGAACGTTACAAAGCTCCGGGAGAGAATTCATTCTTTGGATTCAAGGTCACTGGTTTGGATGGAGCCAAGGTAGGAGTGCTTGAGGATGGCGGCAAGGAGTTGGCACGGGCCTCGGAGCTTCTCAAGAGCCAGGGTCGTGCGGACAAAAACAACGAGGAGTTATCTGCATGGTGGCAGGAGGCATCCAAGACCGCCGCTGAAGATCAAAAACTCGTTACAGACGCAGGACTTTACGGAGGTCGGCAGGCTTTAAGACTGACCTCGTTGGTTCCTTTGACGATGGCTGCGATCTACGGGCTTTTGTTCCTCTACTTCCGATCCCGGGGTGGTTACAAGGCCAAGAATGTGGATGCTGGCTCGCACTAGAGCACGGTTCTAGGATGTTTCTAGTGGATCAAAAAAGCGAAATCCGCTGAAAATCCTTTGGCCAGGAGTGCTTGGATATCTTCTGTGGTCGCTACAATGCTCCATAGCATTGCGATTTGGCTCCCCTGAGGAGCCAGCGACCCGAAGACCCCCTGCGATGGTTAGCCGGCCAGTGAACAACCCAGCGAACACCCCAGCGAGCGTATCCAGTCTACGTCGAATGGCTTCGATTTGTTTTTTGCTCTTGGGAGCAGGGTTTGCAATTGGGGCGCCGCAGCAGGAACCCGAGTTAGCTCCTGAGGTGCTCGCTGCCCAGCAGAAGCGGGTCGAGGCGATGCGCAAGGCATCGATGGCGACGGTCGGGGTTTTCGGCATGGACAGTCAGGGGGGCGGGAGCGGGGTGTGCATCTCGGCCGATGGTTATGTGCTGACGAACTTTCACGTTTCGAGTCCGTTTGGGCACCGCATGCGATGCGGCATGAACGACGGCAAGATGTACGAGGCAGTCGTGGCGGGAATTGATCCGACGGGGGATCTGGCGGTTTTGAAGATGTATGGCCGGGATGATTTCCCGACGGCGGCGATCGGTGATTCGGATCGAGTGCGTGTGGGGCAATGGTGTTTTGCGGCGGGCAATCCGTTTGTCTTAGCGACCAATTTGCAGCCCACGCTGACCTATGGGCTCATCAGTGGCGTTCGGCGGTACCAGTATCCATCGGGAACGATTCTCGAGTATAGCGACTGCATTCAGACCGATGCGTCGATCAACCCAGGGAATTCGGGTGGACCGTTATTCAATGCGGATGGGGAGTTGATCGGCATCAACGGTCGATGTTCGTTTGAGAAGCGAGGTCGGGTCAATGTTGGGGTAGGTTATGCGATTTCGATCAAGCAAGCGATGAACTTCTATGGGAATCTGCGATCCGGACGGATCGTCGACCATGCGACCTTAGGTTTCACCGTAGCGACAGACACCCAGGGTCGAGTGGTGGTTTCGAACATTCTTGAGTCCAGCGACGCTTACCGACGGGGGCTGCGATATGGAGACGAAGTGCTAAGGCTTGGGGATCGCGACATATCCACGTCGAACCAGTTGAAGAATGTTCTTGGGATTTTCCCTGATTACTGGCGAGTTGCACTTCGGTATCGCAACGAGCAGGGTGTTCAAGAAACGGCGATACGACTTCAGAGTTTGCATCAACCTGGAGAGTTGGAAAAGATCGTTGAGGGGAGTTCTGAGCAGGGGGCAAAGCGATCTGGCGAGGCCAAGCCGAAAGCGTCTAAGGATAGTTTGGCTGAGAAGTACGAATCGCGACGTGGGTTTGGAAATTACTATTTCAATCGTTCGGAGCTCGATCGGATCGTCAAGCTCCAGGAGTCCCGTAAACCTGCGTTGCCAACCAACGGTTCTAACGACTCGTTGCAGGTCCGATTTGTCGGCAGCGTGCTCGGGGAATCCACGGCGGTCGAAGCTCGATTCGATCTAGAGAAAATTCACTGGACACTGGCCGACAAGACTTCCTCGATCACAGTCAAAGGTAGCTCGGGCAAAGGTAGCTCGGGACCTTGGATTCAGAACCAGGACCCACTTCCCATCTCGATCGCGATGAGGCTTTGGTATCAATGGCACGAGCTAGGTCCCCGCAAGCTCGGAGAGGTCATCTACATCGGCCAGAGCCCGGTCTTGGGCAAGCAAGGGTTGCTCGACATGACCAGGGTGGTTTTGGGGGAGGTCACAGCCGAGGTGTATACATCGCTCTCAAGCGGTGACATTGAGTTGATCGAGTTGTTTACCGATCGGCAGACGGACCCGGCAGAGGTTTATTTCGACTACGATGCGGCATCGCCGATGGCGCCCTTGCCCAGTCGCGTGCGATTGAATTACGGTTTGGAATCTCGATTGGTTGTCGAATGGCTCAAGCTCGATACGTTGCCCGTCGAAAAGACCGAGGATGTTCCGGGAGCTCAGCCATGATCGATCTGGCAATCCGTTTGAGGAATTTCTTCGCTGCGATCCTCGTCGTGTTCTTATTGGATACTCGGTGGGGAATCGCCGAGGACAAACCGAGTACAGAGGTACCGATCTCTCAGGGTGGCTTGAGTGGACTCGAGGAGTTGTTTCAAAACGCCCAGCGGTCTGTTGTGAAGCTCTATGGGGCCGGAGGAATGCGCGGACTCGAGAGTTACCAAAGTGGGGTTGTCATCGGAGACGGCAGCACGATTTTGACCAGTTGGTCGACGGTCTTGGATGTCGATAAGGTGCGTGTGGTGACCTACGATGGACGACGACTCGACGCCGAGATGATCGGGGTAGACCCTGAGTGCGAACTAGCCCTTTTGCGGGTAGAGAACTCGAAGTTGCCTGGATTTGTTTTGGAAGCGAAGTCCCAGGTCAGGCCTGGTCAGCGTGTTTTTTCGATCACCAATCTCTTTGGTATCGCAGCGGGCAACGAAGCTTGTTCGTACCAAAAGGGGGTAGTCATGGCCGTGTCGGACTTGCAGTCGAAGTACACAGGACTTCGTTCGGTCTATCGCGGGAAGGTGATTGTGGTGGATGTGATGACCAACAATCCGGGTGCGGCCGGTGGTGCGCTTGTGGATTTAGGGGGCCAATTGGTCGGAGTCATCGGCAAGGAGTTGCGAGACGAGCAGAGTGGAATTTGGCTTAATTACAGCATCCCTACTGAGGTTGCAGCCGCATCGGTCGAGCGTATTTTGGCTGGTAAAACCCGTTCGGCGGGTGCATCGCTTACGTTGGCAAAAAATCCGCACAGGGCATTGGATCTTGGGATGGTTCTGATTCCCAATGTGATTCCAAAGACACCGGCGTACATCGATCGGATCCGCAAGGATTCGCTTGCTGCTCGTGCAGGGATTGAGGCCAATGATTTGATTTTGTTGGTCAATGAACAGAGGGTCGATTCGCAAAAGTCGTTCGAACAAATCCTGCAAACGATCGAACGGGGGGATTCTTTTCAATTGCTCGTACAACGGGGCACGGAACTGCTCCGTGTGCAAATTCGTCCTTAGGAAAAACTGATGCCGATTAGAAGCAGTTGCATGAAACAGAAGTACTTGCGTTGGATTTGGGCCTTTGGTTTTCTCGGTTCGACCGTTTTTGGATCGCTCTTAGGATCGCAATCGCTGGCGCAGAGTCCGCTTCGACTCGAGGAACTCGAGCAGTCGGCTTTTGAGTCCGCGACTCGATTCGTTCAAGATTCGGTCGTTCAGGTCGAGACGTTCGGTGGGGCCGAGTTGATCAATCGGCAAGTGGCCAGTTCGGGGCCATCGACCGGTACGATCGTCGGGGCCGATGGTTGGATCATCACCAGCACGTTTCATTTCAAGTTCCCGCCGGCATCGATCACCGTCGTCTTACCGGACAAGCAGCGCAAGACAGCCAAGTTAATAGCGCGCGACTTTAGCCGTGAGTTGGCGTTGTTGAAGATTGAGGTCGATGCACCGATCCGGCCCGTCATGCCGAGCGACCGGTCCGGGTGGCTGATTGGCCAGTGGGCTTTAGCGATCGGCAAGACCTTTGACCCATCGATCGGGAGTTGTTCGGCTGGAATTCTCAGCGCTCAGGGACGCATCTGGGACAAGGCCATTCAGACCGACACGAAGATTTCGCCTCAGAACTATGGTGGGCCGCTGATCGATTTGCAAGGCAAGGTCATGGGTATCTTGACCCCGATCAATCCGGGGATCGTCACCGAGGGAGAGGTCGAGCAGTGGTACGACTCGGGGATAGGTTTTGCGATTCCTTTAACCGATGTGCTCGAGCGTTTGCCTAAGATGCAAGCCGGGCAGGACATCTACCCGGGCAAGGTGGGGATCCGTTGGCGGGGAGAGGACGAGTACAGTCAACCGGTGGTGATCGAAGGGGTCACGCCTGGCTCTCCGGCGGCCGAGGGTGGGGTTGAGATTGGGGACAAGGTTGTCGCTGCGGGGCCTAGTGCAACGAATCTCAAGCCTGTGGCGAACCATTCCCAATTCAAGCATGCGATAGGTCCGCTCGATGCGGGGATGCAATTGGTTTTGGTCGTTGAGAGAGGCTCGGATCGCAAGGAGATCACCGCGACGTTGGCTCGCGAAATGCCGTTGTACAAGGAGCCTTATTTGGGGATTTTGATCGATCCGGCGTCTGCGGCCGATGCCCCAAAGATCAGCTATATCGTTCCAGGATCACCGGCGGCTGGATCTGGATTGCGATCTGGATGGGTGATCGAATCGATCAATGGAGTCCGAATCGACGAAAAACGGAGTTTGGAGAACCAGTTGGTGAACTTGAATTACCGGGTTGCTTTGGAGCTAGGGGTTCGCGATGCGGCTGGGGTCGCAAGCCGCATCAAGCTCGATCCTTCGACACGTCCTGAGGGTGACTTCGAGTGGGATTATCAGCCTGAAGTTGCGCCCGAGGCTGCCAGTGAGCCGGCCACAGAGGATCCTGCCGCAGAGTCAGCCGCAGAGCCAGCCGACGGCAAGTCGGAGGTTGGAACGATTCAGGTACCCATGAGCGACGTGAAGAACAAGGCGTTTGCGATTGTACCGTCGAACTACAGTCGGAAGGTACCTCATGGACTGCTGGTCCTTTTTGGGGATGCCGGATCGTTGGATCAATCGCAGTGGGCTTCGGCCTGGGAGCCATTTGCCAGGGAGCATCGTTGGATCATCGCCGTTGCGCAATCCTCGGACGAGAAGGGATGGAGCTTTGAGGAGGTCGAGGTAGGGATGCGGATGCAAACTTGGCTTGCAAGGACTTATTCGATCGATCGCAGGCGGATTGCTGTAGGTGGATTTGATAGTGGGACGATCCTCGCCTACATCACAGCCGCTCAATTTCCTGAGTTGTTTCGCGGGGTGTGGTTGAGCAACCCCAAGGCCCCTCGGGGGCTACGCATCAATCCGAGCGAGCCGTTTAAGGCGGCGAGTTACTTTGTCAACAGCAGCGACAAGGGGGTCGATGACTTTGTTGAGAGAATCCGCAAGAACGGCTACAGCGTGCAGCGGCAGGGGAGCGATTTGGACTCATCGAAACTCGTTGAGGCCCCGTTGCTCCAGCCCGTCCAGCGTTGGCTCAGGTTGTTGGAAGCTTATTGATGAATCCAACCTCGAATCCGTTGCCGCGGTGGGTGGCGTTGATCTCTGGAGTCGTGCTACTTTGCATGGGTCTATCGATGCGGTTTGCCCCGGCGATATGGGATGGGCAGCGTTGGTTGGCGACCGATACGTTTAGCAAGGTGGGGTTGGTGCTGATCTGCATGTGGCTGGCTTGGCCTGCGGTTGAAGCCATCCGACGGGCACCAGGTGGAACGATGTTGATGATCGCATGCACTTTGGTACTTGGATTGTTTGTGTATCGACCGAAGTCGATTTGGGTGACGGGTCCTTTTATCGCCGTGGCGATAGGTACGGCGATGGTACGCGGATGGCTGCGTAAGCACCGGGGCTAGGGTTACTCTTCGATGGTGCCGATTTGAGTTTTGGCAAAGGGACTTGTGTTCCGAGCGATCTGAAGAATGACGCTTTGGGATTCGGTCCCCGGCATGGGGTAGGTCGCCATACGTCGAAGTTGCAGTCCTTGGAGGAGTCCTCGATGCCGAGCCTCGCCTCGTTCATCGACCCAACGTGGTCCTTTGATGGCAAGAAGTCGTCCGATCTTGTGCCATTCGTCTTTGAGCCACCCGCAGAGTCGGACCAGAGGGCCGACGCCGCGTGCGACGACCGAGTCGAAACGATCCTCGGCCAACACGAGGGTGCCACTGATGGGAAAGACACGGGTGTCGAGCCCGAGTTTTTGGACGATGTCTTGGGCGACCTTGGCTTTTTTCGCTACGCTATCGCACAGGGAGACATCTAGGTCTGGGCGGAGGATGGCCAGAAGGATCCCTGGAACGCCTCCACCCGTACCCAGATCGAGGATTTCTTCGTTGGGTTGAAGGAGTTTGCTAAGCTGATAGCTATCGAGCAAATCGCGTTGGACAAAGAGTTCCGCAGTGGTGTGTCGCGTGAGATTGATTTTGGAGTTCCAGTCCCAAGCCAACTGGCAGTACATCGCAAGTTTAGCCCAGGTAGGATCGTCGATCGCCTCGATCCCCAGATCACCAGCCAAACGCTTGAGATTATCGGCCGTCGGAGGGATTATCGTCTGGTGGGTTTCCGGTGTTTTTGATTCTTCGGTTTGCACAGTGTTTAGGCAGACTCCAGGAGTGAACTTGGGGACGGGACGAGACGGACGTTCAAAGGGTTCATGGTAGCCCAGTTGGGCAACACTACAAGCATTCTTTTGGACCTGAGCAACCCATCGATGGCTTGATGTACAATACGGGCCGTTCTGGTCGATCCTGCCGTAAGTCGTTCTGCGGAACCGAATGGATTGCTTTAGATTCAAATTTTTCCCTTTTGACGAGATTCCTGATGAAAACCTCTCTGCTTGCCTTTGCATTGCTGATCACAACATCCGTGCTTCGACCCGTTTCGGGTCAGGAAGCTGCCGCGACGGCCCTCAAGCCGGTGCGGATGGGTGCTGGATTGATGACGTTCGATACCGTTCCGGGCTGGGGTCTGCGACCCGACGGCAAATCGGCCATTGGTCCGACTCACGGATCGGTGGTGATCGATAAGGCAGGAAATATCTACACCAGTGCCGACCAGGGGGTGTACGTGTTTTCTCCGGATGGCAAAGTTATCCACAGTTACCTTGGGGGAGATTACACACGTTTGCACGACATGGAGATTCGCGACGAGGGCAATGGCGAGTTTATCTATGGGGCCCGCAATGCTAACGCCGAAGGGATCAAATTCAACGCATCGACCGGTGAAGTGGTCTTAAGGCTCAAGTATCCAGAGGAGTCGGGACTGAATCTCAAACAGTTCAATCCAACGGCGATCACCGTGGGGCTCGATGGGGACATCTACCTTTCGAATGGATATGCCAGCAATCATATTTTTCGCTACGACAAAACGGGCAAGTACCTGAGTCATTTCGGGACCCAGGGCAATGGCCTCAAGGAGTTCAATACAGCCCACGGCATGACCTTAGATACCCGCTATACCCCTGCTCGGTTATTGATTTGCGATCGGAACCATCAGCCTAAGGGGAGGTTGGTCCATTACAGTCTTGAGGGAGAGTTCATCGAGGAGGTGATCACGGGTCTTGGGATGCCCACATCGGTGGCGATCCAAGGAGATTATGTATCGGTACCGGATTTGCATGGACGAGTGGTTATTCTGGACAAGAACAACACGATCATGGCGGTATTGGGTCACAATCCGGACCCGGCCAAGGGTGGGAATTTCAATGTGCCGCAAGAACAGTGGATCGAGGGGATCTTCAGCGGCACGCATGGTTCCTATTGGGATAAGGAGGGGAACCTCTATGTCCAGGACTGGAACGTTTCGGGGCGGATCATGAAGTTGGTTCGGGTCAAGCCTTAGCCAAGGCAAACCCGAACACCGCAAACCCGAGCATAGCAAACGAGCTTAAGGAGTTTGCGCTTCTTGGGGTTGGTTCCAGAGTCTCCAGGGGTCATCCAAGCGTTTCATTTCCGAGAGGAGCAATTCTCTCATTTCGGCGAGTTTGTCCTGGTAATTCGGGTCCTCGGCGAGGTTGATTTGGTGGGGCAGAGCTTGGGTGCCTGTCAAACGGTAGATATCGGGACGATGGTGTTCGTCGAGGAGCTCGAGTGGATTTTCGTCCAGATTGAATAGTTGCGTTCTGCGTACTTTTCCGTCGAGCACATCCCATTCGATGAGTTTCCATGGACCTTTTTTGACACACCGCAACCCGGGTTTGGTACCACCGTTGTAGACACCATAGAGGACATCGCGAATGGTTTCTTTTTGGCCCATGAGGATTGGTTTAAAGCTTAGGCCTTCGTTGGACTCTGGGGCTCGAATGCCGGCCAGGTCGCAGAGGGTCGCCAGGGTATCGAGCAAATAGACATTTCCTTCGGCACGCGTTCCGGGTGCGATTCCTGGTCCTTTGACGATCATGGGAACCCGCCATGTGTGTTGGTAGAGGTTCTGTTTTCCTTGAAGTCCGTGTCGACCGATGGCGATTCCGTGGTCGGATGTATAGACGACGTAAGTATTTTCGAGTTCACCCATGGAATCGATTTTGTCCAGCACGCGACCGATTTGCTGGTCGATCCATTGGCTACAAGCAAACTCCCGACCGAGTTCGTTTCGGATGGTGTTCGGATCGCGATTCTCCCAAACACCGCTGACATCGACTTCGTCTCGCAGTTTCGGATGGCCGTGGGGAAAGGGGTGTTCGGGGAGGTAGTTTTCAGGGACTGGGGGTTGGTTGGGGTTGGATCGAGGGAGTTGATTTCGGTCGGTGTGGTTGACTGCACCGTACTTGGAGAGGAGCTCCGGGGTGCCATCGCGTTGATCGTGGGGGTGCGAGAATCCGAAATAGATCAAGAAGGGATTTTCGGGTTTGCCCGATTGGATCGAGGCGTTTCTTGATTCGAGGAATTCTAGGACTTGTTCGGCGTGCCATGCGCTGCCGGTCTGGGGTGTTCCGCCTCTTTTGGTCGCGTCCTTGCGGATCGCGAATTGCTCATTGGCAGCTTCGTAGCTGTTCCCTTGTTTGCAGGTCCGCATCGTGATATAGCCAGCGCGATTAAAAACCGCTGGGATCGTTTGGAGTTCAAGATTCGCAGGGCATAGGTTGCGTTCTTTGACTTTGGGTGAGATCGGCAGATGCCAGAGCGTTCTACCGCACATGATCATGTGGCGAGAGGGTGTGCATACAGCCCCCGAGAACGAGCCCATGTGGTAGGCTCCATCGATCACCATGCCTTGGCGGGCTAGTCGGTCTAAGACAGGAGATTCGAGTTTCGATGCGGGGTTGTAGATTTTCAAGTCCCAGGGAGACTGATCGTCGACCAAGACAAATAGAATGTTTGGGGGTTTGCCATAGGCCCAAGGTAGGTTCCCCAAGAGCCACAAGGCCGATAGGAATATGGCGACTAGAGAGCCAACTTGCCGGATTGATCGATTTACACAGAGTGTCAGGTCCATCGCTGTTCCTTTTGGGTTCCTATCGATAAGTCTCAAAATTTCGATTATACAGTCAGGTGGCAGGATCGATGGCACGCACACCTTTTGAGTTCAAAACCATGAAGGATCCTCCTTTCAGAAACCGACAACTTTTGGATCACCGATGCAACTGAATATCTTAGACGAATTGCAGACCAAACATCTTTTGCTCGGGTCACGGCTGCGGGTCGTCGAGCATGAGCGAATCGAGGTTTCGCAGGCGACTGGGCGGATATTGGCCCGACCGATTCTCAATTTCCGCGACAGCCCGCCGATGGATGTTTCGGCGATGGATGGCTACGCCTTCCGATACGAGGAGCTTGAAAATCGGCTGCTTAGGCCGAATTCCGATCAGGCTCAAACGGGGGGGGACTGCTTTGGAGTCAGTGGCGTTGCGGCCGCAGGAGCCCGTCGATTGGTGCTCAGAGCCGATACGGCCATAAGGATCTTTACCGGTGGGGTTGTGCCTGAGGGAGCCGATGTGGTCATTCCTCGAGAGCGTTGCCGTGAGGAGAGCGACCGTGTTTGGGTGACGATTCCCTTGGATGAGATTCCGCTCGGATGGAATATTCGCCGACAGGGAGAAAATGCGAGGCAGGATGAGGTGGGTTTACAGGCAGGTTGTTGTATCGACGGGCCGAGGATGTCGTCGATCGTATCGATGAACCGCGAAGCACAGATCGATGTTTCGAGGAAGGTCCGAGTGACGATCATCAATACTGGGGATGAATTGAAGGGGATGGATTCACCGATCGAGCCTTGGCAGATCCGCGATTCGAACGGACCCTTGCTCGAGAGTATGCTGCGAGTGTGCCCATGGATCGAATGGAACCGAGTCAGTGCTAGGGATGACCTTAGCGAGATCCAAACGCGATTGAAGGAGGCCTTGGATGTGTCCGATGCCGTTCTATTGACTGGGGGCGTCTCCATGGGAGATACCGATCATGTTCCAGCAGCGGTACGTCATTGTGGGGCAGAGGTGATTTTCCATCGATTGGCGATACGCCCTGGCGCACCGGTTTTGGGTGCGGTGGGATCCGAGGGTCAATTGATTATGGGATTGCCGGGCAATCCGGTGAGTGTTGCGGTGACTTTCCGGCGATTGGGGTTGGAGTTGTTGGATCGCATGGCTCGACGGGTGACGGGTCGGAGAAAATGGAAGATCCATGTTGTCGGATCGGATTCCAAGACCTTGGGGTTGGTTTGGTATCGGTTGGTTCAGATTCAATCCGACGGCACCGCTTTGTTATTGGCCAACCAGGGATCTGGGGACATCCGATCGCTTGGACTTTCCGACGGCTTCATCGAGGTTCCACCTGGGAGTCTATCGCAGGGGATGGTTGCGTTCTACGATTGGGATACGGCCTAGAATGGACTCCGTGTCCCCCTGTAGGGGGTGGGTCAAATGGGTCGAATCGGGCAACTGCGTCGCGGAGCCTTGAGGACTTGGTCCAGGTGGGAAACGGGTTTCTTGGGGGTACGAGCCGCGAATTGATCGATGGTCCGTCTTACGCCTTCTAGGGATCGGACGAAGACCTGTCCATCACGGATATCGGTATGGCTCGATTCAAATCCAAGCCAGGAGAGGATTCGTTGGTAAGCTCTGGTGGCGAGGAGCTTTGAGCCATGAAGTCGACAGAGAAATTCAAAGTCCTTCTGGAGCATGTCCTCTAGCAGTGGGATGTTGGCCGGATCGAGCGATGAGAACGGCGCGATTGCTTGGCTCAGTTCGTTCAAGGATTTGCTTTTGAGGAACTGCTCGTGTTCCTGCGCAAAGAAATTCTCATATCCATTTCGATCATCATAAGGTTCGATTCCTTTTGCGGTCCGGTAGTACCATCGTCGAGGAGAGGCCTCGGCGCGAATCGGCAAACCGATGACGGTATTGACCTGAGGGATCATTCCTTTTGAGGTTTCATAAGCTCTGAGCGTCGAGATTTTTTCTCCTATATCGAGATCTTCTTCGAATTTTCGAAAGCGATTGTATCCACCGATGCGAGCGTAGATATCGGCAGTAAAGGCACTGTTCCAGCCGCTCGTTACACGTCGATTCCAATTGAATTGGTATTGGGGGTTTCGATCCGGTCGAAGCGCACGCGATGACGCATAGGATTCGCAGAAATTCCATGATCTTCTCATCAGCAATACGATGGGATGATCGATGAGCAACCATGGGCAACGGTCTTGGTAGCCTCGAATCCCATCGATTGCAGGCTGGGCATCGAAGGCATTTAACATTTCAGACAACTGACGAGGATCATTCCAAACCACATCGGCATCCTCGCTGACGAGGTACAGCGGATTGGAATAGACATTCCTTCGCGAGGCGCGAAGGAGAGCCAAATCGGCTAGGATTTTCCTAGCGAGCGTCAGCGGAGCGCTTTCGTCTACAGCATGAACCATCTGGATGACCGATAGGTTCATCCCTGTGGGGTTTCTCCAACGCCTTGCCAGTTCCGCAGTAGAGTCGACATTCTCGTCGGCCGCGTTATTGACCAGCACAATAACTTCATAGAGATCGCGATCGAGCAAGCGACCATCGGCTCCAAATTGCTCGGCCATTAGGTTCAACCGATCCTGAATGTGCTGAGCTTCGTTACGGCATGGCAAAAGCACCGCGAGTCGACATTTCGCATGCATCGCAGGAAGCTCATCGGCGAGTCGTTCGAGCAGACGCAAGTGCTCGGCGGACTGATTCGAAAGATAAGATTCGATTTCCAAGCGTTCGCTGGCTGGATCTCGCTGTATGGGTTTTCCGCAAGGGTCCATCAGAGGAAAGTGACGCGTGCCTTGACCGACACGGGGCGAGAATCGCACATTTTGATCTCGCATGGTTTGGAGATGTTGATCGAAAGTCCAATGAGGCATTTGAGAGTGGACCTGTGAAGAGGATTACAAATCTTGGTCGTGTAGATCTTGATCGATACGAAAGTTATGGAAGTTTCTAAACGATGTCAAGAAATGCATCGGACAGATCGGACGGATCGGACGGATCGGACGGATCAGACGGATCAGACGGATCGGACGGATCAGACGGATCAGACAGATCAGACAGATCGGACGGATAGCAAAATTGTTGAATTATGGGGATTCCGCCGTTGGCTTGGTCGATAGTTCGCTGAATCGTCGCTTTATAGAGTCCGTATCGTTCTGTATCGCTTTGGGCGTTGAATGTTTTTTTATGTCAGATGCCAAGGCCAAGTCGTTAGCTAGATCATCGGGTCGGCTGCTGTTGGCAGTTGCATCCGCTTTGTTGGCGTTGAGTAGTGGGATCGGATGCCATTCGATTCGGTGCAAGTCGTTTTGGATTGGACCGGGGGGCCCGATTCTCTCTTGCCTAGCCCACACCGCAGATGCGGACAATCATTTAAAGAGTCTACTTGTCAAGAACCGGGGGATTCAAAGCGGACCGTTGTCGGCAGGTTGGAGGGTCGATCGTGGAGGACACATTGAGACTTTGGGGGTTCAATTTCATGGCTTTGCATGGGAACCGGAGGATTTCCAAGAGTTGGTATTGATCGGACATTATGGCAATGAGCGATTGAAGACCGAGCAGATAAGCGATGGGGTTGGGGTGCCGGTGGTGATCGTTCGTCGTGGCCATCAGAGTGCATCGCTTGAGCGTCGAGCACTTGGGGATCCTCGCGAAGCGTTTCTCGGGGAAGTATCGGCGTTCGCGGCCACAGGGGTTTTAAGTTCGGACGGTCGCACCATCGATTTTTACAATCCGGTGAGTATTCGCGATATTGACATCGACGGACTCGAGGTTCGTTTGGCTTTTGACTTGACGGCCAGCATTGCTTATGCGTTGCATCATCATCCGCAGACGCGGTACCGCGATTTCATTTTTCCAGATCGATCCGAGGATCGATCGCGTCTGACGATGCTCGAGCCCTTCGAGCCCGACAAGATTCCGTTGATCCTTGTGCATGGTTTGCTCTCGAGCCCGGATACTTATGGGGAGATATACAATGCGTTGCGAGCCGATCCGGTATTGATGGACGATTACCAGGTTTGGGTTTTTAAGTATGCGACGGGCAAGCCATTTATTCGAGCCGCTAGCGACTTGCGAGCGGAGTTGGATCGGGTGATCGAGCTTTACGATCCGGAGTTGTCCAATGAGCGACTTCGATCGAGCGTGTTGGTGGGTCACAGTATGGGCGGCTTGATCACGCGGCTGATGATTTCGTATAGTGGGGAGCGGGTTTGGGATTCGGTATCAAGGTTGCCTTTGGAGGCCTTAGTGGCCGACGATTCAACACGAGCTTCGTTGGCCGAGCGGTTTTATTTCGATCCCCATCCGATGATTTCGCGAGCGGTTTTCATCGCAACACCGCATCGAGGCAGCAGTACTGCCGGACGGTCCTTGGGACGATTTGCGAGTGCTTTGGTCGTGCAGTCCGAGAGTGGGATCGATCGGGTCATCGAGGAGAACCCGGGGGTATTTCGGGAGACACTTGCAGATGGTTTGCCCACGAGCATCGACATGCTCGATCCGGACCAACCGTTTTTGAAGATTTTGGCCAGACTCGATTCATCCGAGAGGGTAACCAAGCATACGATATTAGGTGTTGGAGGTCCGCTTATGGGTCTATTCCAGACCGATGGGTTGGTTCCGTTGGAAAGTGCGCAGTTAGCCGGGGTGGTTTCGGAGCGTTGGATTCGCACAACCCACAATGGGATTCTCAAGCATCCCGAAACGGGGTTGGAGTTGCGTCGAATTCTCTTTGACCATGCAGAAACCTTAGGGAAATAACAAACTCCTGGTTTGATTTTCGATTCGAATCTGGAAAATGCTTTTTGGTTTGGTAGAACTTATCGAAGCGTCTTTCCTGTTCTGGTTTCTTTTTTTGGAGCGTGCATACAAATGACCAACGGACCTCTCGATCGAAAACTGAACATGGGGCTTGTAGGGGGGGGACCGGGATCGTTTATCGGCAAGGTCCATTCGATTGCGGCTTGTTTGGACAATCGAGCCACGGTCGTCGCGGGAGCTTTTTCGAGCAATGCAGAGCGTTCCTTGCAAGCGGCCCCTGACTATGACGTCTGCAAAACGAGGGCTTATGCATCCTACCGGGCGATGTTTGCCCAAGAAGCCAAGAAGCCGTTGGGTGAGCGGGTCGATTTCGTATCGGTAACGACACCTAACTCGACGCATTTCGAGGTGGCAAAAGCCGCCTTGGAAGCGGGCTTCCACGTCGTGTGCGACAAGCCGATGACGTTTGATTTAGCGCAAGCCGAAGAGCTTGCGGCGATTGTCGACAAGTCCAAGACGGTCTTTGCATTGACCCACAACTACACGGGATATCCGCTGGTTCGTCAAGCGCGAGAGATGATTCTCGGTGGAGAATTGGGTGAGATTCAGGCGGTACGGTCCAACTACATCCAGGGTTGGTTGAGGACCAAGCTTGAGGATTCCGACCAGAAGCAAGCCGCATGGAGGACCGATCCGAGCAAGAGTGGAGCGGCTGGATGTTTTGGCGACATCGCCACGCATGCGTACAATTTGGGTCGTTACATGACGGGACTTTTGCCCTCGGAGATCAGTTGCCATCTGAAAGCGTTTGAGCCTGGCCGCAAGCTTGACGATTACGGCACAGCGATCGTCCGCTATCAGAACGGCGGGCTTGGGACCGTTACGGCTAGCCAGATCAGCCATGGTCGCGAGAACGATCTCTCGATCGAGATCGATGGGACCAAGGGCGCTTTGTCTTGGCGTCAGGAGGAACCCAACGTGATGGTCGTTCGACAGAACGGCCAACCGCATCGTCTATACACACGCGACCCGAATGCACCTTATATGAACGCAAGTGGTCGGGGAGCTTGCCGCTTGCCAAGCGGCCACCCCGAGGCGTTTTTCGAGGCGTTCGCTAACATCTACTGTTCGGCATACGACGCGATGATCGCTGTGGCTCAGGGTGAGTCGATCGAGCGAGTCAACACGGTCTATCCGAACGTGCATGATGGGGTCGAAGGAATGTTTTTCATCCAGCAGTGCGTGGCCAGTTCGGCACAGAATGGGGCTTGGGTGCCGATGAGTCACCCGCGAGCCCGAAGTTGATATTTGCCTCGGCGAGCCGATTTTTTTCCATGTAGTGGGAGCAAGATGGTGGCAACAAAACGAATTGCAACGTTTTTATCGGTCGGTTCGTTGGGGCTGGCCATCTTGAGCGTGGCCCAAGCCCAGGATCGTTGGCCGCAGTTTCGCGGACCGCAGTCTCGGGGGATATCCACCGAGGCAGTCGTCAATGCGGGGGCGGCATTGGACAGCAAGTTGCCCGACAAGTGGTCTTCGACGAGCAATGTGGTTTGGAAGAAGGATGTTGCTGGTCGTGGTTGGTCATCGCCGGTGGTTTGGGACGATAAGGTGTTCTTGACGACGGTGATCAGTTCGGAGGCTTACGAGCCGGCCAAGAAGGGGCTTTATTTTGGCGGAGAGCGTAAGGCTCCGGAATCGGAGCACCAATGGAAAGTTCTGTGCTTGGACGTAAAGACTGGCGAGACACTTTGGGAAAAGCAAGTCCACCAGGGTGTTCCCAAGAGTTCGATCCACATCAAGAGCAGTTTTGCCTCGGAGACACCCGTGACCGACGGCGAGCGGATTTATTGTTGCTTTGGTAGCTTGGGGATTTTCTGTTTGGACTTCGATGGCAACGAGATTTGGCGATCGGAGCTTGAAGCATTGCCAACGCGATTGGGATGGGGGGCGGCCGCATCTCCGGTTTTGCATGAGGGACGACTGTACTTTTGCAACGACAACGAGCGAGCCTCGTATCTAGCCTGTTTGGATGCAGCCACGGGCAAGGAGATTTGGAGGGTTGGGCGAGAGGAGAAGAGCAATTGGTCGACTCCATTTATATGGAAGAATTCGAATCGAACGGAAATTGTTACGGCTGGAACGTCTCAGGTGCGATCCTACGATTTGGACGGGAAATTGCTTTGGTCTTTGAAAGGAATGTCAAGCATCACGATTGCGACACCTTACGAGGCAGAGGGATTGCTCTATGTGACCTCGGGTTATGTCGCCGACCAGAGAAGACCTATTTATGCGATCAAGCCCGGTGCGAGTGGCGACATCAGCTTAGCGGAGGGTTCGACCTCCTCGGAGTCGATCGCATGGAGTGTCCCTAAAGGGGCTCCGTACAACCCATCGACGCTGGTGTACCACGGCCGCTTGTATGTTCTTTACGATGCGGGCTTGTTCGCCTGTTTCGATGCGGCGACGGGCAAGGAGATATACAGTCGGCAACGGATCCCCAACGGACGGGCATTTACCTCCTCACCGTGGGCTTACGGGGACAAGATCTTCTGCCTGAACGAAGAAGGCCAAACGTTTGTGATTCAAGCGGGGGATGAGTTCAAGGTCCTCCACACCAATGAATTCGAGAGTGACGACATGGGAATGGCCAGTCCAGCGATTTTGAGGGATCGGGTTTTGATCCGGACTGCAACGCGGATTTACTGCATTGCCAAGCCGCTTTAGGCTCTTCGCAAAATCAAAAACGGCATCAGATCGTGTATAGTGGTCAGGGTGTTTGGACAGCAGTTGAGGGAATTCAGGTGATTTCGAGGCGCCGCTAGCGCAGGTCTTGCATGACTGAAAATCCATCCGAAGATGAGTTGACCGAGGAATTCGACGAGATTCTGCTTGAGTTTTTGCGAGCGCATGATGCCGAGAACGTCGTCGACCGCGAAGTGTTCTTAGGGCAATACCCACAGTTTCGGGATCGGTTGGCCCAGTTGCTTGAAACGGCCGATTGGATCGAGAAGATGGCTGGCCCGACCTTGGCAGAAATCGCCGACCAGGAGGCCTCGACAGTCGGATCGATCGCTGGTGAACCGATCGGGTCTGAGCAAGTCGCGGATTCTGGGGACGTGGTGGAACAAGGGCAAGACCTATACGATCCGAACGCAGCGACGATCGACTCGCCCTCGAGGCCTCGTCGGTTGCTCAGCGATGAGGTCGACTTCAGCCTTTCGGAGCTTGCAGGATCCGGGGGGAAGATTTCCGATTTTCCCTCGCTCGAGAACAGCCAAGCCGCCCTGCCATGCCGTTTTGGAGACTACATCCTTCAGCGTGTCTTAGGTCGTGGAGGGATGGGGGTGGTTTATTTGGCGACTCAAACGGCATTGAACCGTGAAGTGGCCGTCAAGATGATACGGTCTGGGGCATTGGCCAGCGACGACGAAGTCGACCGGTTTTACCGCGAGGCCCGAAGCGTCGCGAAGTTAACGCACCCGAGTATCGTGACGATCTATCATTGCGGTGAGAGCAACGGCCATCACTACTTCTCGATGGACTATATCCCAGGAACGGACTTGTCGAAAATCCTCAATGAAGGACCGCTCGAGGCCAAGCGTGCGGTCAAGTATGTTATGGATGTGGCCAGGGCCATCCATTACGCGCATTCCTTCGGGGTGGTCCACCGAGACCTTAAGCCAGCAAATGTTCTGATCGATGAGAGCGATCGCGTAGTGATCACCGACTTTGGGCTTGCCAAGCAGATGGGTGCCGAACAAGGTTTGACGGCCACAGGGGCGACGATTGGAACGCCGAGCTATATGTCGCCAGAGCAGGCGGCAGGAAAGAGCGAAGCTCAGGGGATTGCAACCGATGTGTATGCCATGGGGGCGATTCTTTTTGCGCTGCTGACTGGCAAGCCCCCTTTTCAGGCCGAATCGGTGATGCAGACGATTATGCTGGTGATCAATAGGCCGGCGCCTCAGGTCCGGCAACAGCAGGCCAACATCCATGTCGATCTAGAGACGATCGTCGGCAAGTGTCTTGAAAAGCAACCTCACCTTCGCTACGCATCAGCGGCTCACCTTGCTGACGATTTGGAACGATTCCTCAACGGGCATCCCATCGAGGCCAGACCCCCGACACTCATGCGGCGGGCCCGTTTTTGGATAGCGAATATCCCGATTGTCGCAGCCCTGACCGGAGGGCGACAGGTCGAGCCTAGCCGCTCTCAACGATGGGCACAAAACCTGTTCCTTACAACCGCTGCTGGCATATTGGCCATCGGACTGCTGGGAAACTCCCTATGGGATCAATTCCGCGATTGGAGTCTTCCGAATCGAATCACCATCGCATCGGGATCCCCCGGAGGGATGTACTACGATTTGGCGGGTAAAATCTCCGATCGGATGCGGACTGGCAATGGGCGGCAACCGACGGTAACGGCAACGGGCGGGTCGGTCGAGAACCTCAAACAGTTGCTCGACAAGCATGCCGATGTCGCATTGATGCAAGAATCGACGGTTCGAGCCGATCAGGTCGCCGTGGTGGCCCCATTGTTCTTTGAGCCAATCCACATATTGATCCCCCGTGGTACCGAGATTTCCAAGGTCACCGATTTGAAGGGTCAATCGGTGGTCCTAGGGAGCAAGGATTCCGGAACACGCCAGGCGTCTTTGAAGCTACTGAAGTATTTTGGCATGAGCGAGAAGGACCTTGATGTCGTCGATAGCGACTGGAATACCGTTGGGGTCCGTGAGCGCCGACTGCCGATGTTTGCGGTGATCAAGGCCGAGCAACCTGGATTGTCGGAGTTGATTAGCTCAGGAGAGTATCGGTTGCTCTCGATCGACGATGCACCGAACATGACACTTGCCGAGCCGATGTTCCGGCTGTACCAATTTCCAGCAGGTGCGTATCGAGGGAGTCTCGAAGCTCCAGTCAGTTCGCTTGCGACAGCCGCCTTGTTGGTCGTCCGGCGCGACGCCCCTTCAAGATTGGTCCAGGAGTGTCTCAAGGCTCTCTATGAGACCCAAGGATTGACCGATGGGCTGATCGCCAAAGAGATGGCCGCCGAATGGCAAGGGTTACCTTACCATCCTGCGGCCCGCAAGTATTTCGAAGAGGTCGCCAAGCAGGTCGACTAGACCATAGCGACAGGCCGATCGACTTCAAGTTGATCGCAAACCCTCTCGATGAGTTGATCGATGGTGAAGGGTTTTTGCATGAAGTCGTTGGCGCCGGCGGAGCGAAGATCGGCGATCTTGTCTGCTTCGACCATCCCAGAGATGCATAGGATTTTGACGGTGTCCATGGTGCGATCCGAGCGGACGCGTTGGCAGACTTCGCGGCCATTGATGTCCGGTAGCATCACATCCAGGACCACCAAGTCGGGGCGAAATTCCTTGACTTGCATTCCGGCGTCGAAACCGTTGTTTGCGGTGCGGATTTCGAATCGCCCATCGCGTTCAAAACCGTCTCGCATCAGATCGACCAAGTCCTGATCGTCATCGACGATCAAGAGCTTCTTTCGGCCGCTTTCCAAGGCGTCTGTTGGGATCCCGTTATCTTTCATAAAGACAAAGAGATGGTCGCGAGGGATACGACGAAATCGGCTCCCGGGTACGCGAAATCCTTTTAGTGTTCCGTTGTCAAAGCAACGGATGATTGTCTGTTGGCTGACTTTGCAAATCTTTGCAGCCTCGCCGGTCGTAAAGACTGTTTTCGTAGTGGACATGGAACTCAACCATCCTTGTTGAACGCACTCAACCTAAATCCGCTTGGCAGGTCTATCCTGTAACGCTGACCAAGCTCGCCGGAATTACCGAACTTGCCCTGGCCTGCCCCGGAGAATAGACAACCGAAGGAAGCCAGGTCAAGACGGATTCAAGACAAGTAGATCAAACAGTTTCCGAAGAATAGGGAGTTCCCAAAGATGGGGACCGTGGGGGAACTAGACCCGAGCTCACTGTCCGACGACCTGGAGCTTTCCATGGTCGTCGCAGTGTCCATTGTGCTGGTGGTGCAAGTGGCCATCGACAAGGTAATCGATGTGGTCGCCGTGAGGGACCGCTGGATGTCCACAACCAGGTCCGTGCACATGGTCGGCCGGGTGGGCCGAGCAGGCATGTCCGCCGGTGCAGGAGGCCGGGTTATGAGTCGAGACCTCCAGGACATGCTCCTCGATCACCCCGTCGAGGGTCGGGTGATGCAAGTGTCCATCGTGGAGATAGTCGATATGTCCATTATGTTCGACTGCAGTATGCCCGCAGTCTTTTCCGTGGACATGGTCATGGTTTTCGTGGTGGTGTGACATTTTCAGATCTCTCAATTTCTTTCTTCAAGGACAAAACAAAGGGTAAAACAGCGGAGTGTTACGTAGGTGGGCAAACCTTACAGTCGGTCTCACTGCCGTGAGCTAGACCGTTTTCGATCAACGAAGCGATGTGGTTGTCGGCAAGCGAGTAGTAAATGTGCTTGCCCTGGCGACGGGTACTCACGAGCCTCTCGGCGCGAAGGAGTTTGAGACGCTGGGAAATCGCTGGCAGATTGTCCGATAGACGGCCAGTGAGTTCCGTGACGCACATTTCTCGTTTGGCAAGGAGTGCCAGGAGTTGAAGGCGGCTCGCGTCGCCCATAGCTCGGAAAATCGCTGCGGTTCGCTTGCAAATTTCTTGGTCCAGAAGCGGCATCGGACTCTTGGCCTCGAGGTGTTCGAGATCCGAGCAATCGCGATCGTCAGAAGCCTCCTCATTTCGGCTTGTTTCCATCGATGCTACCTACGGAGTGTTGACTAGCGTTGTATTGCTCTGCCGTTTGCGACAGAAAAACAATCAACCACTTGATTGACTGATTGAATCTTACGACAGTTGATGAAACTGTCAAGTGTCTTTTTGGTCGAACCGAATGGCGAGCAGCGATCTGGGGTGGGCATAGAAGCGTAACGTCTGGTTTTTCTTGACATTACGTCAAGGATCCGTAGGATTAAGCACGCGAGTCGAATGGCTTGCTGTAGACTGGAACGGAATCGATAGGACATGGAGCTTTTGAGTCCATCGATTGGATGCGAGTCGACTGAACCCAATTTTGCCCAATAAAAACTTATCCGCTGGAGAAACGCAGATGAACCGTAGCATCATTCAAAGACGCAGGGGCTTTACGCTCGTCGAACTGCTCGTGGTCATTGCGATTATTGGGGTCTTGGTTGGGCTTCTGTTGCCGGCAGTGCAAGCGGCCCGGGAAGCAGCGCGTCGGATGTCCTGTGCGAACAACATTCGCCAAATCGCTCTGGCGTGTATCAATCACGAGTCGGCCCGCAAGCAATTGCCAGGAAGTGTCGGGAATGCTGTTGTGGGTCGCGACATTGTTACCGATCCTCAGCCCAATGCTCCTTGGTCGCCCACTCAGGTCTCGTGGATGACCAACATTTTGCCTTACATTGAACAAGATAGTTTGTTTCGCAATATCGACATGACGCGCGATGTGAGCAATGACCCACGGAATGTCGGTGGACCGACGCTTCCGACGGTCAACTCGAATCCATGGATTGCCCAACAGCGAATTTCGTTGTACCGATGTCCGAGCGATACGACCCCTACGGTTCTCCCATTACGGGCTCAGCGTACCTCGAACGGTCAGCAATATGCGGTGACTAGCTACAAAGGGGTGGCCGGCTCGAATTGGGCCTGGGGCAATTTCTTTACCACCGGTGATTCAAACTTTGGTTCGGATCCTTTTTTCAAGAACAACGGCAATGGGATCGGCAATGGCAACGGAATCTTTTTTGCCGGGTATGTAGGACCTGGACCTGCTCCGTTACCCTCAGGCAATAACCTTGGCGTTCCCTGCAACACGCTGATCGCGGCGGTTAAAGACGGCCTGAGCAACACCTTGATGGTCGGCGAGTCGGTCGGCTCATTTACCGATCACAACTGGTGGTTTTGGTTCAATGGTAGTGTCGCTACGGTAGCGATCCCTCTGAATGCGCCCCCAGTATGCTCGCAGGCCGCTGGCGTACCATTGCGTAAGGGCTACGAGAACTGCTTCCAGGATTGGCAAAACAATTATGGATTTACCAGCGACCACTCGGTAGGAGCCAATTTTGCCGGGGCAGACGGTAGTGTTCGTTTCATCTCCAACACAGTCGATTTGCAAACATACCGCGCATTGGGTGGAATGGCTGAAGGATACACGGCCGCAATGCCTGACTAGTGGCTTCTTGGCCTCCATTCGGCTTTATGCCGCCGGGGCCAAGGTTGACGGCTACCGAAGGCCTCGCGACACTCTGCTATTTCATCTTTTTCTTCCGCCTGGAGGCGGAAGAAATAGATTAAGCGCTCTAAGGGGGGAGCCGCTGTAGCTGCTTAGTTACGCCTCCGCCGGGACAAGCCCGACGGTTGGGCTTCTTGGCCTCCGTCGGCTTTATGCCGGCGGGGCCAAGACTGACAGCTACCGAAAGGTGCTAGGTCGATTCGCGGAAATCGTCGATCGTCAGGAGAGTAGCTAGTCGATAGCCAGCTTGCTCGATCGCTTGGCGGCCCCCTTCGAGCCGATCGATGACCCCAAAGATGCCTTGGACTTCCAAACCGAAGTCCTTGGCCGATTCGGCAGCCTTGAGAGCACTGCCTCCGCTAGTGATGACGTCTTCGACAATCACGCAACTCATGCCCGGCTCGACGGGCCCTTCGACCAGCTTGCCTGTGCCATGTGTTTTGGCTTCTTTGCGGACCATGAAGCCCAGCAGGGGCAAGCCTCGTTGTCCTGCATGCACGACGATCGACGCGGTGATTGGATCGGCCCCGATCGCAAGGCCGCCGACCGAAGCGGGCAATTGGCCTGGAAAGCTCGACTCGATCAGATCCAAGAGTCCTGCGGCGATGCAGTTGGCCCCCTGAGGGTGCAGGGTCACTTTGCGGCAATCGAGATAAAAGGAGGCCTGTTTGCCGCTAGCTAGGGTAAAGTTCCCGAACTGCAAGGCGTGCTTGCGCACCAGCGCCTTGAGTTGCTCTTGGTCGTATGTCATAGAACGTATTGGGTGGATGGACTGTTTTTGGTTTACTTGCGGATGGATACTTGGGATCCTCGTCCGAGCATACCAAAAACATCTCCTGCATCTAGCGGTGATAGGCTGATGCAACCGATATTCGTCGTTCCGGTTTCGACGGCTGGCGATCCGTGGATGCAAAGTTCTTCTCCAAGATCGATCCAGTATCCACCCAGAGGGTTTCTTGGATCCTTGGCCGGAATTTGCATTCCGTTAGCCGAGTAGTAATTTCGATCCCTTTGTTTGTCTTGGACTTCGTAGACTCCTGGGCGTGCGGCCGGTTCGTCGCCGAAGCTTACAGGGTAACGACCTGCGTAGAGTTCGCCGAGAAACAGGGTCATCTCACTGCGGTCCAGGACGATTTCAGCGCGGAATGGTCCTTGGAGGACCTTGAGTTTTCTATCGGGTGCCAGCGCGGATTGTTCGTCGAGTCCGTTGATTTTCGCTAAGATCGACACGGGTACGTTGCACGTTTTGGCTACTTGTTCGAGTGTTTCACCTGGATTGACAACGTAGGGTACATCGAGCAAGTGCCTTTGGGAGAAGATCACCTCGCGGGCCAGGGCGTCGAGCAGGTCGATCAAGTCGGTTTGTTGTTCGTAGGTCAGATCCTGAGCGTTGTAGAAGACCGAGAGCGTGGCGAGTGCTTCCTTGAGCTTCCCAGCGTTTGCTTGTTCGAGCGCCATTCGCTTGGCGTTGGAAAAAGACTTGCCTGATACGGAAGATGGCATCCGTGCAGCAGGAGTATTCCCAAGCTCGGCCGTTGGACTCTGCGAGTTAGCATCGGGGTTGCGAAGTCGGGTCGCATCGGACATTGTCCTGGCATCGCCGTGGAGCGAGGGGAGATCCAAAACGGGAATCTCGTTGGACTTCGTACCGGCAGCGGGCTTGACGTTCGGGTCTAGGTTCGGAGAGGAGGATTTGGGCAGCAGGGTTCCGACAGGTGCTCCGAGCGAGGGTGGCTCTAGAGGCAATTGCGACTTGGGCAACTCCAAGGAGGGGATTTCGGGTAACTGAGGATCGAGAGTTGGATTGGAGGAAGAGGGTGAGGGTTGGGCGGGGCCTGGGGAGGGCAGGGACAGGGGGGGTGGGGCCGAGAACGAGGGGTTCGGATTTTTGGCGAATGCCTCAAAAGCGTTGCTAGGAGTCGATCCGTTGGGGGCCGAGGGGAGGCTCCCTGGGGTTGCTCGGCTGGCCGAAGAGCTCGATAGGGGAGCATAGTTTGGTTCCGGTAAATCGACATCCGCATTGAATACATCGGGGCCGACCAAACCTTGTAAATCTGGGTTTAGTTCCGGTTCTCGGTGATTCAGAGCGATGTAACCGCCGTAGAGCACAAAGAGCAACAAAACTACAACGACTGCTGTTTTGATCGTTTGCACTGCGGTCCTCCTGACCGTTTCGATTGTCGAAATCCGTTGCGAAATGCCGGAAACCCTCCGGACTCGGGGCCGATGCTAGAGAGGATCAAGCGTCGAAGTCAATCTCAATTTTCCCATCCTGTTCTCGAACGCAGTAGGGTTTGAGCATGGATTGGCAGGTCGCTGAGTTGTTTCCGGTTTTCAAATCGTACTTCCAACCGTGCCAAGGGCACTGGATCGTTCCCTCGGCGAGTTTGCCTTTGGCAAGCGGGCCTCCTTGATGCATGCAAAGTCCATCCAGTGCGTAGACCGCACCGCTGTGCCGAAACAGGGCGATGATATTCCCTTGCCAGACGACTTCGATCCCTTGGCCCTCGACTAAGGCTTGGGATGTTGCAACCTCTTGAAATGCCATCTTTCGTGGTTCCACTTTTTAGAAAATTCATGACTTGGACGCTTGAGCGGTGTTGAAATCTAACGAATCCCATTCCGGGCTCCTAGATTGGACCGATCCAAACTGGAATTCTTAAGTACAATCTCTACTGGTTCTATTTTTTACTGCAGTTTCGAAAGACACACCCGGAGTCCCTCGATGATGTTTTCTCCATGTTTCGTTCCAGTACGCCATTGGGCTATGTTAGCTCTAGGATGTTGGATCAGCCTTACCGCAAACGGATTTGCCGACGACAAAATGCCTGAAAAAATTACCACGGTTGAGGGAATCACCGAGTTCGCTTTGGAAAACGGATTGAAAGTCTTGCTGTTTCAGGATCGAAGCCAGCCCAAAGTGACCGTCAATTGCACGGTCTTCGTAGGTTCTCGGCACGAAGGTTACGGCGAAGCCGGGATGGCACACCTGCTCGAACACATGCTTTTCAAGGGTACCGAACTTCATCCAGAGATTCCCAAGTTGCTCAAGGACAAAGGGGCGGACTTTAACGGAACGACCTGGCTGGATCGTACCAACTACTACGAGACACTTCCTGCTGGCGATGAGAACCTAGAGTTCGCCATCCGCCTAGAAGCCGACCGATTGGTCAACAGCAAGATACTTGGCGAAGACCTCCAAAAAGAGTTTTCCGTTGTGCGGAGCGAATTTGAGCAAGGAGAGAACAACCCGGTTGGGGTCCTTCAACAACGCATGTTCTCGACAG
Organism: Pirellula sp.; assembly: GCA_021299695.1. Lineage (GTDB taxonomy): Bacteria > Planctomycetota > Planctomycetia > Pirellulales > Pirellulaceae > JBKCUI01. The sequence goes on along the minus strand of JAJTEK010000022.1, from coordinate 6,750 downwards.
CTTATCAGTGGCACAACTATGGAAAGTCCACCATCGGCAACCGCAGCGATATCGAGCGGGTCCCGGTCGATAGCTTGCGTGCGTTCTATCGCAAGTACTATCGGCCCGACAATGCCATGCTGATCGTCGCGGGTAATTTCGACCAAGACAAAGCGTTGGAGTGGATCCAGAAGTACTTTGGAGTTCTGGCTAGACCCAAGACCCCATTGCCACTGACTTATACCGTAGAGCCCCCCCAGGACGGGGATCGGATCACAACGGTCCGACGCGTGGCAGACACGCAATACGTCGGAGCGGTGTATCACATCCCTTCGGGTTCGGATCCGCTATTCCCTGCGATTGAAATCCTCTCGGTTATCCTAACCGATGTTCCCAGCGGACGGCTTTACAAGGCGCTCGTCGAGACGAAGAAAGCGACCTTTGTGGCCGCCGACGCACCTGCGTTGCACGATCCGGGGCTCCTGACGATTTTGGCTCAGGTTCCCAAGGAACAGTCGCTCGACGATGCCCGCAAAACGATGCTCGATACCTTGGAGAATCTCGCCCAAGAGCCGATCACTGAGGCCGAGGTCGAGCGTGTCCGAAGGCAATTGCTCAACCAACGCGAGATGCTCGGAGCCAAGACACAGTCGCTGGCAATCAATTTGAGCGACTGGGCGGCCCAAGGCGACTGGCGGTTGTACTTCCTGTTCCGAGACAATTTGGAAAAGACCACGGCTGCCGACGTGCAAAACGCCGCCCAGCGGTTCTTGGTCCGAAACAACCGAACCGTTGGGATTTTTGAACCTGTCAGTGCCGCCGATCGGATCGAGGTCCCGGATCGACCGAACCTCGAACCGATGCTTTCCGGTTACATCGGACGCGAAGCGGCCAGCGAGGGTGAACAATTCGAACCTAGCCCCAAGAACATCGAATCGCGGGTGACCAAGGGCAAGCTCAAGTCGGGGATCCCCTTTGCGATGCTCCCGAAGAAAACCCGTGGAAGCACCGTCAACGTCACGTTGAACTTGCGATTCGGCGACGAGGATTCACTCAAGGGCAGGTCGACTGCCATCGAGATGCTCGGCCCCATGCTTTCGCGTGGGACCGCCAAGATGCCACTTCAAGAGTTCAACGACCGACTCGATGAACTCAAGGCCAATCTGAGCGTCCAATCGGCCCGCCAGGTCCTGAGCGTGAGCATTGAAACCAAACGAGAAACCCTTCTCGATGTGCTCGATGTCATGCGAGAAATGCTCCGAGAACCTGGTTTTGACGCCAAGGAATTTGAGTTGCTCCGATCCCAGACGATCGCCGAACTCGAAAGCCAGTTGCAGGAACCGCAAGTCCTAGCGATGCGGGACGTGACCCGTTCGCTGAACCCTTATGAGCGCGGAGACATCCGCTACGATGCGACCGTCGAAGAAGAGCTCCAGGACATCAAAGCCCTCAAACTCGAAGAAGTCCAATCCCTCCACGCTAACTTCCTTTCGGGGAGTCAGGGTGAAGTTTCCGTCGTCGGGGATTTCGACCCTGCCGAGGTGCAAGAGAAACTCTCGGGAATCCTCAGCAATTGGAAAGCGAATATTCCTTACCAGCGCGCTGCGGTGGCTCCGACGTTCGATCTGCAAAAGTCCATGAAATCGGTCGAAACACCCGATAAGGCCAATTCGGTCTATTTTGCAACCCAGCAATACGCCATGCGGGATGATGATCCAAGCTATGCCGCCTTGCTCATGGGCAATTTCGTGCTCGGCGGAGGCACCCTCTCCTCGAGGCTCGGGGATCGAGTCCGCCAACAAGAAGGTCTTTCCTATGGCGTCGGTAGTATGCTGCGAGCCAACCCTATCGACGAATTCGCATCGCTGAGCGTCTATGCGATCGCCAACCCCTCGAATCGAGACAAACTCGTCGAGACGATCGACCAAGAGGTACGCAAGCTCGTCAAGGATGGTGTGACCGAGCAAGAACTTCAGGCCGGGATTCAAGGCTTTCTACAGAGCCAGCAATTGAGCCGCTCTCGCGACGGTGCACTTGCTGGTCTCCTCGCGACGAACCTCTTTGCCGGCCGCGATATGAGTTATTACGAGAAGCTCGAAGAGAAGATCGCCAGCCTCGACGTTGAAACGGTCAATGATGCGATTGCCGAACATATCGATCCCGACAAGTTCATCATTGCGACGGCCGGTGATTTCGCCAAACCGACTCCCGCGAAACCCTCTCCGGACAAACCCTCGAATCCTTGATCCTGCGAGTGCTCTTTAGAGCCACCAACGCTCCACGAACTGCTCCACGAACTGCTCCATGAACCGTTCCTTACCTCGAGTTTGCCAAGCGATACTCGAGAGCTGGCCTGCGGATCGCTGGTGTGGTAAAGCCGTGGTCGTGGCCCTCAGCGGAGGTCCCGACAGTGTGGCGATGCTCCGGGCACTCGATGAGATCGTAAAATCGCAGGCCGTCTCGGGGCAAACACGCCTGATCGTAGCGCACTTGAACCACCGACTCCGCGGTGCGCAGAGCGATCAAGACGAGGCATTCGTGAAGGATCTTGCGCAGAGCCTGGGTCTAGAAGCGGTCCTGGAGGCTGCTCCGGAGCCGATGCACCAAGGAGGAGAGTCTCGCTGGCGAAAGGCCAGGAGCAAATTTCTCCGGCACACGGCTCACCGATTCGATGCCCGATGGATCGCGACGGGTGCCACGGCCGACGATCAAGTCGAAACGATGCTTCACCATCTGCTTCGAGGGACCGGTCCGGCCGGGTTGGCTGGGATCCGTACCGAAAGGGTCTTGGATGACCATCTGTGGCTAGCTCATCCGATGCTCGGGGTTTGGAAGTCTGAGTTGCTGGAGTATTTGAGTTCGTTAGGGCAATCCTACCGCATCGACGAAAGCAATTTGAGCGATCGATTTACTCGCAACCGCATCCGCAAGGAGTGCTTGCCCTACCTGGAGCGATTCGTTGGCTCGGACCGGCTCAAAGAACGTCTTTGGACGGCCGGCGAGTTGATCCGACAGGAGCATGATGTCATCGAGGGGATGGCCAAAGAGTGGCTCGACTCGGCTGCGATCGATTGGGGGTTAGACTCCTTACAGATTGTCGCCTCCAAGGGGCTCGATAGGTTGGCTTGGCCGGTCCTGCAATGCGCTCTGGTTCGGATCTGGCATCGAATGGGCTGGCCACTTGGGGATGTAGGACAGCCGCATTGGAATCGAGTTCGCAAGTGGATTGAAAAAGCTCTCAAGACGCCCCATCCTCAAAGAATGCAGATGCCTGGCCGCATCGAGCTTCGCTTCCGTCGAGGTCAGCTTCAGATCCGACGGTTCGATGCATCCTCGGAGTAGTCCTAAGAACGAGCTTAGGCTCCGATAAAGTTTCCGTCTTGATCGTAACGGACCAAGGCAAAGTAGATGAAGATCACCACGAGCATGGGGATCACGGCTAGAAAGATCGGGTGAACCAGGAGGATCAATCCGGCCAGGATGCAAGAATAGAAAGTCCAGAGCCAGCGTGTCTCTTTCCAAAATGCCTTGAAACGTTTCATCGATTGGGATTTCCAGAAGGGATTATTTGGACATTTCTATTGCGGTCGCATGGAGTCCGGCGGTATTGCCAAAACGCAACGATCCTGGCAAGAGGTTCGGATCCTTGATCGAGGAGGCTTTGGCGAAGTCGAATGTTGGGGTCGCCTCAGGAACCTTGATACGTTGGGGCCGAAGCACAGCGGCCGCATCGAGTAGGGTACCTGTAGCTCCATCTGCTTGCCAAGCCGCGTTCTGCAATGATTTGCTCGAGGGTGCATCGAGCAGGGCAATCAGCACGGCGAGTTTCCGCAGATACAAACTTGGGTTATAGCCGTAGGTATAGCATGCTGCGGGACGGGGGTTTTTAACAAGCGACTGCTCCGAGGCTCCGAATTGGATCCCCCAAGCATCGTCGATCGCCAGGATCGCTTCGTCGGATTTGGGGACTTGAGAGCCTTGGAGGTCCTGAACGATTCGGATTTTCAGGCTGGGGTTCGCGTTGCCCGCCAGCGGGGAGCCGGATCTGAGGACACCTACGTTGGTTCCATCGGCGTTGACGATGCGGATGGTGGAGATTCCGTCTTCCGATTTTGCTTCCGTAACCGCAAGAGACTTTGCGATGGCGTTGGCAGGCGAGAGGATCGTCTTCCAGCCGGTTTGGCGGATTTCGGGTGAAGCTGCGACCTTGGCCGATACGTCGTTTGCCCAGCGATTGAGCAGGTCGGCTTCGAACTCGATTCCGCTTGGGGGCTTGGGATGCTGATCGTCCCAAACCGTCATCTGGGCAGCTTGGAGGACCTGAAAGTCTTTTTCAAGGATCGGTTCGCCGAGGCCTAAGCCGAACAGCCGGTTCATAAACCCGTACATCGGCACGCGGGTCACGTGATTGTAGTTGTGTGGAAAATGGGTTGCATTGTGTAGGCTGACCGCATCAGGAACACCGTACAGACCGTAGAGTTTCTTCAGCTCGGGAAAGCCGTCTTTGGCCATGTCTTTGGTCCAGTCGTTGGCTGCATTGACCCCCAAGGGACGAGGAGCTGTCAGGGCTGCGATTTCCACATTCCCTGTATTGACCCGCAGGCCGACAGCATTTTCGCACGTGCATCCACCTTGCATGGACGTGCTGACCATGACGACCGGATAAGCCCCTGCGAAGCGTGGCTCGATGGCCGAGGCAATGAAGGTCTGGGTTCCACCGCCGCTGGCACCCGTGATTGAAATCCGCTTGGCATCGACATCCGGACGTTGCAGGAGAAATTCCAAGGACTGGATGCTGTTGATGGTTTGCATCCCCATGATGTTTTGAAGCATGCCTTCGGCCTTGGTGCTATAGAGCAACCATTTATCGGCCGCGACATCTGGGTTGGATACTTTGTTCCCGAACCCATGGACGCGTTCGGCGCTGATTTGCTGGCTGTCGGCATTGCCCATCATGTCGTAGTGGAACACGACGATTCCCATGCGAGCCATCTGCACGCAGCGGGCTTGGAGGGGGCTATGGGCGGCCGATTCGAAGCGCTCGGCACCGGTACTCAGCTCGCGTTTCATTTCCGCATCGGAGGTGTAGTAAAAACGACCGTTGGCCCAATGCCCGTGCGGGCATAAAACCGCAGGTCGTTTTTGTCCCTCGGCCAGCGGGATTGTCGGTGTATAGAGACTTCCGGTGACAAAAAAACCAGGCAGGCTTTCGAAATAGACTTTTTCGATCGCATAACCGTCCATCTCCATTCGGGAATGCACGACGGGTTTCATCGGCGCCAACGTGGGCATAGGATACATTCCCAACGAGACGAGCAATTGCTGCCGCAGATCCTTGGCCCGAGACTCCCAAGCCTCCTTGCTCTCAGGGACGGCGAACGGAAAATGTCCATCGAGGTCCTTCAGAGCGTACTTTGACTCCGGTGCTCGAATCGGATCGACCGGCTCGATAGCCAAGGCGACATTTCGATCGAACGACAGGTTGGACAGTGCGGCCGTCGCGACAAGGGTTCGGATCCAGATCGAGCCGGAACCGGTTTTGCGGGAATCTCGAAATGTCATGGCAGAAATCTCCTGGAGGTAGGAAATGCTTGTGGATGCAGAGGGGATCCAAGGGGGCTAAAATGGAACGAAGTCCAAGGCGATCGAAGCCATAGTATACCAACAATTCGCTCAGCGATGTTTTGGGCTTTGGGCTTTGGGCTCATGAGGCTCAGCGAGCAAACCACCAACCGGCAAGCAGCAAGCGCTACGACCATGTTACTGTACCACAGTGAAATATTTGAAAAGCACGATACTGGCACTCACCCCGAGTGCATCGCACGCATTGTCAATGTCAACAGGATGCTTGAGAAACAAGGTTGGATCGAGCGTTGCACGAAGCCGAATTGGATGGCCGCGACGCTCGAGCAGTGCAAGAGAAATCACACGGAGACTTACCTGGATCAACTCCACCGTTGGTGCGAAGAGTCGGCCGGGCGCGTGGAGTCCGACACGGTCGTCTCGTCGGGCTCATGGGATGCTGCAACCTTGGCCGCCGGCGCCGCATGCGATGCGGTGCGTCGCGTTTGTCGTGGCGAGGACACCCAAGCTTTTTGTGCGGTTCGACCGCCCGGTCATCATGCCTTGCGAGATGCTCCGATGGGATTCTGTTTGCTCAACAGCGTTTCGATCGCGGCGCAGCACGCACGCGCTTTGGGTTGCCAAAAGGTCTTGATCGTCGACTGGGATGTGCATCATGGCAACGGCACGCAGGCGTCGTTTTGGGAGGATCCATCGGTAGGATTTGTATCGATCCATCGGTTCCCTTTTTATCCTGGAACGGGTCGTGCCGATGAAACTGGGACCGGAGATGCTCTAGGCACCACGGTCAATATTCCCGTCAACGCACAGACCGGCCCGGAGAGCTTTCTCGATCAACTTGCAACTCAGACGGAAACGTTTGCTAGGAAGTTCAAGCCCGATTTGATTTTGCTCAGTGCAGGGTTTGATGCCCATGAGAACGATCCGGTAGGCGGATTGAGTTTGCAATCCGAGCACTACTTCGAAGCCGGAAAATGGATAGCAGCTTTAGCGAAGGAGCATTGCCAAGGGAGATTGGTCTCGCTTCTAGAAGGTGGCTACCACTTAGAACATCTGCCTGAGTCGCTCGACGCTCATCTGCGGGGCTTCATCTCCGACTAGACCTAACGCAGCGATGGTATCAAAACGAGCTGGTTCCTCACCCTTTGCGAAATTTTTTTAAGCCAAATCCGGGCAAGCTTCGCATTT
>JAJTEK010000021.1 GCA_021299695.1 Pirellula sp. | reverse complement strand
CAACTGCTTCTCTCCAACAACCATCGTGTTGCTCGTCCCATCGGTGATGTTGGCCATCTTCGATTTCGCACCGATGTACTTCCCCGTCGCATCGACTCCCCCACGCGCAATGACTCCGCTATAAGGGGCCTTCTCCCATCCCAATCCCCATGTGTCGCCATACCAAAATTGATCCCAACTGTTGGGACGGTCCGCAGGGGTCGCTGCCGCGTAGTCCATCAAATATCGCCCACCTTGCGATATATTCGATTCGGGTCCCCTTCGGGACGGACAGAAAACCACCGTTGGCCCCCCTCGATATCGAAGGATATCGACATTGTTCGCCGTATTCTGAGCCGCCAATGGACCTTGCTCAATGTAAGGCAAAATATGTGTCGCCCAACTCCCGACGCTCCCCCAAGGAGCTAATCCTCCAGGAGGAAAGTACTTGAACCCATCATGGTGCGTCTGGATGGCCAAACCCTGCTGCTTGAGATTGTTCGAACACTGCATCCGACGCGCAGCCTCTCGAGCTGCTTGCACAGCCGGCAACAACAATCCAACCAGTATCCCAATTATGGCTATGACCACCAGGAGCTCGACCAATGTGAACCCCTTTTGGTTCGAGCGAACCGAAAACCTATGCTTGACCATCAGAACGAATCCCCTACGAAAAACGAATGACAAAAATGATCTATGCATCCATTTCAATGAATGATGAAATCTCTATTAAAACTATCGAAAAATGGACCGATAACACAGTCCCAATTCCATGAGAAAACCAGTTATGGGAGAGATTTACCAAATCAAGACATCTTCAAGGGAACAGAAAGACCCCTTGCAGGGCAAGATGGCTAAAAAGCTAACTCCAGTCGACCCCGCACGGCCGGCCCGTCTCCACGAGCAATAAATACTGCTCGTCGCAAAATCGATCGGTCATCCCAGCCAAATAAGCCCCCGTGGCTCGCTCGATCCCCCAGTCCAAAACCCAACCCCGAACCCTCGTGGGCAATCGCTCCGGATTGCTCACAAGCAACCGATACAACTGCCTGAGCCGCATCGCAGCCCCCTGACGGACCTCCACGAGCCTCGGATGACGGTACACATGCTCGAACAAAAATCCCTCTAACTGCCGCTTCTCCTGCTCGATCCTAGAACTCATCCCAAGCGATACCCCGGCTTTGCACATCTCCTGGGAACTAAGCTCGCCGAGCCCCCCGAGCAACCGACTCGAATGCTGCAAAAAATCTCCCATCTGAAGATCGAGCAAGGTATGCACCAACAATGGACGTCGCAACGAGGGTTGAACGTCGCCAAGCCGTACCGTACGCTTGGCCCTCTGGACCAAATCGAGGCTATCGAGCTGCCCCCACTCCAAAAGCCCAAGCTTGAGCGCATCGTCAAGGTCATGCGAGTCATAAGCGATGCTGTCGGCCGCATCGACGACCTGAATCTCAAGCATCTGCGACTCCGAATCCTGCTTGTGACTCCGATACCGCTGACCAGATAGAACCTCGAAGGTCAGATTGAGCCCAGGGTAATCGGTGTAGCGATGCTCGATCCGGGTCACCAAATCCAAGGCGAATTGATTGTGCGAAAAACCTCCCGAGTCCCTCAAGCATTCCTCAAGCACATCCTCGCCACAATGCCCAAAGGGAGGATGGCCAATATCGTGAAGCAACGCCAGAGCCTCAATGAGATCTTCGTTGAGCCTCAACGTTCGCCCGATCGTTCTGGCCAGCGAGGCGACCTCATGGGTATGGGTCAACCTGGTGCGATGGTAATCTCCCATATCTCCAGTGAAGACCTGCATCTTACCGCTCAAGCGGCGGAAGGCCGAGGAATGGAGAATCCGATCGCGGTCCCTTTGGAACGGACCGCGATAAGGGTGCTCGGGCTCCGGATGCTCTCGCCCCTGAGCATCGCACGAATGCATCGCATAGCTGGCAAGCAACGCCTCCTCGCGTTGCTTCCAATTCGATCTCGAATCGCCAAAGTCGGCTTGCTGCATCTTTGAGTCGCGTTTCCTGGGTACTACATGCCTGGGTGCTACGTCACCGTCAAGTTGTCTCGATGGATGATCTCTTCGTAAGGGCATTGGCCGAGGATCTGGGCGATCCGGTCCGAATGGCATCCGCGAATCATCTTGACTTGCTGGGCATTGTAATTGCTCAACCCCCTTGCGATCTCATTTCCCATGGCATCTACCAAGGCCACAATGTCCCCTTTCCCGAAATCGCCGGTGACCTCCAGGACTCCGATGGCCAACAAACTGCATGAGCCGCCTCGGATCGCCGCACTGGCCCCTGGATCGACCCGAATGCTGCCGATCGGCTGGGTCGAAAACCCTATCCAACGCTTGCGCGAAACAAGCGATTTCGACTGAGGCAAAAAAAGGGTTCCAAGCCCCTGGCCATGGGCCAACCGCACCAAAATGTCAGGCTCACGACCCCATGCAATCGCCGCGGCTTGGCCGCTGTGCGTCAAGAACTTGGCCGTCGTTAGCTTGCTGGCCATTCCCCCTTTGCTGATCCCCGTCTTGCGATCCCGCACGAGCTCTTCAATGCTCTCGTCGATCTTGGCAACACTCGATAACACCATCGCTTGTGGGTCCTGAGGATCGCGGTCGTAGAGCCCATGGACATCGCTGAGGATCACCAAGGCGCTGTCGTAAAGCAAACCGGCGACCATTCCCGCCAATCGATCGTTGTCGCCAAATGTCGTCTTCAACTCGTCGACGGCAACCGAATCGTTTTCGTTGATGATCGGTATGGCTCCGAGCTCGAGCAACCTTGTCAACGTATTGCGAACGTTCAAATAAGCGACCCGGTCATCGAGCTCGGCGGCCGTGAGCAAAATCTGCGCAGCATGCTTCGAATGGGTCGCAAAGGTCTTTTCGTAAACCTGGATCAAGTGCGCCTGCCCTATGGCCGCAACAGCCTGAAGCGTCGCAAGATCGCTCGGCCGAGCCTTGAGCCCTAGCTTACCCATGCCGCTTGCAACCGCTCCACTCGAGACCAAAACGACCCGCTTGCCGAGCCCCTGGAGGGCCACAAGCTGGTTGGCCAAATTGCCTACCTGATCAAGATCGAGCCGACCGCGATCGTCGGTCAGTGAACGAGAACCGACTTTGACGACCCAAGTCGTCGCCTCAGTCAAAGCTCGGCGATCCTCCGATGGACCGTTTCGATCGACGCTTTCGGGATTTAAACTCATGCGTAGGGGGGCTTACGGTACGTTGGAGGTCTTTTGCTGGGCAATCAACGCGTCGAGTTCTTGACGAAGTTTAGGCAAGATCTCGTCATAGCCAAACGCCCCTATCGGTTCGCTCCGCCTCTTGAGATTGACCTTCGCCGGTCCACACCATAACCCTAGATCCGCATCGTCGGTCTCACCCGGACCGTTGACTCGGCATCCCATGACCGCAATCGTTATCGCATAGTCTTTGGCATAAGTCGTCATCTCCTTGACCTGCTGAGCCAGTTCGACGAACGCCTCGTTTTCCACCCGTGAACAACTCGGACATGAGATGATATTGAGCTTGGATGGATCGAGCGCCACGACCGATCGAAGCCGACCGGCATAGATATCCTCGACAATCTGCCTGCCGACTTGGATCTCCATGGCCTTTTGCGAATTCGGAACCGTCAACGACACACGGATCGTATCGCCGATTCCCCGTCCGATGAGCTGCTCGAATGCGATCCGAGTCTTGATGATCCCGTCGGGAGGCAAACCCGCTTCGGTAACCCCTAAGTGCAATGGGATATCGGGGCGGAGCAGGGCGAAACGCTGATTGACTTCGACGACTTTCGACGGATCGGAATCCTTCAACGATACGACGTACCGGTCGAAACCGATCGAGTCGAGCAATTCGCAATGCTCGGTCGCACTTGCGAGCATCGGTCCGATCGAATCATGAGCATCAAACTTGTCCTTGATCGCCGGATCGACCGATCCGCAATTGACGCCGATTCGAACCGCGCAGTCGTTGGCCGCTGCGGCCTCGATAATGAACTTGACCTTATCCTGCCAAGCCTTCGACTTTTCGTGATGGTACAGATGCCCTGGGTTGTACCGAACCTTGTTGACATGCGGAGCGACTTGCGTCACGAGCCGGTAGTTTTCCTGAAGGTCGACCGAAAGGTTCGCTTGGGTCTGCTTTCGGATCTCGGCCAAGGCGGCCGCATCCTTGTCGCTGTCGACCGCGATACGCACGACGTCGGCACCGGCTCGGTGCAGGTCGTTGACCAATCCGACCGTCGCTGGAACATCGGTCGTATGGGTCGCAGTCATGCTTTGGACGGCGATAGGGTGCCCCGATCCGATCGTGATCGAGCCGACGCGGACACTTCGTGTGGGATTTCGTTGGATTTGCATATCTTTTCCTAAGGATCTAAAACCGTTGAGAAAGTATACCGCAGACATTCCAATCCCCCAAGAATGGGTCAGGGCGATTGGACTTGTTTTGGCCCCAAGGGAGCTAGATCGCGATACCCTCGGGATGGATTGCATTGGAGACAAACGCCCCTAGGCATCTTCGTTTCCATCCAAGTGCAAACCACTATCCATCGAAAACCCCAGAGTTTTCCTGCACCCTGAGCACGACCCCAACTATCATTGAACCCAATGCAGGCGTCGAACCCCGCAAAAAGCGATTTCGATTTTTTGCCTCATCTGTTTTATATCGAAGGAACCAAAATGATGAACCCAATCTGCCTTGACCCAATCCCTGTTCCGGTCAATATTCCGACGATTCCAGGCATAAATGACGTTTCGCCTCACATACCCGCATCGGTGCATCAAGGACCAGCAGATCAAGGTCTACCGGTGATCGCACAAGCTGTATTCACCGATGTACTACAACTCACGACGATAGCGATTCCGATGGACTGCACCTCGTCAGGAAAAAAAATCACCGACTTCGGTTACGTACTGCTGGTCGACGATGTGGCTGTAGACGCGATTCTCTATCCCGGCGAGGACGCACAAGGCAATCCCGATCCAAACTCCAAAACAGGAACCCTGGCTGCCACGATCCGCAAACAGACTCCAAGGCCCGGTCTAAAGGTCACCGTTTTGACCAAGAAAACGGTTCCCGTCGCCCCCTAGGGGCATTGTAGGAATTTGACCAAATTCCCCAGTAAAGAAATTACTCTTGACGCTCCTGCCCGCTCAACTTGGCGTCCAGGAGCCCTTGAGCATGCTCAAGCTCCGTTTGCTTTTCCCGAAGCTTTTGATGCTCCGGAATATCCCCCTCGGCGAGCAAAACCGCCAATGCGGCGTCATTGTAGACGATCTGATTGCCTAAATACCACAGACGGTCGTAATCGTCCTGCTGATCGCCCTGAGGCTTCAACGCCTCTAAGTAGCTCGCCCCTTTCGCAAGCGCCTCTCTGGCTTGTTCTAGGTCCCTATTGGCAAGCAATGTCGCTCGGTCAGTCTCCAAAATCAAACCTTCCTGCAACACATTAGGGTCTTCGTCGGCCCTCGCAATCCACTCCAACGACTCCTCGTAATGTTTTTGTGCTTGCAATTCCTGACGGTCCGAGAGCGCAATCCTATGAAGTTCTCGAAGGGCCCTTGTCGCAAAGATTCGCGCATCGCGCTCGGCATTGTGTACCTTCTCTGCAACAACAGCGCAATCCAGCAATCGCCTTAACGACTGCGCATAATCTTCACGACGATCAAGCCTCTTGAGTACGCTGCTGCGCTGATTCAACACCGAAAGATAGGTCAAAATATCCCCATAGTCGATGCTTTCGATTTGCTCAATGGACCATTCGTCCTTAAGAAATCCTGGTGAAAACACCTTGGAAATCTGATCGACCCCCAAAGTGGCTTCCGCCAACGATTCGTCTAGTCGATCCTGCACCTCGAAAATCGAGGCCTTCTGAGCATGCAGTCGGGTCAGAACCTCGTGAGGAACCTTGGATTGGCCTTCGAGCTCCACAAGGGAACTCACCAGATCAAAAGCTCGCTGATTGGTTAAAGCTGCACTCTGTACCCTTTTTTGGCTTTCGAGCTGAAAATTGCTTTCGTAATACTCTTTATCGATCGAAGCTAGAAACCAATTCACCCTCTCGAGTTTCCCATCAGACGCTTTGGTCCCTTGCTCGACAAGTTCCGACGCGCGCCGAAACGTTTTCTCCGCACCGGCTGGGTCTTTGTGCTGCTCTAAGTTGGCAAGTCGTGTCAGTAGCCGAACGAGATCAAGCTTCAAATCCCAATCGTCCGGATGTTTCGCTACGTAGCTTTCCATCTCCTCAACGACCGCCTTGAGCATGCTGATTCGCGTTGTCTCGAAATCAGGCTTCTGCGACATCTGATCATCGAAAATATATCCGACCACATTGTCAAGAATGAATGATAACGAGTCGCGACTCTGCTTGGTTACATCCTGCTGCGTTTGCAACTTTGCGTTTGCTAGATCGAGAGCCTGGGTCTTCTGGTAACTGTAAACCGTCGCCCAGAGCAGCGCAGCGGCCGTCATACTCAACAGAAACAAACTTGCTATGACCCCCTTGGCATACTTGCGAAGCCATCGCTCAGCCTTGCGAAAAATATGGTCGGGCACCACACTGATGGGCTCTCCATCGAGCCAATTCTCCAAGTCCTTGGCCAAATCCGTAGCCTTCTGATACCGATCGGCCGGCAACGTCGCCATCGCCTTGAGACAGATCGCCTCGAGCTCTCGCGGAATCCTCGGATTGCGTTCCCGAGGCCGAACATACTGATTGAGCTTGGCTCGCCCGAGCGCCTCCTGAACATTCGTACCGCTGTAAGGCACCGTGCCGGTCAATATCCGGTACAACGTCGCGCCAAGCCCATAAATGTCCGTCCGATGATCCAACGTCATGTTCATCGCCTGGGCTTGCTCCGGACTCAAATAACCCAACGTCCCCTTGACCGAACCGACCAATGTCTTATCAGCCCCTCCCGCAGTTCCTGACACCGGAACAAAAAGCATCGAAGAGGCTTCGTCAAGCTGCGATGTATCCTCGACCGCTTTTCCCATCCCCCAATCCATCACCACCGTCTCGCCATAACGATTGACCATGATGTTCTCAGGCTTGACGTCACGGTGGATCACCTTGCACTTGTCATACGCATACTGCAACGTATTGCATGCAGCGATCAAATGCCGAAGCAACGGGCGGATCTGATTGACCATCGCATCGCGGCCAAGCGACTCATAACGGATCGCTTTGACCCGTTCAGACAACTTATCGCCCCGTATCAACTGCATCGTAAAAAATGGATTCCCCTCTTCGTCCTGACCTAAGTCGTACACCGGGACTATCCCCGCATGGTCCAACCGACCTGTGTTGCGAGACTCCTCTATGAGCATCCCACTGTGCAACGGATCGTTGGCATGCTTGGGATGAACTTTCTTCAACGCGATGCGCCGACCAAGCTCCGTGTCGTCGACCTCCCATACAATACCCTGGCCCCCCTCGCCAATCTCCCTGCGAAAAATGTAACGCTGAATCGATGGCATCGGTCGCGACTTCGAGGCCGCCGACCTGGGGCCCTCAGGGTCAACCTTGGTGATCTTCTCGATCCTCTTTTGCCAATGGTCCGGCAAATCCTGACCCTCAGGCATGCTCCCGTTCTCAATGACAAAACTCAGGCTATTGTCCAAGCCCCCCTGACGGCGCAAACGGTCCTCGACTATCCCCTGAATGTTGTACCGCTCGACCTCGTCGAGAAACTTTCGCTCGACAAGTATGCCGCCTATGTCGAGCTTCGGATCGCGATTCCAAGCCTGCGAAGCCTCGAAGAACTGCTCGACCGTGACATAGCCGTTTTGGTAAGCAACCAACGCAAAAAGAAAGTTTCGATCGCTCGATGGACTCATAGTGGGGTGTGCCAAACAACAAGGGTGGGGTCGATCGAATCGTACGCCACCATTATGCGCCATCGGCCTACCTAATCCTACGGTATCGTTATACTTAATCCAACGACTACCCGTGCTTGTGACTATTGACGTTGCGATGTTTTGACTTTCATCGTACTCGATGCCGTAGCTTCAAAGCCTCTGACCAACCCATAGGGAACCGACGACGTGGAAACCTCGAGCCTCGATAAACTCAAACTCTCAGGAACACGGCTCGGAGTCTTCGCCGCTGCCCTTTGGCTCGTTTTCATCGCCGATCGAATCCTGCCGGGTGACTTCAACCGCTGGGGAATCCTACCGCGAGAACTCCAAGGAATTTGGGGGATCCTCTTTTCGCCCTTCCTGCACGCAAATCTAAGTCACCTGCTGAGCAACTTCCTACCCGTAATGCTCCTGCTGACCCTACTGCTGGCCACCCAACCAAACGCCTGGGCAACCGTCCTGCAAATCGTCCTCCTGGGAGGTCTCCTGCTCTGGATCTTCGGAAGGCCTGCGGTGCACGTCGGAGCAAGCGGACTGATCTACGGACTGATCGCCTACCTGATGGCCGCAGGGTTTCGCCAAGGCCGGTTCGGACCCGCCTTAGCCGCTCTGCTCGTCGGATTCCTCTACGGCGGTACGCTCCTCTCAGGCGTCCTGCCGACGGTCGGTCCGCACGTCTCCTGGGACGGGCACCTGACTAGCGCCATCGCCGGCGCACTGCTCGGCTTTTTTTCGATCTCGAATGCCAATCCATCAACCCCACCGAATTCTTAGGATTCGAATTTATCTAAGTCGCCAAAATCGTTATATTGCTCTTGAACACACACCATCCCTAATGTTCGGTTTCCTCTGCGGATCTTTTCCTACCCCGACCCTTTTACCATGCGAAATTCCTTATCGGTCCATCTCTCGGCGTTGGCAAAAAAACTCTTCGAATCCCAACGAAAATCTAAGTATCTGCAAAAATCGAAAACCCGGCGACGACGACCGATTGTCGAAGCCCTCGAGTCCCGCAAAGTCCTAGCCTTCGGCATCCCCGAGATGTACATCAGCGAGATCCAAGACGATCCGTTGTTTGGAGATCGCGATAAGGACCAATACGTCGAACTCCGAGGCGCCCCAAATTCGACAATCCCAGATGGCACGTACTTTGCCGTCGTAGAAGGATGGGGGGCTGTCTCCGGAGGACCCGGACACCTCCATAGCCTGATCGATCTATCCAACCTGACCTTCGGTGCCAACGGCTTTTTGACCATCACTCAATTCGATAGCCCCTACCAAGTCGACCCGCTGTCGACTCGACTCGCCAGCACAAGCACAGGCTTTGCGGGCTTGCCCGAGGGTCGATGGTCCGATTCGTGGAGCCAATCAGATCGACTCTCCTTCATCAGCGGATCGCAGTCGTTTCTCCTCATCGGTGCTGCGAGCAAACCCATCGCGGGTCGAGACTACGATCTCAACGACGACGGCTCGTTGGACAACGGCGCAGATACATGGACCACCTACGATTCGGTCGCCATGATGGGCTTTTCCTCCCCCGGTTGGTCCTACGGTCGGATCACCTTCTCCCACCTGACGACCGATCATCAATACCCCGCAGGTAGCAACTACACCGTCCAAGAAAACATCGGCTACGTCGCCCGACTCGGTAGCTCAACGGGTTACACCACAGAAGACTGGGTCTGCGGTACGACCATCGAAGACACCATCAACGCAAATTCCAAATACCGGTTTACCTATGGTACCTTCGGAGACCCACGACCGTTGGTCTATTCTGGCCGTGCGACCAACCACGTAGGAACCTACAATTTCGGTGGCGGTTTCCTTGGTCAAACCAAACTCGATGCCGATCGCGATGGACAAACCACACCCAGCGACCCACCCGTCGCCAACGTGACACTCTTTGCCGACCGTAACGACAACGGCCTGCGCGATAGCACCACGATCGATGTCATCGCCGCACAACAAACCCTCAACGCCGAATTGGCCAACGCCTTCCCAAACGCCACCCTGACCGTAGCAAATACCAACAATAAAAATATCGGATTTGCCGTCCGTACCACTCAGACAAACGATAACGCTGGTAACCCGATCCGAGTCCTCTCAAGCGAGGGAATCCCCTGGTACGACAGCGGCAGCCGGCTCAAGGTGATGTTCTACCGCGAAGCCAACGCAGTCTCTATCGAAGCGATCGCCGCCGAAACCCTCAGACCCTCCTACGGTCGTATCGAAATCTTCGACAAAAACGATCAATCGCTAGGCGTCCGACTGACCAGTCCGCTCTTCGGAACGGCCCGACAAACCATCGGCTTTACTCGCCCTAACGCCGATATCAAATACGCCATCATCTATACCGATACGACTCCGACCGATTCGAGCCCCTTTGGACCCTTCGACAAACTTCGATACTCCTTCCCCGAATTCCAAACCAACTCGGCCGCCGACGGTAGCTTTCGTATCGACCAAATCCCCACCGGCACCTACCGATTGACCGTCGCGAATTACCCCGGAAACCTCATCCCAATCACCCCCAATTCGACCGCACCACTGAGCGTCACCCGCTCAGAACACCTCCGGGACCTGACGTTCGGTTACAAACCAAACCTACCCCCTGAAGTCCTCTCCTCCCAATTCAATATCCAGGAAAACCCGACGCCAAATTCCGTCGTCGCGACAGTCCTTGCAAGCGACCCTGACGCCGGTCAATCCCTGACCTACCGCTTCACGAGCAACGCTGGACCCTTTAGCATCGATCAAGTCACCGGCGAAATCCGCTACACCGGCAACGCGCCTTGGGATTTTGAAACCACCAAAGAACTCAACATCGAAGTCGAAGTCCGCGATTCGCTCGCCATCCCAGGATCGGCCAGGAAATTCATCAAACTCGTCAACCTCGATCGCAACGAAGCCCCAAGCGCCCAAAACTCCAACGCGACGATCGATGAGAACGCTCCGATCGGAACCGTGGTAGCAACCGTCATCGGCTCGGATCCCGACGCGGGAGTCAACGGACAACTGTTCTACCAACTCGGGGCCGGTGCCCCGGCCGGTATGTTCAGTATCGATGAGAACACAGGCCGAATCTCGGTCGCCTCCCCCGCATTGCTCGATTACGAAACCAGACCCGTCATCAGCGTCCCCGTCGTAGTTCGGGATAAAGCCAGCCCCCCACTCTCGGGCAACGCCTCGATCCTCGTGACGCTCAGAGATCTCAACGAAGCCCCCTCGGGCGTTGGCTTCAGAGACCTTGTTCCCATCTCCGAAACCACCGTCGTGATCCTACCGATTACCGTAGCGACCGTCTCGGTCATCGACGATGCCCTCGGCACAAACACTCTGTCCCTCTCGGGTCCCGATGCGGCCCACTTTAGCCTCATCGGAAACGAACTAAAATTCCAAAGCGCCTCACCCCTGGATTTCGAAACCAAAGCAGTCTACCGAGTCACCGTCTCTGCCGATGACCCCACTCTCGGTGCTACCCCTGACACAAGCGTCGTATTCGATCTAGCGATCGGAGACGTCAACGAGAAACCGACCGGAATCGTTTTTTCCAACGTCGTCAATCCACTCCAAGAGACAACTCCCGTCAACAGCGCAATTCGAGTCGCGAATTTTTCAGCATCCGATGATGCACTCGGCAACAACGTTTTCTCGCTGGGACTAGGACTCGATGCGAGTTTCTTCCAAATCGTCGGAAACCAACTCCAATTCCAATCCCAAACCCCCTTGGATTTTGAAACCAAAACAAGCTACCGCGTCGTAGTCCAAGTCGACGATGCAGCCTTCCCTGGGATCCCAGATGCTCAGTCCACGTTCACTCTGAACATCGGCGATGTCAACGAACCACCAGTCGATCTGCGACTCAACGGCGCAGTGACCCAAATCAATGAGACCAACGGCCTCTCGCCCGGTCAAACCGTCGCGACCATCGCCGTCATCGACGATTCGACAGGCAGCAACGAAGTGACACTCGAAGGCCCCGACGCGAGTTCCTTTGAGATCGTCAACTCCCTGCTGCGACTCAAGGCCGGGTCGCCTCTGAACTTCGAACTCAAACCGGTCTATGATGTCACCGTGCGACTGACCGATGCGTCCCTTAACCCGCCCCCAGTGCTGACACGCTCCCTAAGGATCAATGTAGCCAACCGCCCTGAGGTCATCTCGATTTCCGACTCGACTGGGCAACCCCTTTCTAAACGCATCAAAAACGTTCGGCTCAGTTGGGATGCAGAACTCGGAACCTTCGCTCCTGATGCGATCAGCGTCGTCAAGAAAGATGTCGGATTCGTCGCTGTACCCTACATCGCAACGCGAACCCTAGTCGATGGCAAAACCGTCGTCGATCTTGTCTTCACCGGCCCACTGGTCGACACCCAAGGATTCCTTGTCGACGGACTCTATGAGGTGTTCGTTACAGGTTCCAAAACCGCCGCAGTAGGAACCAACGCAGCCGGACTTTCCTACAACTCAGGAGACCTTCCAGTCCTCAATCCGCTACTTCCAGCGACGGTCCAAATCCTCGGCAACAACCTCCTTTTGGCAAAGCAAAAGTACACCTTCCAAACCTCCGTGACAGGTCTGAGCAATGCACCGCAAATCCTCCAATACGAAATCGATCTCGATGGGGACGGGACCGTCGACCGAAATCTGTCCGGACCGACCACCTTGTCGATCCCCGAAGTGAGCTTCGCCAATGCAGGCAGTTACACCATGAAACTGACAGCCAAAGCGGCCGGCGAAATCCTCGGCACCGCCAGTTTTGCCATCGCAGTAACGCCCGAAACAAGCTCGAACGAGAACTGGGTCTCAGCCATGGACACCGATCGCGATACATCGGTCTCCCCTCTGGATGTTTTGGTACTGATCACTAGCATCAACACAGGCTCTGGAACCTACTTGCTCGATTTCGATGTCGATCGCGACGGGATCATTTCGCCCCTCGATGTGCTCGCCGTGATCGACTATCTAAATACCTCGGCCTCCGGACGCGTCGATCCCATCGGAGATCTCGCGATGGTCGAGTCGGGCGGATTATCCGGCATCACCGCCGATCGAACCGTTACCGGTCGAATCCTCGGCAACACTCGATCCCTTTTCGCATCCCTCAACGGTTCGGATCGACTCGACATCTCCCAGGTCGTAAACAACGATGGCTCCTTTACAATCACCGATGAGGTCTTTTCCGACCTCTTTGGAATCATCCCGGATGGAACGCATTTGCTCTCCCTGTCGACCCGTTCAGGCAATGGTTTTTCCCGCTCCTTGGACAAACGATTCTTGAATTTGAAGGACCACTTGGATCCGTTCTCCTTCATCTCACTCGTCGGTAACAACGGCCAACTGCGAACCGTCTGGTCGCCGTCGGCCCCAGGAGCTCGGTACAATGTCTTGGTAGGAACCAGCGGCGGTCCCCTGACCCCATTGCGATCTGGACTGTCCGATACACGACTGCAAGTCGATCTGACCTCAGGAGTTTACGAAATTCAGATCGAAGCCGTCGATGCAGCCGGAAACAAACGGCTCTCGGAGAAACGGACAGTAACGGTATAAGTCGTCTCGGATCGATGTGAGTGATTCGCATGGAAAACCAACCCAAGGCACAGGCCAAGCGCGTGGCGATTGTCGGTGCAGGCATCGCCGGTCTTGCTCATGCCTGGGTTGCCTCACAACGAGGCTACCGCGTTACGGTTTTCGATCGATCGCCCCGAGCCTCCGGAGCCTCGATCCGAAATTTCGGGATGGTATGGGTTATCGGCCAACCCGATTCGATCCAAACCATCGCGATGAATTCCAGAGAGCGTTGGCTCGAAGCTGCACACAATGCCGGTTTCTGGATCCAACCCTGCGGCTCTTTGCACCTGGCGCATCAACCCGACGAGTGGCAAGTCCTCCAGGAATACTACGCCGAGCACCGGCTCGGTCCACGCGGGGAACACTTGCGATTGCTCGATAAAAAAGAAACGACCGCCAAATCGCCAGCAGCCAATCCCTCCGGCTTGCTCGGAAGCCTCTGGAGCCAAACCGAATGCTGCGTCGACCCCACCTCGGCCGTTCGTTCCATACCAGCTTGGCTGCATCAGACCTACGATGTCGATTTCCACTTTTCGACCGCCGTGACCCACGTAGAAAGCGGCTCGGTCCGCACCGCTGATGGTAGTTCGCATCCCTTCGATCAAATCGTGATCTGCTCAGGAGACGATTTCGCAACCTTGTTTCCAGAGGCGTTTCGAGGTGTTCCCATTCGAGCATGCAAGCTCCACATGATGAGGACCATTGAACAACCCAACGCTTACCGCATAGGACCGCATCTTGCAGGAGGACTGACCCTAAGGCATTACCCGAATTTCCGAAACTGCCCGACCCTCAGCGCCTTGCAACAGAGAATCGCCACCGAAGCCCCCGAACTCGATCGGCTGGGGATTCACGTAATGGCCTCACAAAACCACTTGGGCCAAGTCGTTCTCGGGGATTCGCATCAATACGCAGAGGAGATCGAACCCTTTGACACCTGCGATATCGATACGCTGATTCTCCGGGAGCTCCGAAAAATCATCCAAATTCCTACATGGGAACTCCAAGCCCGTTGGCAGGGCATCTATGCCAAATATTCCGGAGGCTTGGTCTACGAACAAGTCGTTGCGCCTGGGGTTAGGATATTCACTGGACTCGGAGGCAATGGCATGACCCTCTCGTTCGGACTAGCCCAAGACGCCTGGGAACGTTGGGACGGCCAATGTCTGCAATAGCTTTCTCCGACACTCTAGCGTCACCCATGGTAGAACGATTGTCCCCAATCGTTCCTTCCGACGCGCAAGCGTCGGACGCTGAGTTTTAAACTAAAACCGACAAAAGAAAAATCCAATGAACCACATCTGGCGATCCCCAGCGGCATCCTTTGCCATCGAGAATCTCCAAGGGATAATCCTCGACTGGGCTGGCACGACGATCGACTACGGAAGTCTCGCACCGGTGCAAGTATTTCGCGCGGTATTCGAGCAATTAGGCATCGAGGTGAGCGAAGCTGAGGCCAGAGGGCCGATGGGTCAGGCCAAGATCGATCATATTCGCGCGATGCTCAGCATCGATCGCATCCAAGGTTTGTGGCAAAAGCGGTTTGGAAGGCCATCGAGCCAAGAAGATGTCGAGGATTTGTACGCGAGTTTCTTACCTCTGCAAAAGAGCGTCTTGAGCAAACACTCCGAGGTGATTCCTGGGGTGGCCAAAGCGATTCTCCAATTGAGCCAGCGCGGGCTTAGGATCGGTTCGACGACAGGCTACACTCGCGAATTGATGGATGTGGTCGAACCCTTGGCCAATGCCCAGGGCTATACACCGCAAGTGACGGTATGTTCCGACGAAGTCGCCGCCGGACGACCAGCACCTTGGCAGATCTACCGAGCCGCCGAGAAGCTAGGGATCTATCCGATGTCCAAGCTTGCGGTCGTCGACGATTCGATCGCAGGAATTCAATCAGGCTTGCACGCAGGATGCTGGACCATCGCCGTGGCCCAAACGGGCAACGCGTTGGGTCTGAGCCAATCGGAGTGCGAGTCGTTAGATCCTGCAGATTTGAAAATCAGACTCGATCGCATCGCCGAGAGCTTCCTAGCCCAAGGTGCCCATGTCGTAGTCAGTTCGGTTGCCGACATTCCGCAGATTTGACCGATCCGTCCGATCCGTCCGATCCGTCCGATCTGCTTGATCTGCTGCTCTACCATTTGACCGACGTTAACTCTTCGATGGTCTTGGTTTGACTCGCTTCGATGAGCATTTCTTGACGAACGATCCGTCCCGGCACCTGATCGCTCCTCCAAAGCTTGACAGTCATCGGCCCAGTTTCATTGCTCTCGGTCCACTCGAACAACTCTGCCTGGACAGTCTTACCATGGACATCCATCGATTCCTCTCCCGTTTTCGTCGCTTTCATACTTGGGAGTTGGAAGTACTCCTCGGTTAATCCCTTGGGAAGCGCAAAGCTTGCTGGAAAGCGTGTTGTCTCCGAGGGATTCACTTGGAGCGATTCCCCTGTTCGGATGACATTGACTTGCGAAACCACGTCAACGTGCTGATCCGATTTCTCGGACAACGTTAGTACCGTTGTGACTTTTACCTCTCCGGATTCATTCGAGACCACTCGAAAACGGGTCACTTGGGTGCCCACCGGGAAACGGTTCCAGTTCGCATATTCAGGATGCACAACTGCTGGATCGGCGTCGCCCGAACCTTTTTCGGATTTCTGAACATTGCTCGGAAGAATCGGCTTGTTGGAAGATTCGCAACCGATGATTGCCAGACCAATCGCAAAGCCGGCGAGCAATAACCCAGTTCTTCGGACGGTAAACTGTCGGACGGTAAATTGTCGGACGACGCCTATTCCCTGTATGTTTTCCATTTTCTAGTTCTTTATGCTCCCTTGGCTTTCTTCATTTTCTATCGCACGATCTTCTTTTTTGATTTTCTCCAACTGCTCTGCAGTCAATGCGTCCTTGGGCAAAATGGGACCGCCTGCATTGGAGCAACCAACCAGCGAAATGCTAAACGCAAGAGCGATTAGTACCAAAAACCAATTCTTTGTTTTCATGTCACTCACTTTTAAGAACGATTCATTGATTCGGAATTAAAAACTATTGCAATAAAAAACGACTCATGGGGTCCATTCCCCACGAGTCGATTGATGTTGATCGAACCTTTCAATTATTCGTCGGATTTAATAATCTGACCGTCGTCGATGATGCAACTGTACATCCAAACCAATGGGTCGACGTTGAATGATTGAAATCGGACCGAACCGTCGGCATAGGTAGCATTCAAACCACCTGCGTGACTCGACCCGAAGTAGCGTCGCCAAACATTGCTTCCGTTGGCTGGATCCGAAGGCGATCCGGTAACAATCACAGACTTGTCAAAGTCCGAGCGTGGTGCGAAGTGCCAACGCAAGACACATTCGTCCCAGCCAGCATTGTTCCAGCGCTCGTTGTCACCCCCGTCGGCTCCCCAGCGAGCAGGAGGCAAACACTTTTCGGCCGCCATAATGGAATTCGAAGTTCCATCCGTGATATCCTGGAGACGGCGCTTCGCACCTTGGGCCGACCAGACGATCACCCCTCTGCGACCGACCGTGTTACCGAAATTCTCCGGCGTCCTTTCGTTGCGTCGAGGTTCCATTCCCAACGGAGCGGCTGGGATATCTCCCCAGTTTTCGTGCTGTTCACCTTGATAGAAACCTGCATTCCCAGCGTAATCGCAGCGAGCGAAAAGCCCTGAACCGTATACGGCACCTGTTCTTCGGGATGGACAGTAGTAAATCGGGATGATCGCTCGGGCTACATCATCTTCGCCGTTGTAGTTCGCCGGACGCCCGGAGTGAATCGGCGGCAAACCGAAGTTGGCCAAACTATAGACCGACTGAGCTTCGATGAATGGAAGGATCTTAAACCAATGACTCCAGCCCTTTGGCGAAGCGGCATTGCAGCAAGTCGTGCCACTTTCGTAGGCCCCGACCGGTTCGTTGTAGACCATTCCTGGGAGGCTTGGGTCGCCATCGTAAGGGCCTTGTGGCAAGTACTTGTAGGCAGACTCATGGTTCATGAACGCAAGTCCAATCTGACGGACGTTGCTCGAACAGGACATGCGCCTTGCAGCCTCACGGGCAGCTTGGACTGCAGGCAACAACAAACCAACCAGGATTCCGATGATGGCGATGACCACCAAAAGTTCAACAAGCGTAAAGCCTCTGGGCTTGGACCGTCGTCCGAAGCCCGACTGATATCCGAAACGTTTGACCACAGCATCCACTCCTGTAAGAAGAAAAAATACGGGACCGAGCCCGCAAAGACAGCGTGGATAGCCGTTTTAGCAATGTTCTTGCTGGCGTCCACGCGTGCCGACTTCTCTTCATCAGAGCTTCGCGTAAGCTAAACCAATCTTAAAAAATCGGGCGGCTTCTATTAAGGTACAGTTGCTTTTTCATGAAGGAAGTTGGGGTGTACTGCACTCATCGCTAACGACATCGCCGACTATTGGAAAGTCACTTTCTTGAGGTTGTCGGCCGGGACCAAATCGATCAGCAAATTCCTCGGATCGATACCCGCTTGATAAGGCAATTCGTCGACGACGAACGTCAATTCATGCTTTCCGCCAACAAGCTGCACACGCTCTCGATGCAGCAATTTCCCATATCTTTTGCCTGACTCGGGCTTGGCATAAGCCCCAATCTCCAGAAAGTCGTTCATAGGCACGACCTCTTCTACTCCCTTGGCATCGGCTTTCTTTTTTTCGCACTCGACCATCAGCCTGACTAAATACTTGCCATCTGCCTGTTTTTCTGCGACCGCCTCGACGGTTCGATTCTCAAAGAGCGTGATTTCCTCAAAGAGATCGGTAATAAGGTATCGCAACTCCTCGGGGGTCTGCTCGCGCAATCGATCGACCAATGCGTAAGCGTTCGGGTACGGTGGGCCTTGGTAAGCGTACTGTTCGATGATCTGCTTCAACGCGGCATTGATCCTTTGCTCACCGATCATCTCAGCAAGGTAGTACAGGGCTAGACCACCTTTTTGATAATGGATGTAACCTTGGTTCAATTCCACATTCATCAGCGGCCGCTCCTTGAGTTGCTCTGAACCCCGGGATCGTAGATATCGGTCCATTTCGTAACGGAAGAACTTGTGCATCATGTCGTCGCCATAGGTCTTGCGCATGACCATCAAAGCGGTGTACTGCGCCAGCGTTTCCGACAAGAGCGTTGCGCCTTGGACCTTGGCTCCGATGACCTGGTGGGCCCACCACTGGTGTCCCATTTCGTGGGCGACGATGTATGTCACCATATCGATGTCATCAGGTTTCTCCAAATTGGCGATAAAGCCGATCGACTCAGAATAAGGCATCGTGCCTGGAAAGGCCTGTGCGAAGGTGCCTACGCGTGGGAACTCGATGATACGGGCCTGCTTGTGCTTGTAAGGCCCGAATTCGCGACTGCAGTATTCAATCGTATCGGCGATCGCTTTGGACATTTTCGGGACGTTCCAAGCGTGATCCTTGTGATAATAGACCTCCGTATCGACGTCGCCGACTTTTCCCCGTTCGACCTCGTAACGCGCGGAGATAAACGAGTAGAAATTCAACGATGGATGATCGACTCGGTAGCGATAATAGTTGCGATTCCCTTCCTTCCATTCTTCGACGAGCGATCCGGGTGCCACGGCAATTTGATCGTCGGAGGTACTGATGACCGTCTCAACACTGACCCAGTCAGCATCATTTGAGATGTAGTGGATCTTGCAGTTCGCATCGCAATCTCGCTGCAATTCGGGCAGTGGATCGACCGGCTCGAGACCATAAGACTTGCGACGTCTTGGCAAAGCGATCCTCCTGGATTCATCGTAACCGAACGAAGGGGCAATCGCGTTGTTGAAAAAGGTTCCGTTTTGGACCACTTGCGTGTTGCTGACCTGGTTTTCGATTCCCCTTGTCTTGGTCTTGAGCGTGTACTCCATTTCGATCGTCTCGCCAGGGTGCATCGGAGGATCGATCACGTAGGTGCGCATCATCAGACGCTCATCGTCTTTTTCGAGCTTGGCCCGAGGTATCGTGATTTGCGTATCAAGATCTGGTGTGACATTCAGATAGAAACGCTCGATGGGCTGATCGCTCTTATTGGCAATGCTCTGGACTGCGTGCATCGTGACATTGCGAGTCTCTGGAAAGATGTCGATCTTGTACTGGATGGATTGGATCTTCGGTTGCGAGATTCGATTGAGGCTCGAATAGGTCTTTTCGTAGTCTGCCTGGAGAAGCTCCCGAGTCCCTGAGCCGACGAGTCGGTTCAAAATCATGGTGTTGTAAGCCAACCAACCAGCCATACCTAGCGCAGCGCAAGCGAACATCGCAGGTACCGCAACGTTCTTGAGTGACATCTCATTGAAAAATATCCCAACTCGCTCTCTGAGTCGCTTCGGTACCCCTCGATGCATGATCGCACTCGAAAACCAAATCAGCACCACCGATACAAGTCCCCAATACGCCCCAAAAGCCAATAGTCCAGGTCGAAACGGAGCGATTCCAAACATGTCCGAATACGTGTGCGAAGGCAACGAACCAAAACGAAACAAAAGGGTTTCCCATCGGAGCAAGGACCAAATACGCCCGTTGAGGATGACGAATAAAACAAACAACGCATAGCCGACGTATTTGTTGGGCGCAAAGGTGTGAGCTAAAAAGCTTACGACCATCAAAAACACTAGCCCCATGCCTGTAATACCGATGAGCTCCTGGAAATATACGCCGAGTTGAAATCGATAAAAGCCTTGTGTCCATTGGTAAAATACTCCGATGCCGACCCCAAGGAGCAGGACAGAAAAGAGCAAAATCAACATCGATATCCAACGCGATGCCGCAAATACGCTGTTGGGCGTAGGGGTCGCTCCAAGGATCTCATGGAAGCGGCTATCGCGATCTCGCCAAACCAACACCCCAGTAAAGTAAGTGATCAATGCCAGTGGTAGAATCAGCAAGCTTCCCGAAACCTGCTCCACAACGTTGTAAGTCACAGGAAACGAAGAGCTTCCAAAGAGCGCCGCAGAACCTAATGCCAAACTAAACCCGACATTGATCAGCGTAAAACCCAGGATGACGATGAAGGTCTTGCTGAAGATCACCGACGAGAGATCCGAAGCAAGGGTAGAACGGAACTGGGTCCACCAACGCGTCTCTTGGGCCGTGGGCCAGACAACTCCATCCGATGCCGATGGCTGCGAGCGCACAACCGCAGGAACCCCCGATTCGACCATCGCAACAGTCCGTTTTTCCTGCTTGGTTGCTCCCGCGGTGGCTTCGAACCGAAAACGCTTACCCGCAACCCAAAAAATCAATGCCGCAATGCCCAGCCACAAAATGCGATTGCCGATCAAAAGCGGGGTCAACGGGATCGAGCGTGTATTCTTGTCGTTGACCGTCCAGTACTTCGTGGCCTGCTCAAAGGGAGCCGAGCCGAAAGGATCGGTCCAAGCTGCAACGGATTCGTAATCGAGTTGCCCAGCAATCCCTTGGGTGGCCCCATAGAGAACCAGAACGACCAACAAAGACAAAAAAGAATAAAGCGTGTTTCGCGTGACGCTAGCGACGGCAAAGACCAAGGCCCCAAACAATAGGGTGTTGGGAATCACAAAAACAAGAAACGGCTGCCAATGATGCCAAAATCGGCTCGGTCCCCAACGCTCAGCGTCGGATCCGTTGAACAGTTGGGCCAAAAGGATCCCTATCCCAATTCCCATGGCAGGCAACAGAGCGATCAAGGTTGCCCCGCTGAACCTGCCAAGCAGAAAGCCCCATTTGCTCAGCGGCTTACTGAAAAGAATATCGGACATCTTGTTCGCGAAATCGCGAGAGGCCGACGAGTCATAAATCGCAGCGGCCATAAACGCCGTGATCAGACTCGCTCCGGCATACCACATGGCTACCGAATAAGGCGAGTTGCGGAGCATATTCCCGCCAACCCCCGCAACGCTGATCGCATCGGACCCAGCCGCGACCCCAAAAAGCAACGCGATGACAGCCAAGAAGATATAGACCATCCAACCACGGAGCCAGTAGGAAACCTCAAACCGAAAAAATTCTCTAAACATGGAAATTCGCTTTAATGAACAGCTTCAGATGGATAGTCGAATCGACAAGGACAGCGTCGCTCAACCGGCTTTCATACCGGATAACTTGGCGAAAAAGACATCCTCAAGGTCTGGTTCGACCGGCCTCCAATCCCCTTCGGGCCTCTGATCGCTGTAGATGCGGACCGAGGGTAAACCACCGACAAGCTTGGTCGAAAGTATCGGATAGCTCCAACTTCGATGCTCCAACTGCGGCTTGCTCATCGACATCGACCAAACTTTACCCGCAAGTTGGGATTCCGCCTGAGCCGGAGCCCCGTTGGCCAAGAGTCGACCCTTGTCGATGATCGCCATGTTGGTGCATAACTCCTTGACATCCTGAACAATGTGGGTCGAAAGGATGACGATGATGTTTTCACCCACTTCGGCCAGCAAATTGTAGAAGCGATTCCGCTCACCGGGGTCCAAACCCGCTGTCGGTTCGTCGACGATCAACAACTGTGGGTCCCCGAGAAGAGCTTGTGCTATCCCGAACCGTTGCCGCATCCCCCCAGAGTAGTTGCTGACCGCTTTATGACGATGCTCCGAAAGGTTGACTCGTTCGAGCAACGCTTCGACGATTTCGAGCCGCTCCTTGCTATGAGCGCCGACCCCTTTTAGGGCAGCCAAATGGCTCAAGAGTTTCACAGCGCTGGTACGAGGATAAACCCCAAATTCTTGGGGTAAGTACCCGAGCAATTTTCGGACGGTGTTTTTCTCCTTCAGCATGTCGATACGAGCCGCCCGGGGTGTCCCTTCAAGCGTCGCCTGGCCTGAGTCGGCTTCCTGAAGCGTGGCCAACGTTCGCATCAGAGTGGATTTACCCGCACCATTGGGCCCGAGCAATCCGAACATCCCCGAGGGAATCGTCAAGGAAACTTGGTCGAGGGCTCGAACCCCCCCGGGGTAGGTTTTGCTCAAATTTTCTATGGTCAGTTGCATAAGGATTTCTTCGTTTCTCCAGATGGAATCTTGGTTAGGAAATTGAAATCGAATCACTTGCCCAAGGAAAGCCCTATTGCGTATGTGTCCACTCTCGACTGCTGGCAGCCTAGCTCGAGCAAATGCAACCGACTGCCGATCCTCCTGTGGCTCGTTTAACTCGTTAAAATCTTCGGCGTAACGTAAGATGCTACGAATTGGGTCGAATCGGTCCAGACAGGTTATTCTGCTATGGCGAAAAAGAAATACAGCAAATCGAAAAAGAGCTGGAAACGGCGGTCCAAGCCAGGAGACGCCCCAGGGCTGATCCTGGTCGATCCGGCCGCGTCGCCAACCGTTGTGCGGGTCATCGCCACCGGGGATCAGTTCCTCGAACGACAAATCCAGGATATCCACGAACTCGACTCGATCACCGCCTCATACCAAAGAGTTTGGATCGATGTGGTGGGACTCGGGAGCGAGTCGACCCTGAGAACCCTTGCCAACATGTTCCATCTCCACCCTCTGGTGATCGAAGATGTCGTCAACGTCCACCAACGGGCCAAAGTGGAGGAATTCGAAGACGGTTTATTCGTCGTGGCCAGGATGGTCGACGGAGATGACCCCTCGATTACTGAGCAACTATCGATGTATCTCAAAGGAAACGTCCTGATCTCGTTCCAGGAACGCCCAGGGGATTGCTGGGACCCGCTCCGGCAACGCTTGCGCCAACGGAGAGGCAAAGTCGCTATCAACGACCTGGATTATCTGCTCTACAGCATGCTCGACGCGGTCGTCGATAGCTACTTTCCCGTCTTGGAAAGGCTTGTCGAACAGGTCGATCTCTTGGAACAGGACATCACCGAGCAGGTCAGCTCCGAGCAGATGTCACGTATCCATGAACTCCGTGGCCAACTGCTCTCGCTCAGGCGTTCGATCCGTCCCCATCGCGAAATGATCAACGAACTGGTGCGCGATTCCATCGCTCAAATTCACCCCGAAACACGGGTCCACTTGCGCGATTGCTACGACCATGTGATCCAAGTCGTCGATGCGGTCGATACCTATCGCGAAGTCACTTCGGACCTTCGAGATTTCTACCTCTCGAGCGTCAGCAACAGCATGAACGAGGTGATGAAACTCCTGACGATCATCTCGACGATCTTCATCCCGCTGTCGTTCGTTGCCGGAGTGTACGGGATGAATTTCGATCCCGAGGTCTCGGCCTGGAATATGCCAGAACTCAAATGGATTTACGGATACCCCTTGTCCCTGGCCATCATGGGCACAGTCGCCGGCGGACTACTGATCTACTTCCGCCGCCGCCGATGGATTTGAGTTCGCTTCGAGCCTGCGGATCCGTATGCGATTACCGGCAGCCTGTGGGGTTGCATCGAATTTATACTGCTCGATTGCCCCGGGCGTATCGCCGGTCGTCTCAAGACTGCGCCCCAGCAAATAGTGGGCCTGTGCATGCCATCGATCGGTTCCCCGGACGGCCAGCAATCGCTTCGATAGCCAGTCGGCAGCGGTTTCTGGTTTCCCTAGATCGGTGTTGGCCATGGCAAGAAATGCGACAATGTCGTACTTGGATTGACGCAGATAGTTGCCCATGATCTTGAGCCGCATCTGATAGTTTTCCAATGGCTCGGTGGGCCGCTTGATCAGACCGAACGACTTTTGCAACTCGCCATCGTATTCCATCTCGCGGATCGTTTCCTCATCGATCCGGCAGTCCATATACATCCGCAAAGCTCCAGGGGCTTCTATGGTGCTCTCGAGTTGCCCTTTGAAGTGCAAGACCCGTGCCCGGCTGATAGGTGTATCGGTGACATAACTGCCAAACCGCTCTAGATATGCCATCGCAAATGGGGACATATCGTCGAGCCGAGTTCGAACCGAAAGGTTGTACACGTGGGACAACCATGGCACATTCCACAACCGAATCGAAAGCCTCGGATCGATCTGCAAAAGCCTTTTTTCAAAGGCGTCAGCATCGAAACTGAGCCTTTGACGGTTCTCGCCCGTGAGCGATCGCTCCAGCACATGCATCGACAGACCAGCGGCAAAAGGTTCGACATCGACCAACGCAATAAGCTCATTGAGATCCTTCGACTCGATCGGATAATCGAACCGGCCAGGAAGCTTAGCGCGCCGAAGAACCGTCGGATCGGACTTGGCCTCGGCAAGCGTCGCGATCCCGTCACCCTTGGCTGCCGGAATCGGAAGCCCCCAATTGGGCTCGAACAAGTAAATCTCGTTGCCGATCGGGATGCCGATGCACCAGAGTCGGATCGCCGCATTCTCGGTCGCACCGGTAATGCTCGGTACGGCCAAGACCACCGCATCGATCCCCTGCGCAAAACACATCTGCGTAAAGACTCGAGACCGCTGCCAAGCATCCCCCCTTGCAAACATCAGGGTTTGCCAAGGCAACTGACGATAAATGGGGGCCTGATCGCTCGGTGGCATGTCCGGATTGACCACCAAGCTTTCGACTTGCTTTGGATCGCCCTCGAGAGCGATGTTGCAGACCGTCCAATCGAAAAGCTTCAGTGTGGTCTCGAGTCGAGACCATTCCGTGGCCGTTAAATCGCCCTTGCGCGAAGCTAACCAATTGCTAAAAAGCCGATCGCGATAAGGTTTGTCGACAACCCAGCTTGAGACCTGCTTGAGCATCTGACATTGCATCATGTACTCGCACTCGGGCTCGCCAAACTCTAACTTGGTCATCCGCTGGGCAAAGTCGATGGTTCTCAAGGACGCAGGGATCGACTCCAAAAGCGAAGAGGCTTTCCACTCCGGAGGACTCACCACGCTCGAAGACCACGAATTGAGCTGGTAGTTGATCTCCTGCATGGCCACCGTCCGATCCATCCGGATCAGTTGTGGCAAGTACTGAAAGGCGTCCTTGAGCGAGTCCCGCTTCTCTTTTTGCTCTATCGATTCGTTTTGGATGCTCTCAATGGCCCTCTGGGTAGGGTCGACGCACCCGCTCAGGCCAACGGTTAGCCAAGCACAGACTCCAAGATACTGCCAAGCGCCAAAGCGCAAGGAGAACAGACTTTTGGTGATGCGTGCGCAGGTTGGATTCGTCATGGACAAAAGACGGCGTCAGGACCGAAAAGGAATACGTGGTCTACGCACGCCAAGCCAAGGTGGTTCGCCACAGAGTGTGGACTCGTTCCAAAACCCCTGGAAAATCCGACAATGGGACCATGTTCGGGCCGTCACTCGGACTGCGATCCGGATCCGGATGGGTCTCAAAGAAAAAACCGTCCACGCCGACGGCCGCTGCAGCACGAGCCAGCGGTTCGACCATCGCGCGATTCCCACCCGTCGCTCCACCGAGCCCTCCGGGTTGCTGAACCGAATGGGTCGCATCGAAAATCACAGGAACCCCTAGACTCCGCATTTGGGGTAAGCCAGCCATGTCGTTGACCAATCGACCATACCCGAAAAAAGTACCCCGCTCGCACAAAAGGACTCCACCTTGACCGGAACTTCGGGTCTTATCGACCACGAATTTCATATCGCCCGGTGCCATAAACTGCCCCTTCTTGACATTCAATGGCCTGCCAGTCGCCGCACAAGCGACCAGAAGATCGGTTTGACGCGCTAAAAACGCTGGGATCTGTAGCAAGTCACATACTTGAGCCACCGATCGCGCCTGCTCGGGCAAATGCACGTCGGTCGTCACCGGCAGACCAAGCCGATCCTTGATCTTGGACAACACCTCGAGCCCATCGTCCAAGCCCGGTCCACGGAAACTCGAACCGCTCGTTCTGTTGGCTTTATCGAACGAGGCCTTGAAGATATACCCGATCTTGAGCCTCTGGCACGCATCCGAAACCGCTTCGGCGATCCGAAGACACAAATCGAGCGACTCGATGACACACGGCCCGGCGATGAGGGTCATCGAGTCGGATCTCCCACACTCGATTGCCCCAATGCGGACCGGCCCAATGCAGACCGCCGGATTCCCTAAACGAGTGCCTGGACCTTCAGACCGAAGGCCCTCGGATTCAGAATCGTGATGAGAATGGGAATCGGGAAGTCTGGACATGATGATGTTCTCGGCTCGGTAGCTTGCTCTGCGTCATCGCATCGAGCCTAAGGGCTCAGGGCTCTTAGACAAACCAACCTGCCAATTCGGAAGCTCGCTGTACACGTTGAATCGCAAGCATGAATGCGGAGGTCCTCAGCGATACTTTCTTGCTGATTGACTCTTGCCAAACACTTTCAAAGGCCTCGGACAATGTTCGATCAAGTTCCTGGCGAACACGATCGAGAGTCCATTTGTAATGCTGTCGGTTCTGAGCCCATTCGAAGTAGCTGACGGTGACCCCGCCGGCATTAGCAAGGATATCTGGAAGTACCAGAATGTTCCGTTCGTTGAGTTTTGCATCTGCTTCGGGGTCGATCGGACCATTGGCCCCCTCGATGATCAAATTGGCCTTGATTTGATCGACATTCTTGGCCGTGATGACATCCCCGAGCGCCGCTGGAATCAAGAGATCAACGTCCAAAGCCAAAAGCTGATCCGGTTCGATCCTCTCGGCCCCTTGGTAACCTGCAAGCAAACCTTTGTTCTTCAAAACATAAGAAAGCAACTCAGGAACATTGAGCCCCTTGGGATTCACATAAGCACCCGAGACATCGCTGACGGCCACGATCGGAAAGGCCGATTCGTATAAGTACTTGGCCGCATGGGAGCCAACGTTTCCAAAGCCTTGGATGGCCGTGCGGGTCTTTTCGGGTTTGCGATTGAGTCGCTTGAGCATCTTGATCGCCAGGGTCCCGACGCCCCTTCCTGTCGCTTCCTCACGACCGCGTGAACCGTACTCTTCGACCGGTTTGCCAGTGATCACAGCAGGATTGAATCCATGGTATTTCTCCCATTGATTTCTAAACCAGGCCATGACTTCGTGGTTGGTCCCCATATCGGGCGCAGGGATGTCCGAGTCTGGCCCGACAATCTCATGAATTTGGTCGACGAAAGCCCGGGTGATGCGCTCAAGCTCCCGTTTCGAGAGGGTGCGAGGATCGATCCCAATGCCACCTTTAGCTCCTCCATACGGAAGATCCACAACGGCCGTTTTCCATGTCATCAATGAGGCCAACGCTCGGACCTCGTCAAGATCCACCGCAGGATGATACCGAAGCCCACCTTTCATCGGCCCACGCGCATTGTCGTGCTGGACTCGATACCCAAGAACCGTATCGATTTTTCCATCGTCTCGCTCAAAGGCAACCTGGACGGTCACCTCTCGCTTCGGTGTGATCAGCAGTTTGCGCGTCCAATCTGGAAGTTCCAGTTGATCGGCTGCTTGATTGAAATACAGATTCGTCGACTCGCTGGCTCGCATCGGGAAGGGCCTTGGGAATAGAGGACAAAAAACAAATTACTTGCGGACCGACGTGGCCGCCTTAATGATCCCTTCAAAGGAATCCTGTTTGAGCGACGCCCCGCCGACCAGCGCGCCGTCGATGTTGGGCTCCGAGAGCAACTCCAGAGCGTTGTCGGCTTTAACGCTACCTCCATACAATACAATCACTTTTTGGGCGGTGCCCACGGAGAATTGCGCCTCCAACAGGGATCGAATGTCCTTGTGTACCTCTTCGGCCTGGGCTGGTGAGGCAGTCTTGCCCGTTCCAATCGCCCAAACCGGCTCATAGGCCAATACGGTTTTGAGCATTTGATCCTCGGTCAGCCCCGCAAGCGATCCAAGGCACTGCGAACGGACCACTTGCTGGGTCTGTCCAGCCTCTCGTTGCTCGAGTGTCTCGCCAACGCAGACGATCGGTGTTAAGCCGGCGGCCAAGACCGCATGGAGCTTCTCGTTGACCATTGAATCGGTTTCACCATAGATCGCCCGGCGCTCGCTGTGGCCCAAAATCACGTAGCGACATCCGACATCCTTAAGCATCGAGCAACTGATCTCGCCCGTATAAGCCCCCTCGGCTTTGCTGTTCACGTTTTGGGCGCCCAAGCCGATGTTGGTCGCATGCAGGGCCTTGCCCAACTCCCCCAAATAAACAGCCGGTGGACATACCGCGATGTCCACTTCCGAGACACCTCGCAGGGACTCGGCCAAGCTTTGAACCAAGCTCAGCGACTGACCGCGATTGAGATTCATTTTCCAATTGCCAGCGATGAATAACCTTCTCACAAACAGGGATCCTTTGCTCAAACGACCGAAATTCTCTAGACGCGATGGCAAGATTATCAAGATTGGTCTGGAAATAACTAGGGGAGACTTGCTAGTGTCGCCCAGACTGGCAGGTCTGCTAGAAGGCCTCCGATGGGCCACCTCGGTGGATTCGCGGTGGCATTTCGACTGGGAATCGGCTGGAAAAACGGCGTTTGAGTTTTTTTGAGTCGTCGGTTTTTGAGCATTGGATTTGTATGAGAAAAATAGCAGTCATCAATCAGAAAGGAGGCGTGGGCAAAACAACCACCGCCGTGAACCTCGCAGCAGGAATCGCTTCCTGCGGCCATCGAGTCTGCCTCCTGGACCTAGACCCACAAGCGCACGCGTCCTTGCATCTAGGTGTCACCCTGCACCAAGGCGAACCGAGCCTTTATGACGTCCTTTGCAACGAAACGGCACTCTCGGAAGTCCGTCGCGACCTCTCGGATCATCTTTCGGTATTGCCCTCGCACCTGGACCTTGCAGCCGCCGAAATGGAACTCGCCTCAGAGGTCGGCCGCGAAGTCATCCTCAGAGATCGGCTCGAGCAAGACTCCGCCCCCTTTGACTTTCTTATCCTAGATTGCCCTCCTTCGCTCGGAGTATTGACCCTCAACGCACTGACGGCAGTCGACGAAGTAATCCTGCCAATGCAGCCCCATTTTTTAGCCCTACACGGTCTGAGCAAATTGCTTCGTACCATCGAAATCGTCTCGAAACGACTCAACCCATCCCTGCGACTCGAAGGCATCGTCCTGTGCATGTACGAGTCGGGAACCCGTTTGGCTGCCGAAGTCAGCAACGATATCGAGGATTTCCTCAAAGCCAGCGCGTCGCAAAACCCCGTATGGGCCTCGGCAAAATTCTTCCCAACCAAAATCCGACGCAATATCCGACTTGCCGAAGCACCCAGTTTCGGACAGTCCATCTTCGATTATGCTCCGACAAGCAACGGCGCCGAGGATTACCTTGCCCTGGCTCGCGACGTCGTCGGGAAAATGAACCCTGCGGCCCAAAGTCCCAAAGCAGCCCTACCCGGCGGGAAAGCCCCCAGTTGCGATCTGCCTAATCCAACCGTGAACCATACCAGCCCCGCTTCGATCCCTATGCCCACCCCATAAGGTCCATGATGCGAACCCCTTTGATCCATCGTCAAACCCTGTATCTATGTGCTCTCGGATCGATACTGCTCCTAGCGAGCACCGCAGGATGCCAAGGTTGGTGGAACCGCTCCAAAACCCAATCTCTCCTGGGTTTCACCAAAGAACCGCAGGAAACCGACGACTGGGAACACCCAAACGCTCCGAGCGATCGGGATTCAAAAGGCGCTCCAAACTACCATTCGCTCACAAAACCCTCCATTCTCGAAAACGCCGGATTGGACGATATTCCCTATCGCGTCACCCTTCCCAGAGATCGACAAAAAGAACTCGCACAAGCCAACACTAAGAATCCAGATCTGGCGGATCTTCCAAACCCAAAAACCGCTGCACTCGATGCACCACCAACGGTAACCCCCAAGCCCCCAGCCCAAGTCTCCCCAGCCCAAGTCTCGACCGTAACCCCTTCGGAGTTGACCACAGAGGTCACAACGGCTCAAACCAACGATACGAAATCGGGACCAACCGCCTCAGACAAAAACTCAGACAAAAACAACGCCGTGTCCCTAGCCTCCGCAACGACGACGATTCCCATAACTCCACTCTCTGCATCCCCCAATTCCATACCCGATTCGGGACTATCCGAAGTCGACATCGAGGGTGCCCTGGCGCTGCTTCCGGCCGATTACCAATCGGTCCTACGAAAGAAGATATCCGGACAAACCGACGGCGACCTAAAAACCACCGAATCGATATCCAACGAAATAAAAGGGCTCGGAAAATCGACACCTCAAGATCCTACAGACCCCTCGCGATGGTCCCATGAATTGAACCAATCGGTCGTCGCTCTTGAAAAATACCTCGAAGCCAGCTCGGACATCG
Organism: Pirellula sp.; assembly: GCA_021299695.1. Classification (GTDB taxonomy): domain Bacteria; phylum Planctomycetota; class Planctomycetia; order Pirellulales; family Pirellulaceae; genus JBKCUI01. The sequence continues at coordinate 5,025 of JAJTEK010000021.1, read as the reverse complement.
AACCGTCTATCCGCCAACACCACGAAATGACCCTCCGACTGCTCTACTTGGCTCAGCGGAATCTTGAATCGGCCAAACGCCCAATCCAAGGAGCCAATCCACGCGAACAAGAGTACCTCGATCACCAACTGACGGCCCTGTTCCAAGCCACCCACCCCGATGCAAACCCAAGCCGACCTCGCCACTGGGCACAAGTCGCCGCCGAACAAAAACTCGCCGATCGACAACTCTCGGCCCTGAGCAACCTTCTAGTCAGCCCACCGGTCTTCTGCACCCAAGTCGATGGATTCGGCGCAACCCATAAATTCGATAAGAATTGCTTCAAACCCGAGCAGCAAGTACTCCTCTACTGCGAACTCGAGCACGTCACGAGCCAGCGGGTTCGAGAAGGCTTCGAATCGAGGATCCGAGGGACTTACGAAATCCGCGATTCCCAAGGCAAACGCATCGTCGAGCAAATCCTCCCCATGGAGCCCGATATCTGCTCTAGCCCACGTCGTGATTATTTCCTCGTCTACATGATCTACATGCCGCCAAACATCGATTCTGGCAAATACGAACTGGTACTGAGCATGGAAGATCTGACCGGAAACAAATTCGGTACCTCGAAGTCCGAATTCGAGATCAAAAAATAACGACTTCAAACCCCCAAACTACTATACTGGTATCCGCAGTTACGATACTTGGTTTGTTAGGTGGTTCTCTATCGATCAAGGAGCCTTTGCAATGGCTTCGAACACGACCTCTCGGTGGCTCGACACGATTCTAGCGTCCTTCCGCATTGCATCGCAAATTCCAGCACCAATGGGAGAGCGATTGGTGACCAGACGTTTCCATGCTACGTCCCTTCTGGCCATTGCAATTCTCTTGGTCCATCCAAGTCTCCTGCAGGCCAAAGCCATGGCCTACCCACAAGACAAAGCCTCTGCAACGACGGATAAACGCGTCGAAGCCATCGAGAAAGTCCATGAAGATTACCAAGAGTACCTCAAGCAAAAACAAACACTCGTAGAAACGTTCCAAACACTTCAGACCTCCCTCCAACAGACCGAGGCCGAGTGGAACCGAATTCAAAACGAAGGCGTGATCAAGCAGTTTGCTGCGATCCAGTCATCGCTCAACTCGCTCCAAATCTCCAATACCATCGGTAGCATCGGATCGGCACCAGGTGGAAACAACTCCCCAAACGACTTCGCAATGCGACAGCAGTTGCAACAGCAGTTGATGGCCAACCGCATGATGGAAAACATGAATACATTCATGCGAAGCCAAGAACTCCAGCAACTCGGAGTCGAAGCGCAACGCGCCATCCAAGCACGCTTTGCCACCATCCAAAAAGTCATGAAAGTCGAAGAGGATTACCGCAAATGGCAACTCGGAGGAAACCGATTCTTCGAGAAGTATTGGAACTTCACCGATCCCCAAAAAGCATTCTCCGAACAAGAAATCCAAACCGTCCTACAGGCCCTCGATACCGACGGAAAAGACAATCCACCCGCCCAACTCGCCCAAGCCCTGCTCTTGACACGGAAAGGGGACTACTCGCAAGCCAAGCCGCTGCTCGATCCGATCATCGAATCCCCAAGCCCCCTCCAATCCATCGCACTGATGTGCAAAGCGCTCGTACTCGATGGAATGGACAAAGATCGAGACTCCAAACTCGCCATGCAGAATTCCATCAAGATCGATCGAGCAAACCCCTACTGCCGTTGGCTACGCGCCAGATTGGCTTGCAAACAAGACCAACTCAATATCGCAGAAACCGAATGGAAAGCCCTGACCACCATGCCCACGATGCAACAGGATGCCAAACGCGCACTGGCTTTGCTCTACGCTCAACGTGTTTCCAAAACCCCAAGCAATGCGGGAAGAGCCGTGGCGCTGGCCCAAGAAGCTCACCAAGACGAAACTCCAGCGACTTGGTTTTCCCATTACGTGCTTGCCGTAGCTTTGCATTCGGCTAAGAAAAAAGACGAAGCGATCGAACAGATCCAGGCCGCTAAAGAACTCGCCTCCGAGGACCTTCAAATGCGTTGCGATGCACTTCGTCAAGCCATCGATAACCAAACGCCATTTCTTGCGGATCTGTAGCCATTCCCGCTGTCTCGATTGCCGCTGTCTCTATTCCCACTGCGCAAAAAGATCGTCCTTGACCCAATGGTCCGGTACACGGCGGGGCTTGCCAATCGATCCGTCGGCATCCGACGATTCGCCCTCGGCGGCCAAGAAACTCATGCAACCCTGGCATCCGCAACGATCCGGACCTTGGTCCGCCACCCTAAACGCATCCGATCGGTACAGAATGCGACTCGTAGCAGTCGCGTCCCGATCAAACACATACGACATGAGCCTCGATGGACCGCTCGGGACCGATTCCTCCTGCTCGATCGACGGCGATGCTTCGCCTTCACCACCACCAAAACGATTGATGAAGTTGATTACCATCAAAACATCGAGCGGACTCAAAAATCGGTCGCCGTTGACATCCAAAAAAGGTGAAACGCCAACCGGACTCCCATCGAGCGATCTCGATGAATTGGTATTGATATCGTTGATGAGAGTCAACACGTCCAGAGGACTTACATTTTGATTCCCAGTGACATCCTCGGGAAGAATTTCATTTTGCCATGGGCTCGGAGGTAGGTACCCCCCAAAGTCCACATGCTGGACCGTCGATGCAGATCCGTAAGCGACCTGTAGCAGACCGTCGGGCGTGTTGGAATTCTGGAATCCAGCGAGATTTGAATTCAACAACAAACGGTAGTTACCTTGCGGCAGATTGGAAAGAAAATAGCTTCCATCGCTAGCCGTGGTGGCTTGGACCCTAGGACCGAACCTCAAATGGTCTAGCATCACAAATGAGTTCTGAAACCCGCGTGCCACCACCGTCCTGATCGTTGCGGCTCCAGTAGCGACCTCCATCGTGATTCGCTGGTCCTTGAGCAACCCCTTGCGTTCGAAGCGAGCGACTAGGTTCCCACTGGCATCAAACGCATCGAGTCGAACGTTCGAGTTGTCGGATTGAGCAACCGCTTCGATCGACACGTACGATTGAGACTGATCGAACCGAGCGCGAAGCTGTAGGTCTTCGTCGTAAAATGAGTCGACGTAGCGCCGAGCCCAGAACGAGTAAGGCTTGAAGAACTTCGGTCCACTGAGATTGTTCTTCGGATAGACCCCGATGAGGCCTTGCGAGTCATTGCCGATCGTATCGATCAAAACTTGATTGGGTGATGCTCCCAGCTTTCCAGATAGATTTCCAGTGACATAATTGTCCGGATCGATCCATGTTTGCAGAGCCAGCGGTTGGTTGTCGGCGTTGACCAAGGTCACCGTGGCGTTGGGAATACCGCTCTCGAAGGGATCCCATTGGCCGTTTTGATTGCTGTCTCTCCAGACAAAACCCTGAATCCCATGCTTAGCCGTGACGTCTGGGGCATTGCCAATTAAACCTGAGAAGACATTGCTCGAAAGCCCAAGCTTGGTCTCCATCGCTCGGATCTCAATCGACTTTCCTACTTGGGAAGCCAAGATCGGAATCTGAAGGTTCAGATCGACTGAGTAAGCATCGGTCGATTGGATCGAGGTCCAAGGCCCCGCATCGATGCGGTATTCGATGCGCCGAACCTTGTTGAGAGTAATGTCGTTTTGCGTCCCCGAAGAGTTTCGATTCGGGAGTGTTTGAACCGAAGCCCGACCGCTGAAGGAATACGAATTGAACTGGGGGTTGAAACGACCGGTACCTTCAAGCTTGAGCGGAACGTCCAGTACGTCGAAGATGCCGTCGTTGTCCGAGTCTTTCCAACCGATCTGCGCAAGAGTCGCTTCGGGCGATACGATTCGATTGAATGCAGTCGTCAACGACGAGCCCGAAGACATGATGCTCGGTGACTGCGCAAAATTCGGGGTGGGGTTCAAGTCGATCGCATTGGTGTTTTGAGCGTTGTAGTACCCCCGCCTGTCAAAGTAATTCCCACCCCCGCTGTACTCATCCCGCGCCCAGAAGATGTGACCCGTCTCATGCGTATACGTCGAGTTTGGACGGCTAGAAGGAATCACCTCAAAGAGCCCACCGGCGAATGCAAAAGCACGGGAGAACGACCCACCAGGAGCAAAGCTCCCATCGAGATCCTTCATCGCATTGACGACGAAAATCGTAAAAGACCAGTCGGTATCGAGCTTGTCGCGCTGGGCATGGTTGAACGCGCGGATGTTGGTCTCAAAACTGGTGGTATTGTTGAACCCAACGCCCTGAAGGAACTGAGGGCCCCACTGCAGGTAACCCTCAGAGGTCATATTGATCGGTTCAAACGTAATCGGCATACGATTATCGACGTAGGTCCGATCGATTACCCACTCGAGAGTGTGAACGGAGCTTTTGGTAGCCAGAAGTTGATTCCACCACTGCAAACCACTCTGGATGTTCCCCATGACGGCCTCGACATAAGCCGGCGTCCAGTCCTCGGTGCTAACCGCTCCAGTGCTTTCCAAAAAGACGGGGGTTACTGCGATGCGGCCGAGCATGAACTCCCCGGTGTCTTGGGAAGTGGCGCCAAAGGGCAAAACCGCCATGACGCGACGGTCCTCCAAGCATTCCATGGCAAGCTTACGACGCGAGGGCACCTTGGGGCGATTGCGTTTTTCGGCTCGAATACTTCGGCTCATTGCGTCAATCTGGGGGTCAGGGGTCTAGAGTCAGGATTGCGGTTGGCTGAACGATTGGGAAAACTCTGGCGGTTAAGCGGTGCGTTAGTAAGCTCTTATCGGGTATGGGTTTCGATTCGATTGCGGGAAAACGTGCACCTTTTGGATATCTTTCCAGGCGAATGATTCCAGGCCCGTTCCATTTTTTCCAATTTCCACGGTCCGCCGTCCGATAAGCAAAACCTATGCAAACGAAAGCATGCACCCGATCCGACCGATCCGACCGATCCGACCGATCCGACTGATCCGACTGATCCGACTGATCCGACTGATCCGACTGATCCGACTGATCCGACTGATCCGACTGATCCGACTGATCCG
>JAJTEK010000137.1 GCA_021299695.1 Pirellula sp. | reverse complement strand
CAAACCGCGGGACGCGCTCGATGACCATGACGCGCCCAAAAGGCTCAGTTTTGGGCAAAAGGCTCTAAATCGCGGGACTCACCCCCAAACGAGTCCCGGGGCATTTCACCCTGTAAAAACATGGATATTTTCGATTTTGTCGCCTATCGAGTTTTAAGCGAAAATGGCCTATGGCAGAGGTATGAAAAACCAGGCTATCCGGGTCCCGCGATCGTGCAAAGGAGCTGACGAAAACCGCTGATCCGTTGAAGGTTGCACCGCTTATTAGGCAACTCTAGAGTAGCCCCGCTTTCCGCTTATGACCGCTGCTAAACACGGATGGAGTAGCCTCGCAAGACAGCAAGGCCTGACCGTAAACGAGTCGCAGATCATGCCGACGCGCGATGAAACCAACCGGAGAAGGCGAAACTGCTATCGGCACCCCACGCGACGCTCCGCACGCGATTCGCGTGGCCTTCGAGCACACGCAGGCAGCGACCTTCGGCATAAGCAAACTGAGCCAACGATTCCGGAGGCTGCGTATCGTCCAATCGAATGGGGATCAACCGCCGCTGTTTGTCGAGAGGATCGCGAAAGCGAAAGGTCTGACTTTCCAACATCGCCCAGTCGGAACCAAACGCGAATCCCATCTTCGCGAAGACGCTCTGCAAGTTCGCCGACAACCGCTTTGTCCGTCGAGCTATGGCTCAGGAACAGATCGTGGGTGAACGATTCGCGGTCTTTATGGCGTATACGGCGCTCGTGTTGGTCTTCCATGACTGTAAAATCTACTCAAAAATTTTGGCCGTTGCACGTCGGCACAATCTTGGAAATGAGATTTTCGCTGGGTACTCTGATGGTCGGGAAACTCTCAAGACCCCTGCGGATGTGTTAACCGTCATTGATCGTGACTTTTTCGCCTGCAAATTCTGCGATATCGCATCGTCTTTGGGCTTTTGTTTGAAACTGCCGGAGGCTGTTTCCTCGGCTTCGCCTCGGCTCGGAACGATTGAGACAATCGTTCTACCATGGGACGCCGATGCTCCCGTCGCGCAAGCGTACCCAGGGCGGCGCTTCGCTCTGCCCTGGGCTACCTCATTGAGTTCGTTTTGTGCTTCATCAAGAGTCGGACATACAGCTAATCTAAACAACTCGATACGATACTGCTGGGCAATGCACCGCTGAACCCTGTTTCGGGTGCGATCGTTCAAGAAGCGATCGATGTCCTGGCGGTTCTAAACGCCATGCGAGCAGCTTGGCCACCGAAAAACCTCTCGGACGTCTAAGCCTATTGGCTTTTGAACTCATCAAAGCCTGAAAATTTTCGCGAATTTCGCCGGATTTGTTTTTCCTGTTTGATTTTCCCTACGTCTTTGTTGGCATGTCCGACATGTCCCCAATCCTGTAGGAGAACCTCAAATGAGAAGCATCAATCTCAAGAAAAACGATTTTCGCCGTCTGTCGCTCGAAAACCTCGAAGGCCGAAGTCTTTTGGCGGCCGATTTTGTACCCGGCGAACTGTTTGTCCAATATGAACCAGCAGTCTTTTCCGGAATTGCTTCGATCAGTCGCGCACAAAATGTGAAAATTGTCGAACGCAGAGACGTTTTCGGAAACGATTCCCTCGATGTTGTAAAGTTGAGCGTCTCAAAAGATATGGATCTTTTGAAAGTTGCTCAAGAGTACGCAAAGCTTCCAGGGGTCGTATCGGTCGACCCGAATTGGATCACCGAAAAGTTTGCCGTGAGCAATGACCCCGGTTACTCCCAAGGTTGGCTCTGGGGTATGTACAGCGACGATTCACCTGCGCAGTTTGGCGGACCGTTGACGGGAAACGTATTTGGTAGTGGTGCCGAAGAAGCTTGGGGTGCCAACATTACTGGATCCAATCAAGTTGTTATTGCGGTTCTAGACTCTGGGGTCGATATCAATCACGAGGATTTGCGGCAGAACATCTGGGTCAACCCTGGAGAAATCCCCGGCAATGGTAAAGATGATGATAAAAATGGCTTCATCGATGATGTCAATGGCTGGGACTTTATTAACAATGACAACTCGGTTTTCGACGGAATTTCGACGGATCCTCATGGAACCCACGTCGCCGGAACCCTTGGAGCAGTCGGAGGAAATGGTATCGGCGTGGCTGGTGTGGCATGGAATGTCAAGATACTTCCCTTGAGAACTTTGGACTCCAATGGAAGAGGAACGGCTGATCAAGCGAGCCAGGCGATCGAGTATTTGACCAAGCTCAAGGCAAATCAGAAAGTCAATATCGTTGCTATGAATAATTCATGGGGTATAAGTAGATATGAACCAAGGCTTCATGCAGCGGTTATTAATGCCGCAAACGAAGGTATACTCTGTATTGCGGCTGCCGGAAACGGACTTAAAAGCACAAATTACTTGGGAACTAATAACGACGTCATGAATGTCTATCCAGCAAGTTTTTCGACTCTCGAGCCAACTATAGGTACTGCACCCGCACGATACGAATCAGTGATCTCTGTCGCTGCAATCGATTCGGTTGGTGAACTAGCGAGTTTCTCAAACTTTGGTTTTGAGAGCGTCGACATCGCAGCACCAGGGGTCGAAATTCTATCGACGGTTCCAGGAAATCGATACGAGAACGCATTTTGGGATGTAGAAGAAGAGGGTTGGGCTCCTTGGAGCGGTACCTCGATGGCTGCACCGCACGTAACTGGAGCCGTCGCTCTCTATGCGGCAGCCAAGCCCGATGCGAGCCCATCGACGATTCGCGAAGCGATCCTTCGTTCGGCAACTCCCACCACTCGAAAGCTTTAGCGTCAACTTTGCAACCTCCAACGGTACGGCAATCGCAGGTTCGGATTATGGAGCTGCTTCAGGAACTCTGACATTCCGACCCGGCGAGACCACACAACGAATTCGCATAGAACTGATCGATGATAATCGAGCCGAGAGCAATGAGAATTTCCTCATACGACTCTCAGACCTGAGTACAGCTTCGGCGCGATTGGGCAGCAATCCCGGTGTCGGTACAATTCTCAATGATGATACTCCACAGTTGATTGTCAACGATGTGACCAGCTCGGAATCCGCTGGAACATTCCAATTTACCGTGTCGCTGACGGCTGTAAGCCAATCGAGGGTGACCGTCAGGGTAGCGACCGCCGATGGTGCCGCAAAATCAGCTAAAAACGCTGATTATACGTCCTTTGCAACGACCTTAACATTCAACCCCGGAGAGACATCCAAGACGATTTCGGTGAGGATTCGAAACGATAGAAAGGCCGAGCAAGTGGAAAGGTTCTTTGTGAACCTTTCCAGAGCAACCGGTGTTGGTATTTTAGATTCCCAAGGGGTCGGTACGATCATCGACGATGACGGTAAGGTTGCTAGAACCTCCTTGGCTGGTTTGTCCCTAAATTCGATGAGTGAGTCGGATTGGGATGACTTGTTTGATGAGAAAATCAAAAGACGATTCGCTTGGCTCTTGTTGAGATCCTAGGCGAACGCTTGATCCTATACTTAGGACTTAGGTGTCGATAGTCTTCGGACTCAACCATGAGCCTCATTTCCGACAACTCCATTGAGTTCATTTGCCCAGGCGTGGACTTGGGACACGACGACGCGTCGTTCAGTCCGCACTCTCGGGAGTTTTTCCAGTCGTAGTATTGCGCCGAATTTTCTATTGGTGCTACGTCCAACATTCAAGACAGCGGCAGCCCAAGACGCAAACGGCTGTCGACCCAACCAGACAGACAGGCTTGGAAGCGCAGCAGAATACAGACGAGGAGGGCTTCACTGCCCCTCCGGCACCACGATTACCCCGGAGAGGGGACCAACACACAGCTCCCGGGCCGGCGGCTCGTCGAGCTGGCCAGCGGTGTCCACGATCGCGACGGAGGGCATGAAGTTTTGCGGGTCGAGTCGCAGGTGCATCTTGGCCGGTGCCTTGCGCTAGCGGCTGCGTGCCCAGTCCTTGCAAATGGCCACCAGCTCTAGTACTTTATGGCTCACCGCATGAATCTTTACCTTACGTGCTTGAGAACGATCACGTTGCTCCGGGTTGGTGTAGTTGTTTGTTTCGTCAAGTCCATGAAATGCCTGTGACATGAAATCAATGAACCAATCCCTCTTCCGCTCGTTCGGTAACAGTCTCTTCACCGCCTTTTTCATCTTTCTCCTGGAAATCATTCTTGTTATCGCCTTCACCGCACTGATGTATCCGGGGGAGCTCTCGAACCAGATCCCGCGGGCCCTGGGCCTTCTCATTCTTGGTGATGCCTGCCTGTGTGCACTGGTGGCCTGTTTCAGTTCGAATCCAGGCTCCATCGCCCTTCAGCAGGATGCGCCCGGCGCTATGCTAGCTGGCGTTACGGCCGGCATGGTCACCACCCTCAGCGGCCTGGCGTCGCAGCAATTCGCTACGGTCACCCTGATGATCGTCAGCACGACCCTGTTCACGGGCTTTCTTTTGCTGGGACTGGGGTATTTCAAACTCGGTCGAATCGTTCGGTTCCTGCCGTATCCTATCATTGGCGGTTTTCTGGCCGGCTCCGGCTGGCTGCTCGTCCAGGGAGGGATTAGCATCATGGCGAACACGGATCCAGGGCTCCAGTGGTTTCAAGCCGAGATCCTGGCGCTTTGGGTCCCCGGCGTTGTACTTGGGGTCATTATTTACACCGTGAGCGTCAACATAGCAAAGCCATACTTGCTTCCACTCTTGATGCTTGGCGCGACGCTTTTGTTTTATGGCATTGCGTGGATCACGCACCGCTCTTTTGCAGATCTGCGGTCAGCTGGCTGGCTACTGGATATCAGCGATTCGACTTCCTTTTGGGAATTTCCTCTCAGTCCGAGCCTGATCTCCGAAGTGAACTGGTCCGTGCTCACCGCGCAAGTGCCTGCGATGATTCCCATCGCGATGATCAGCGCCATCGGCTTATTGTTGAACTCGAGCGGCATGGAAGTGCTGACGCGGAAAGACTTCGACCTGAGCCTGGAATTGAAGGTGGCAGGCTTCGGTAATCTCCTGGCAGGCCTTGCGGGCGGATTAGTTGGCTTTCAGGATATCAGCGCTTCGACATTGAATCATCGGATGAGCGGAGGGAGACGGCTGGTTGGTATTCTGACGGCGCTGATGCTCGGCGCGACGTTGTTCGTCGGCACTTCGTTCATTCTGTTTGTGCCTAAAGTCGTTTTCGGATCCGTGTTGATTTATCTCGGTATCGAACTGTTGTTCGAATGGGTCTATAAAGCCTGGTTCAAGTTTTCCCGCAGCGATTTCTTTGTGGTGATTGCCATCCTGGTGATACTCGGCGTCTTCGGAGTGCTGCAGGGAATCATGGCCGGCCTGGTCCTTGCAGTGGTCATGTTTGCTGTCAACTACAGCCGGGTCAGTGTGATCAAATTCGCTTTGACCGGGCAGGAGTTTCGCAGCCGAGTCAGCCATTCTCCGAGCGAGCAAAAGATCCTTGATGCCCACGGCGACCAAATTTTCATCATGATACTCGAGGGATTCATCTTCTTTGGGACCGCCAACGGCATTTTCGAGGCCCTCCGAGAGCATCTGAAGAATTCAAAAACCGAACCCGTGAAATACTTCCTTGTGGATTTTTCAAAAGTCAGTGGCATCGACTCCACAGGCATGCTGAGTTTCAATCGCATGATCCAATGGAGTCAGGAGCAGGGCATCACCCTCGTCTTCAGCGGCCTGGAGAAAAAGGCCGAGGAACATTTCCTTATGGAAAGCGCTGAAACGGGAGCCTCCTCCTTGCAGTTTTTCCCCAACCTCGACCGCGGACTGGAATGGTGCGAAAACAAAATCATCTCCGGCTCCAACCCGGACTCGGGCTTGAAAAAAGACATTGCCGAACAACTCAACGACATTCTCAAGGGCGAGGGGGTCGGGAAACTGCTACCCTTCCTGCAACGCCGGGAATACCATCCCGGAGAATACCTGATCAGGGAAGGCGATGCCCCGGACTTCATCTTTTTTATCCACTCCGGGCAGGTCACCGCCCAGTTGGAGATTCCTGGCAAAACGCCGGTCCGCCTCGAGACGATGTCCAGCGGCCGCACCGTCGGTGAAATCGCGTTCTATCTCGGCACGCGCCGCACCGCCAGTGTGGTCGCCGATCTCGATTCCGTTGTCTATTCCCTTTCGATTGATGATCTGAAACATATGGAAGCCACAGATCCGGAAACCGCCACAATTTTTCATCGCATTAGCGCGCTCCTGTTGAGCAAACGCGTGGTGCACCTGACCCGGACCGTCCGCGCGCTGGAGCGATCATAAAATCACGCATCGCCCCCCCTGATGTCAAAACTAGGCGTAGAATGTCGGCTTATTCGCTGGTACAGTCTGGCGGGAAGGCTATTCGGGTCCCGCGATCGTGCAAAGTAGAAATGGATAACCGATGCGTTGATCATCGTCGAACTAGACCGCTACGTACGCTAGAGTTCCAAGGGTGCAGATATGTTAATTGCTCCTGCAGCGCTCGGGACAGATCCGTCTTTGGATCGATTGAAAGTGAACTGGGCGATTATGTTGTTGCCGTATCTTGAACAGCAGAGTCTGTACAACTCCTTTCGCCAGGATCACACGATCGACCATGTGGTCAACAAACCCTTGCGTACCGTGGCGATCTCCACGCTGAAATGTCCAAGCGACGGGTTCAATGACGTTCCCTTTGAACGCGCAGGATTAACTGGGACGAACGGACATACCTACGCTCGCGGAAACTACGGCTTCAATATGGGAGTCAATCGTGCTTGTATCAGTACAGCAGGCAATTGCCCGCTTGGTTTCGAAACCGACACCAACGATTTGCAACGTACCGCGATCAAGAGTTTCGCAATGTAGCGGTCAATGACTATCGATCCGGTCACCGATATCGTCAGTAGCGCTTCAGGTGCAGGGAAAGACAATTTCCATGTCGATCTGGATTTGGCCAATGTCAAGGCGACTGGTACGTCGCAAGTTGCCGCGATTAGCTTGGAAACTTTGGCCGACGACCGCCTGCCTAACCGAGGGCCCGGCTGGAACAATGGAAACTTTGTTCTGTTCATCAACTCGGATTCGACCACACGCGACTGACGTATCGATTTCAAGGGCGGATTATCGCCTGACCGACGTCCATGGCGAAGTGGTGAAAGCCATTATGGTTTAGATTACCTCCGTCGAGTCCCAACGGCCCACATGAATCACCCGCGATACGAGCGGGTTTCCTCGTTACCACTTTGCACCCCACGAATCGTCCACCGCCAAGCAGTGCAGGACATTCTGGAATCTATCGCCAAAAAATTGCAAGGTTGCGAGTCCAGGACGCCGCCTCCATCACCCAGGCCGCCGCAGCTTGTCTGCCAACTGACTTGAAGTAGGTTCATCGCATCCTCGTTCCAACGTACATTCCAGAGAACTTGGGAATACGATGGGTACAGAGTATCGTGATCCAATCGGCCCACTTCGATCCACTCGAGCTCCCGAATGGCCAGCCCGATAGGGCTCAGATCGTCCATGGGGGCCGGATCCTCGCGCGTTATCCTTCTCTTCGTCAAATCTTCCTCTTCGTCAAATCCTCGCCCCGATAGTCACGGTTTTCCAATCCGAAAAAGAAATCTGAAAAAAATCAACTTTGTTGCTAACCTTTTCCCTTCCGTCTCGGCATTACCTTCCATGAACACAGATCGAGAATTGCAAATACGCGAACGGATGACCAGCCACTGGCTGACCTCGGAGAATGCGATTCGGGCCTACATCGCTGGGGCGGTACGTTCCTTCACAGACCGTGAGGATCTGCTACAGCAAGTCGCTCTGACGGTGGCCCGTCGGTTCGAAGAATTTGACGAGAGCCGTCCCTTTCTTGCTTGGGCGCTCTGGCTCGCGAAGTCCCGGATCATCGATTTCTACCGGAGCCAGGGCCGGCAACCACAAATGCTTGACGATAACTTGTTAGACAAGTACGCCGAGGCATTGACGGAACGGCAGCAAGCGGTCCCAGCCCAACGCGAAGCGCTCGAACGTTGCCTAGAGGAACTTCCAGATCGATCGCGAACCTTGGTCGGTATGAAATATCACGATGGACTGAAGATCGACCAAATCGCGGAGGCGATTCGATCGACACCTGCATCGGTTCGTGTCACTCTTTTTCGTATTCGCGATGCCTTGGCCAACTGCATCAAACGCCGACTAGCATCGGAGGCCATCGAATGATCCCCGATACGCTTCGACAACAGATCGACCAGTGGCTTGATGGTGACTTGCCTGAGGGAGAACGAGCGCGGTTGAAGGAATCGCTTGAGCAGACACCAGAGGCCTTGGAGTTCCTTAGCGATCGTGCTTTACTGCACACGATGCTGGCAAAGTCTGCGGCGTTTGATTCCTTACCACTCAACGCTGCGCTGGATTACTCTGAGTTCGATCATTCTTCAAAAAAGCCTATTTTGCAACGGGATCGCTTGCTTGCTCAACCTTGGATTTGGGCGTCCTCAGCAACCGTTGCTTGCCTACTAGTGATCTCGATGCTCTTGCTGCCGAATGTCGAGGCGAGCCCCGCCGAGTTGGTGAAAAAAACAATTGCCGAATACCGCACAGCGATTGATCGTTGCTATGCCGTAAAGGTCGAAACCGAAATCTGGCCACTGCGAAAACGTTTACCAGGGCGAGCGGTCCCCGCGGATTCGAAGCTTTGGGTACGTGGAAACACTTTCGTACAGTTCTTCGATTCAAGTGGAGATCCATTGGTTTGGGGGCGAGATGCTCAGGGAGCAGTATGGTTTACCCTTTCCGGCAAATCCGCGGCAATTTTTGAAGCCAATGAGATTCCGGATGTCCTTCAGGATGTATGTGATCTTCGAACTCTCGATGTCACCACACTGCTTGAATCTCTCCTTCGAGACTACGACCTCAAATACACCGACCGGGAAGATAGCAATCAAACCATCCTCGCATCTCCGCTTCCCGAAGTGAGCAATGCGAAATACGGCACCGTTGAAATCGAAATCGATACACGATCGGGTCTGATCCGTCGCGTGAGCCTGGAAAGACTCAGGGCCAAACGCGTCCTCGCTGTTATCAGTTTTTCTTTAGAAAAGATACAGAATCGCGAAAATTCGCTCTACGAGGTGCAAACGCACCTTGAACCGAATGCAGATGTTTTGGAACGCGGGACCGGGTTCGGTAGACGCTCGGAACTGTTGAAGGAGTTCTTGCAGAAGCTGAGATTTCCAAATGCAACTCTGTAATAATTAACAATTCACCAAGGAGTCACGATGAAACCGTTTTATGTATTTAGCCTAAGCCTGATCGGTTCGTGTCTTTTGGCCACTTCAGGTTTCTCGCAGGATCGACCGTCGCGCGGAGGCACCTCTGACAAATCGCTTCTTCAACGTTTTGATACCAATGGCGACGGGCAGATCGATGATACGGAGCGTCGGGCTGTGCGCGAAAAGATGAAGCAGATGCAGAACAGGCCAGGGGCAATGACGCCCTCGGGCGAATCGGAGACGATCGGAAATCGCATCATTACCGAAATGCAGTACGCTTCGAGCGATGGAAAAATGATCCCGTGCGTGCTCTCGATGCCACAAGGAAACGGCCCGTTCCCGATGCTCGTCACCATCCACGGAGGGCAAGGGAATCGCGACCTGGGGTACATTCGGACCATGGCTGCACCCAACAATCTTTCTCCGACGATTTCCGCTTTCAATGAACAACCCTGGGCGATCCTCGCCATCAGCTATCGCGCGGGCAACGGAGCACTGTTCGGAATGGAGCAGGATGACGTGGTCGCCGGAATTCGTTTTGCGAAGCAGCTTCCCGGGATTGATTCCAATCGCGTCGGCGTTGTCGGCGGGAGCCATGGGGGACATCTCGCGCTGGTCGCCGCAGAGAAGATGGGGCAGGAGTTTCTCTGTGTCGCCGCCGGATCCCCCTGGATGACCGACCCGCTGGTCTACATGCTTGGTGACGCGAACCAACCACCGCTGTCTCAAGTGCCCGCAAAAGCCAGAGAGGACCTGATGCTCAATGGTCGCAGATTGCTTAACGGGATGCAAAAAGGCCGTCGGATGTCGGACCCTCAAATCAAGGAATTCCTCACTCAACATTCGATCGAGGCGAACGCAAAGAAGATTATGATTCCGACACTGTTTCTGACCAGCCGCGGCGACGATCAAGCGCCACACGTGTTGATCGAGCCGATGATCGAGAAGATGCAGTCGGCAAAGAAGGACGTCCAGGTTTACACCGCAGAGAAGAGCCCGCATGGCTTCTACTGGGCCCGAACCGTCAGTGCGGCTCGCGACTTGCGAGGGGAGAAGTCGCCGCAGGAAGCTGAAGAAGAATTGACCGCGCGGCGAACAATGATCGAATTTTTTACGAAACAGTTTGCTCGGAAGGACGCTCAGACCTCAAAGTCGCCAGCGGCGGCTGCCGCGTCGGCAAGTTCCAGCCGCACTACGAAAGAGCAACCGGCAGAGGAACCACTGGCCGAACCCGCGGCGGATAAAGAGGCCCGGAAAGCGGCGGATGCTAAAGAGCCAATTCAAGAAGAAGAGCCGGCGGGCGAGAGGGCTCAACCGGGCCGTGGTGCCGGTGCCAGCGCGGGACGCGGTGCGGGAATAGCACGCGGCGGACAAGGAGCGGGTCGGGGCGGAGCGATGAGCGGCGGGCTGGGCGGTGCCGACTTTCAATCGTTGGCCGATGACTCCGGAAAGGTTTCTCGAGAAGCGTTCAAGAAACAACTCAGCGGCTCGGCGGCGTTCTCCAGTCGGCCGGAACTTGCTGATCGACTCTTCGATCGGCTCGATGCCGATGGTGACGGGACTCTGAACAAAAGGGAGTTTGAAGGAATGAGCGACCTGAGGAGCCAGTTCGGGCAAGGCGGGCAGTCAGGGCAGATAGGCCAGCCCGGTCGCGGCGCGAGTCGACCGGGGAGAGGCAGCGGAAATCTGCCTGGTTCTGACGTGCCGGGCGCGGGGGGCTCATCCACCCCGAACAGTCCAGCGGGCGGCGGTGGAGGCACCAATCAAGTCAGGGCCAAGACTGCGCCGTTGCGGATCGCGACTGGAGAGTTGGTCGGTGAACTGGTAGGTGATGTGCGCATCTTCCGAGGCGTCCCGTACGGGGCGGCTCCTGTGGGTGAGCGGCGCTGGCAGGCGGCTGGTCCGGTCGAGCCTTGGCAGGGCGTACGCGAGGCGACTCAGTTCGGGGCGTTGTCACTGCAGGGTGAGACGTTTGCCCCGCGGAGTGCTCAAAGCGAGGACTGTCTCTTCCTCAACATCTGGACACCAGCAAGTGCGACCGCGGATTCGAAGCTTCCTGTCTTGTTCTGGATTCATGGCGGTGCGTTCATTCAAGGGTCGGGTGGACAGCCGCGATATGACGGATCGGAATTAGCTAAGCGTGGTGCGATCGTGATCTCGATCAACTATCGGCTCGGACCGCTCGGTCTGTTTGCTCATCCGTCGCTCACGGCCGAGAGCAAACCCGACGAGCCGCTCGGCAACTACTGTCTGCTCGATATGATCGCGGCACTGCGCTGGGCGCGCGACAACATTGGGGCTTTCGGGGGCAACCCAGGGAATATAACGATTTCCGGTTCCTCGGCGGGCGGGACGAGCTGTCTGTTCTTGATGGGAATTCCGGAAGCCAACGGGCTGTTCCATAAAGCGATCATCCATAGCAGTGGCGGGATCAGGAATATTCAAACACTGGCTGACGCCGAGGCAGCGGGCGTGCGTTTGGCCGAGCAGCTTGGACTCGGTGAGCGGGCTTCGTGCGAGGAACTGCGGCGTACAGCGGCTAGCCAAATGGCGGCGAACGTGGGGGTGATTCGCCAGTTGGACTTGCCCGTCAAGCCGATCATCGATGGGCGACTGGTCAAAGCGACGCCTGCGGAACTGTTTGCTCAGGGCCAACAGGCCAAGGTCCCGGTGTTGATTGGAGCGGCCAATGGCGAGTCGGGAGCGCGGCAACTGGACGACGAAGTCGCTACGGGCGGGGCGTTTGGCTTTCAGCGGGAATTGGCGGACCAGATGGTTCGGGTGGGACAGCCGGTCTGGATGTTCCAATTGACCTACGTGCCACCGCAGTCGCGCGACGCTCGTTTTGCGGCCAAGCATGGTGAGTCGGTCGCCTATGCGTTCGGAACGATCGGCCAATCGCTGGCGGCGCAGTATGGTTTTCGCAATGAGCAAGTGGCGGCGAACGCCGCGCGAATGCGGCGCGGCAGCGGGGCGGGCGGTGCGATGGGTGGCGGGCGAGAAGACGATTCCCAGCCAGTCGAGGACTCGGAGCAAGGTCGAGCTATCAGTGCGGCTATGCTCGAGTATTGGATCTCGTTCATGCGTGACGGCCAACCGAGCGGCAAGCAGTTGCCCGCCTGGCCTGCTCATACCGCCAACGCAACGAAGACGATGATCTTTGGCAATCATGGCATAGGTGTGAGATGAGAGATCAGTGGAGCCGGATGCTCAAAACAAACTAAAGACTCAGAAGAGACTAAACATGACATTCCGAAAATCCATCTTCGCGTTCATTGCCATAAGCATCCTGTTTAACATCCCTCATTCGAAAAATCCCGATCATCGAAAATCGAACCTTGAGGTAATCGGCGACGGAGACCTCGTCCGGTAAGTTCCTGGAACTGGCCGACGAAATCAAATCTATACCCACCATGATTCCAGCAAGACTGATGGAGCCGATATGCGTAACCTAATTCCCATAATGATCGCGGTTTGTTATCTGGTACCATCGGCCGTTGCTGATGACAAAAGCAAGTCTAATCAGGGGCCACTCGCTGTCGAAGTTGCCGATAACTTCGCACTCCAAGATCCGGCTGGCAAAAAAGAACTGCTTTGCAAGGCATACTATCCCAAGACCGGCGGTCCTTACCCGGTGATCCTTTTTTCGCATGGGTTCGGTGGCAATAAA
>JAJTEK010000136.1 GCA_021299695.1 Pirellula sp. | reverse complement strand
TTGATGACTTTACCATCGACGATCAACTGCACGCGGTAGACGCCGTTGGGGACGGGCCGTGGGCCGCGGAAACCGAGGAATCCTCCAGGCGCACGATTGCCCGTGGGCGCCGAGGCTGCTCCAGGGTTTTGCGTTCCAGAAGGCTGCGTTCCAGAAGGGGGCGGTTCAGGGTTTTGCGTCGCCGAGGCGGACACGGGACCGGGCGAGGACGGTTGCTGGCCTTCGGCATCTGCTTCCTCTTGTGCAGGTGGATTTGGAGTGCTCGGGTTCGGGCTCGGTCGATCCGAGGACTCATCGCCGGAGCGTTCGCTCCGCTCGCGAGGAGCTCGTCCTGTTGGCCTAGGTCCACTGCCAAGTCCACTGCCAGGTCCGCGAGCCGCATCGCGGTTGGTTTGGGTAAGGTCCCAGGTCAGCAGGTGCAGTCCTGGCTCGACCTTGCCGGTCAGCTCGCTGATCAATTCTCCGTCGATGTTCTCGATTCGGGCAACGACTTTCTCGGCTTTGTTGGGTATCGCATACCAAAGCTTTGCTCCTTGGGATGGATTTTGTCCGACGAAACTACGATTGGTTCCGCCGCGGCCAGAATCGTTCCGCCAACGCGTCACGTCGAGCGGGTCAAAAAACGCGATCTCTTTGCCGATGTTTTCGGACTTGAGTTGCCTCAATCCGGTCACATCGCAAGCCCACAAACTGCGTCCGTGAGTGGCCACAACGATTTCGCCGTTTTCTGGATGGATCGCCACGTCATGGATCGCGACGGTTGGCAAGCTTTGGTTGAACTGCGTCCAGTTTTGTCCTCGATCGATCGATACCCACAGCGAGAATTCGGTACCGAGATACAGAAGGCTCGGGTTGACCAAATCCTCCCTCAAGCAGCGAGTCGAGCCCCATGGCAGACCGGTGTGTAGGGGGTTGAACGTTTCGCCAAAGTCTTCGGAAACAAACGCATAAGGGTTATCATCATCGGATCGGTGGCCATCCAAGCAGACGTAGACACGACCTTTGTAGTGCCTTGAAGCTTCGATCGTCGCGACCCAACGAGGGTTGGGTAACTTCAAATTCGCCGTGATGTTCTTCCAGTTCGTTCCGCCATCGCGAGTGACCCACAGTGCGCCATCATCGGTCCCTGCATACAGGACATTCGAGTCCCTAGGGGACTCGGACAACGCGGTTGCAGAACCTCGCTGAGTCAGGGTGATTTCGGGCGAAATAGGACGCAGGTCATTGCCTCGATCCAACGACCGGAAGACGTAGTTGCCAGCGCTATAGAAGATTTTCGAGTTGTGGCTCGAGAGGAGAAACGGCGTATTCCAATTGAATCGATAGCTCATTCCATCAACCCGAGCCGGGCGAATCGAACCTCGTTCGCCGGTCCGAAGATTCCGTCGGACAATCGCACCGTTTTGGCTCTCGGCATAGAAAAGGTCCGGGTCGTTCGGATCGATGCGGCAGACGAAACCGTCGCCTCCGTTGATATTGACCCAATCTTCGTTCAACGCCCCTCCGGATCGACTGATTGCTGGACCAGCCCATGATCCATTGTCCTGCAGTCCACCGGCGACCCAATAAGGCTGCTTGGGGCTGATCGCCACATGATAGAACTGACCGATCGCAGCGGTATTGATATGATCCCAGGTCGCCCCACGATCGTGCGTAGTGTAGATACCGCCATCGCATCCGAGGACCATGTGCCGACCATCGCTCGGGTCGATCCAAAGATCGTGACCATCGGCATGGACCCTTCGACCGAAATCCTCGGTAAAGGTCGCTCCAGCATCCCGGGACTGATGCTGTGCGACCCCCAACACATAGAGATTCTTCTCGTCGCTCGGATCGACCTTCACGACGCTAAAATACATCGGACGAGTGTTCAGGGAATTGACACGTTGCCAGCTTGCCCCGCCATCGGTGGACTTATAAACGCCACCGTACTTGTATCCCTCGGAACCTTGTTGGTCCTGAATGTTCGGGGACTGACCGAAGTAGGAGTAAGTGTAAGGTCGAGCGGCCGAGCCTCCGGCAAGCCGATCGGCCAGGACGACTTCGATTTCGAGCGTCTGGTCGGCCCGTTTGACCTTCACCTTGAGTTTGTCGTCTGGCTTATGGGTGCGGATTTCACTCACGAGCCCTTCGTAGTTGGCGATGTCTTTGCCATCGAGTTGAAGGATCACATCGCCAGACTTCAGACCCGCTTTTTCTGCCGGTCCGGCCTCGGTGACCGACGTGAGATTGGCGCCTCCACCCGAGGCATCTTCACCCTGAATTCCCATAAAAACGTTGCTTTGAGCAGGCGACTGCAATCCGCCCCCACCCCCTCCGCGCCCTACGCGAGCTTCCAGAACAACGCTCAGTTCTATTTTTTCCTCTCCGCGTTGGATCTCGAGTTGGATTTTGTCCCCTTCGGATTTCTTTTGAATCCTTTCGTTCAACGCCTGCAGAGCACCAGGGGCTTGTCCATCAACCTTGGTGATCACATCACCGATTTTGACCCCAGCTTTGCCCGCCGAACCGCCGACCGAGACACGTTGAACAAGGATCTTTTCTTCCTGGTCCTCACCCGCCACACCGAGCGAGACTGTCGTTGCCTGGGCTGCAGTGCCCGGTCTTCCCGTCAGTAGGATGTCGAAGGTCTTGTCCTCGTCTCCCCGTTTGATCGCGATCGATACACGTTGGCCAACACGTTTCTTGCGAAGCGTCTCGAGCAAGGTATCGAATTCAGCGATATTGGTACCGTCGACAGAGATCAATTGATCGCCGGCTTGCACTCCGGCTTTGGCCCCAGGGCTATCGGTGATGACCTGTGTGATCATCGCTTTGGCATCGATGTTCTGCCCGACCAAGCCCAAATAAGCGGCAAAAGGTGGCGGTCCCTTGCCGATGTCCTCACAATCGATGATGGCAAACAGAGCGTTTGGCGAATGGAGCTGCCAGTCCAGACCGATCCGACCGGTCATGCCCGGTGGGAGCCCCTTGGATATCTTCGTCCAGTTGGTCCCGCCATCGGTGGTCCGGAAAATCCCGCCCCCTTTGCCCCATTTGCGAATCGGGTCGTAGCCGTCGACTCCGTCGGGTTTGGGGACAGTCCCTGGCCAGGAGTCAAAGCCGTCGCGCATGCGGTCCCACATGGCCACAACGATCGTGTTCGGATCGGTAGGACTCATCGCCATATCGATCACGCCGGTTTGGTCATCGACAAAGAGGCTCTGTTGCCAGGTCTTTCCACCATCGGTGGTCTTGTAGACACCTCGCTCTGGGTTGTTGCCATAGAGCCGTCCAGCGGCACCGACATAGACGGTATCGGAGTTCTTTGGGTCTACCAATATCCGGGCGATTTGATAGGAACGGTCCAAGCCTAGGTGCTGAAATGTTTTTCCACCATCGATGGTCTTGTAAACCCCGTTTCCATAGGAGACCGAGTTGCGAGGGTTGATCTCGCCGGTTCCTACCCAAAGCACTTCTTTATTGTTCGGATCTGTGGCGATGCTCCCAATCGATACGACTTTTTCACGATCGAATTGGTGTTCAAGGGATCCGCCGTGGTTGGTCGATTTGAGCAAACCACCCGAAGCGGTTGCGATCCACCAAAGCGACGTGTCCTTTTCGTGAACCGCGATGTCCGAGATACGACCAGACATGTTCGCCGGACCGATCGAACGCCACTTGATCTCCTCGAGCCAGGAGGGCTCAAGTTTGACGCTCGCAGGGGCTTTCGGTGCAGCGGCTCGTTCCCCGCGAGGTCGTGGAGTCGGTACCAAATCATTGGCTGGCCGCTCAGGATTTTTTTCAGGACTCTTTTCGGCCGTTGGCTTGCTATCTTCGGACGTTTTGCTTGGAACTTGGGGCACTTTACGAGCCGCCAGATCGGTCGAGAGTTGCTCGAGAAGTTTCTCAATCGCCTCGAGTCGCTTTTCAGTAGGAGCAACCGGATCGACCATTGGTGCTTGGGTCGCTGGCGGCTCTGTTGCAGGCTGTGAGGTCACAGGCGGCTCTTTTGCAGGCTCAGCCGGTGGGTCCGCTGGAGCTTGTGGAGCAGGGCTTTGGCTCGGTTCTTGACTCAGCGCTGAGCCCGAGGGGACCAAGAAGAGCCCGATGCAACTCAGGCAGATAAAACGCGATAGATTGCGGAGCATGATGGCACAAGGAATCCGTTGTAGGGGGTTCGGACAGAGCGGTCCTTTGAAAGATGACCGATCTGGAAACTACGTTGGGAGAGGCCCTTAGCCTAGCTTGAAAAAAACGCGATGGAATCCTTTATGCACAAGTTTTCCTGCAAAAAACAGCGGTTGTGCGTCGCAAGACCACAGGCCCACCCAATCTGAAAGACCCCGTATCGCAACACTGGGGACTGTCCCGGGTTACCGGCTAAGAACAAAACCACAGAACACACCGTACACACGGAATGAAAGCCATCTTTTTCCGTGTGTTCCGTGTGTTCCGTGTTTTCCGTGGTTGAGGTATTTGGTCTTCGTGTATTCCGTGTGTCAATATCCGAAACCAGCGCGGAACACAAGACTGTCGTCAGGAGTGATGCTCGCCTCAGGGCGAGTTCGGAAAATCAACTCGCGATTGAACGCGTATCCGACTTCAAAAAAGCAGGTTCGGAAGCCTTGTCGCAACAGATCATTCCGCCCTTTTTCAAAGCCGACCATGATCCGCAAGTCATTTATGTCAATCTCTTCGGTCGTGTCGGCCTCGAGTTGCTTGATGGTCCAAGCCCCCCCGCCGTAGTAGCCGGTCAAATACCACCAGACATCGTGCGTGCCGCAGGTCGTCAGATAGTGGGCGAGTTTTGGTTCAGGGAAGAAGATATCCCACCGAGTATCTTGGTTAGGCATCCATAGAATTCCTCCCGCCGGCAACAACTTGATCTTGTTTCGATCGATGTAATAAACCCCGGCCCGAAGGGTCGAATTAGGGGTCATGCGGAGCCTTCCCAACGCTTTGCCCTGGAGGCGGATGCTATCGTTGTTGATCGCGTCAAAAGCCGAAAAAACCCCAACACGCCAGCCGAGCTCTGCCCCGAAAGTCTGAAGCGGATCGGTCTCCCAAGTGCTATCGAGAAACGCACTGAATGCGGACCCCGGAAGGTCCGAGCCGACCGTCTCGGGGCCGGACCAAAGATGCTGAGCGTAGCTTGGCATCAGGTACCAAGGTTGGCTCATCCCAAAAAATCGTGGAATCGCAAAAACCATAGAAGTTTCAAAATCATGGCTCTCTATCTGATTGCCTTGGACTCCCCCAAAATCTGTATTTCCCGGCAAGTAGGTGTAACGGAACCGAACCCCTTGGCACAGCCGCATCGTCTGCTCGGTCTGGGTTTGGACCGCTGTGGATGTGTTGTACCACCAAGCATTCCAAGAGTTCGGATAAGGTGCAGGTGGATACCCGCCGGCAGCATACGGATTGCCAGCATAAGGGTTGGCAGCATACGGGTTGGCAGCATACGGGTTGGCGCCGTAAGCACTCGCAGAGGGTGCAGTTCCCGGGAACATCACGCCTGGCGATGGGCTAGGATACCCCGGTGATGAATAAGTCGTCGGCGGGTAGCCTGTAGGCGGATAGCCAGCTTGAGGATACGTAGGCGGATAGCCCGTGGGACTCGCCGGAGCCCCTACGGGCTGACCATAGGTAGGGACCCCAAACGTCGAGGTCCCGTAGGGTGGCTGCCCATAGCTAGGCTGCCCGTAAGCCGTAGGAGTTGCGACTCCGGCTGGGGTTCCGGTAAGCCATTCCATCCAGGAGTTGTAGGTTTGATTGAAAGTCGACGCCGACGGATAGGCCGGGGGGTACATCGGCGGAGCAGACGCCGAGGAAGGAGCGGTGCTCGGACGAAACGTCGGAGCATAAGGGTTGTAGGTCGCCGAAGGTACAGATGCAGGCGGTACCGCGTAGGTCGGCGGCGGTGCGGAGTAGGTCGCCGGCGGGGCAGAGTAGGGGGGTAGGGTCGTTGCGGGAAACGCGCCTGATGCGCCCCCGGCGGGAGTCGACGGGTAGCCTGGGCTCGGAGGCATACTCCCGGGTGTGGTCGATGGAAAGGGGACTTGGGCCAGTCCCGAGCGCTCCATCAAAAGGGACAACCCCAAGAATACAAGGAAACGCGCAGCGATCTCGAGCCATGGGAGCCCAGAGGTTGGTGCCTTGAGGTTGCGATTTCCAGGGGTTGCCGACAAGTTTTCGAGCCGTGGGTAGATGAGGTTACCGAAGCAGAAGGACCGTAACGCCTGCGTAGGATGTAGCGTTGGCAGGCTTTCACCGTCAAGCGAACTTGAGCGATTCCTACGAAAACCCTGGTTTTAACGAAAAATCTAGTCAATCCGGCGTCACCCCACCCGCCTATTTTGCCCAAATTGTTGATATCCACCCCAAGGGGAACTATTCTTAAGAGTTGCCGTATTTGAGAATCGGCGAAACCCAACGGCGGTCCGATACCGAACCAGAGGTTGTAGGGTTGCCCGTTCGGCCGATAGCCTAGTCAATAGACTAGCCAATAGACTATCGGGCCACGAACTGAAATACGCTAAATCCGTTACCGCGAAACGTAGTACAAGGCGAATGCTGATGCTTTTCCAAAAACCGTTCCATCGACTCACAAGATTCATCGCCGCCCTGGCGCTCGTTGCGAGCTTGGCGAACTTGGGATTCTCCCAAGGGAATAACAACAACAATAACGGCGGCGGAAACGGCGGCGGCAATAACAACAACGGCGATTCCGGAAATGGTGGGGGGGTCGAAATCGACCCTCAAGGCGTTCTGCGGATCAGCGCTGTCGACAACACATTGGCTTTGCGGGTCCGAAAGGCCGCTTTGCAAACCGTCGGAAACACCGACGTTGTCGCCTCGGAAATGCGCAAGGTCTCCTTGAACCGCTTGGAGAAACTCGTCGCAAACCGCGTATCAGAACAGCAGGAGCTCGGCGATGAAGTCCTGGGATTGGCCGGATTGACTCGAATCGAGTATGTCTTTTTCCTACCCGACTCCAACGACATCGTGATCGCAGGTCCGGCCGAGAAGATCCACGTAACGGAAAACGGCAACCGAGTCGGCCTGAAGTCGGGGCGATCGGTTTTGAGCTTGATGGATTTGATCGTTGCCCTTCGTGTCTATGCTCCTTCGAACGACGCGATCGGCTCGATTGCCGTTTCGATCGAACCGACCCAAGAGGGGATCAAACGGATGAATCAGTACAACGACCAATTCCGAGGACGAGCCAACCAAATCAATCCGGCTGTTTTGGCCGGCATGAAGCAAGCCTTGGGCTATCAAAACGTGATCATCAAGGGGGTTCCTCGAGAGACGAACTTCGCCCGTGTGCTTGTGGAAGCCGATTATCGCATGAAGCTCATCGGTTTGGGTCTGGAAAACACCGTGATCCCCTTCAAGCCATGGATCGCTCGCACACAAGCCGGAGCCAATGCAAGCGCCCTTCAACGCTGGTACTTCGAAGCCGATTACGGCACGGTAGCGACCAACGAAGACCATACTGCACTGCACCTGCAAGGCCAGGGTGCAAAACTCACCAGCGAGAAGGAATTTCTTTCCAAGACCGGCGAAAGGACCCGAGGAGCAGGGGCCGGCGATGCCGCATCGGTGGGTTTTGCCAAGGAGTTCACCCAGAAATTTGAAGCTCTCGGTGAGGTCATCCCCGTGTTCAGTCAAATGCGCAATCTTTTCGACATGAGCATCGTCGCGGCGTTCATGCAACAAAACGATTTTTATGGAAAAGCCAACTGGGACCTCGGGGTCTTTGCCGACGAGGAAAAACTCTCGACAAAGGTCAATAACGGGATCTCTCAAGTCGAGCCTGCCGTCAACGCCATGTGGAAAGAAGGAACTTTGGTCACCCCAATCGGTGGCGTGCACATCTCCGCACGGAAACTAGCCAATGATCCGAAGGTCGACAGCACGCTCGATGCTTCTGCCGAAAAACTCTCGGCCCCGAGCGATCTGCGAGAAGATCAGTGGTGGTGGGACTAACCCAGATCCCTTGGTACAATAAGAACAAGGCCAAAGAGCCTCGCTTTCGGCGAGGCTCTTTGCTTTTTACGCCATGATGTTTTGCACGCCAAATAATCAGAACTCTCGATCGAGTACCGGATTGAAAAGAAAAATCCCATGGCTGGCAACATCGCAAAGAAACTTTCAACCCCTGTGGCTTTGTCGTATCTTGTTTTTATGTTCATCATGACCCATTTGCCCAAGCAGAATGTTCCGCGGACCTTGGCTTCGGCAAATGACAAGTTGCTCCATACGCTAGCCTTCTTGGTCTTGGGATTCGTGCTTAGTTTTGCCACGCAAATTCGAGCTCGTCACTACGGATGGTACGCTTATGCCATTCCCACTTTTGTTTTTGGCTTCCTCTATGCTTGGTTCGATGAGCTAACGCAACCTTGGGTCGGCAGGTATTTTGATCTTCAAGATCTAGCCTTCGATGGACTCGGGTTAGCCATGGGGATGTTGCTCTTTGAAGGGGTCCGCCGATTGCTGGCCAGGGTATTGCGAATCGAGGAGTTGCAATGAATTCAATTTCCGTAGTGATCCCTTTGCTCAACGAGCAAGAGACCCTTTTCGAACTCGTACGTCGCATCGATGCAGCAAGCGATGGAGAACTCTGCGAGATAGTGCTTATCGACGATGGTTCGACCGATGGATCCTGGCAAGCCATCGAGGAACTAGCCCTAGCGCGCAGCTCGGTGCGTGCATTGCGCTTTCGAAGGAATTTCGGAAAAGCAGCAGCATTGGCTGCGGGCTTCGCAGAAGCGACCGGCCAGATCATCATCACGATGGATGCGGATTTGCAAGATGATCCCAAGGAGATCCCCAGGATGCTCGCGAAGCTCGAGGAAGGCTACGACGTCGTAAGCGGCTGGAAACAGCATCGATTTGATCCTTGGCACAAACGCTGGCCCTCGCTGGTCTTCAATGCGATCCTAAGATACTTCTCCAAAATCCCCCTGCACGATTTCAACTGCGGGTTTAAAGCCTACCGTCGAGAGGTTCTCCAAGAGATCGATTTGTACGGTGAAATGCATCGATTCGTACCCGTGTTGGCCGCCGCGCGAGGATTCAAAGTCACCGAGATCACCGTCGAACACCATCCACGGGAGTTTGGAAATTCCAAGTACGGTTGGTCCCGAATCCCAAAAGGTTTTCTCGACCTTGCAACAGTCGTTTTCCTAACCCGATTCCGATACCGACCGCAGCATTTGCTCGGAGGACTCGGCGGAGCGCTCTTCTTCGTCGGTTCCTTCATGCTAGGCCTGCTGATTTGCGGCTGGGTCTGGACACGACTTGCAGGCTACGGGAACCCATTGCACCTGCATGAGCGAGCCAGTTTCTTTGTTTCGATCCTGCTGATCGTCGTGGGGATCCAAGCATTTGCCACCGGCTTGATCGCAGAATTGCTCGTGGCCAACGCTCAACCCGCTCGTCGGGTCTACTCAATCGCCCAGCGAGTCGATCCCCCAAGCTGATCCATGTGCTGATAACCGATCCGAATCGCAAACACCGATGAGCTGAATTCCAAAGGCTAGTGATCATGACCCAAGACTTCGAAAATGGTTCCTCAAGCATCTCTACACGCACGATCGGCTGGTGGATGATCACCTTGGCCATCGCAGTCCAAGCCGCTCGAATCCTCGGCATCACCGCAGTGAACAACGAGGTCCCGTTCCTCAGCGCCAACGATCGATCACGTTGGAGTGCGATCGCAGCGCTGACCCAAGAAGGACGATGGGAAATCGACTCGATCGTCGAAATTCTCGACGCGAGGGGAAAGTCCAAGCTTTGGAACACGATCGACATGGTCCGACACCGCGGATCGGACGGAATCGAGCATAGCTACTCAAGCAAACCTCCCTTGCTAACTCTCATGCTCGCGGCCGTTACCAAGCCGGTCATGATGGCGACCTATGCGTTTCGAGGCAAAACACTGACCGAGGATCCCTTCTTGGTCGGTCGAATCGTCTTGATCCTTGTCAACCTCGTCCCCCTTGCACTCTGGTGGTCCTCATTGCATCGTTGGTTGGAGTCCCATGTGCCGAGAGCATGGACTCGCACGGCCGTGCTTTCCCTCGCGATCTGGGGCACTTTTTTGACCACTTTTGTCGTGACGCTCACAGCGGCGCTGTGCGTGGCTTGTGAACTGCCCGCCTTGGCCTGGGCCACAGCCCTCGGAGCAATCGTACTGCTGGCAGATCCCAAACGTATGCTGATCGGCTTCGGCTTGGGTTCCGCATCGATCGCAGTTGCGTTTCTCTTGACCAACCTCTGGGCGCACGGCGATTGGCGCCCCCCTTACTCCCATCGCGGTCTGGGAAAAAGCATCGCCAAGGTAGAACTGGATCTATCGAGATTTAATCAGGCCGTCGAACAAAAAGCCGATCTCAAGGCGATCAAGGAATTGCCCGACCAGCAAAACTGGATCGCCACAATACGCGAGCAGACCCAAAGCACCCATGCGATGCTCACCGATCAGGCGAAGATCATTCCAGCCCGTCTCGATGGGGCCTACCAAGTCATCGATGAATCGACTTCCTATCGAGTCGCTCTGGCCGTCTCGGATCCCCCATCGAGAGATCCGCCTGCCAAGGGTACATGGACAATCTACGAGTGGGACGATTGGTACGATTATCCCAAATCGTATTGGTTGCCAGGAAGCAAAAAAGGAGTCGATTTGGGTGAGCCGGATCGATGGAACTACGTGGTCCATTTTTTGGTTGGTCACCATGGGATCTTTTCGCTCACGCCGATTTGGTTTTGGATGCTCTGCGGATCGATCTTCTGGCTCGTACAAGGTCCAAAGGCCCTAAGCCGATCGACGGGCTACCGAAGCGAGTCTCTCGATACCAACCACCTAATGGGAATTCGAGGCTGGCTGCTCAGCGAACGCGGGATTGCAGCAGCCCTTCTGAGCGTAACACTCTCTTGCTTGGTTTTCTACGCTTCGCGGGAGATTGAGGACCGCAATTACGGCGGTGTTTCGAGCGGATTTCGCTGGCTGTTTTGGATCATACCAGGTTGGATTTGGTTAGCGATTCCCGCTATGGATCGATGCGCATCGAAGCCTTTCTTCCGAGGGCTAGTCTATCTTGCCATCGTCCTGGGAATCGTCTCGGCGGTGATCCCTTGGGGCAACCCGTGGTCCCAACCCTGGCCCTACCGAATCCTCATGTGGCTTTTCCCAGATCGTTATCAATAAGCCCATGTTGCCCAGCCGCGGCATACAAGGCTATATCCAGGGCATATCCAAGGCAGTTGCCAGGCATTGCTAAATCGTAGATGATAAAAGGGATTGAAGTTTTCCATTTCGACGGATAAGGAAGCGTATCAGTGAGCCGAGCATTAAAAAACACCAGCAGAAGCCTCACAGGGGTGTTCCTCTTTTTGGCCTTCGCCATCGGATCCTCGACCCACGCCCCGTGCCAGGATGGCACCTCAGGGAGCCCTCGAGCCCCCGAACCGAGCAAGACCGAAACGGTCCTTTTGAGCCTCGATGCGCTCTCGCAGGCCGCTGCGTATGCACCCGATAAACCCATCGCAGGTCAGGTCGAATTCGTCGGCTCAACCCTGATGCAATCGCTCGCGACAATGTGGGCCGAAGACTTCGCCAAAATCCACCCCGAAGTCTCGAGCAAGATCGACTGCCAAGGCTCCGAGGTATCGTTCAAGAAATTTTCGGACGCTTCGTCTACGATCGCCCTGCTCAGCCGGGAAGTCACTCCCGAGGAACTCACACAATGGAGCAAGGAGGTCAAAAAAAATCTCGTCGCCATCGATGTCGGATACGACGTCCTCTCGATCATCGTCCATAAAGACAACCCGCTCCGCGCATTGGCTTGGAACCCCAAGACAAACTCACCGATGAGCCTGTCGAACGACAAAACGATCGAAAAATGGGGGGATCTTGGCATCGATGGGCCCTTGAGCGATAAGCCGCTTACCCATGTCCTGATCGTCCCATCCCACGGACTGCGGTCGGTGGCCGAGCGGTTTTTGAATCTCAAAAATCGTCCAAAAGCAATCACGATCGAAAAAGAAAATCAGCTAGATATCGTCGATGCTGTCGCTGCGACACCAGAGGCCATCGCCGTCGTGAGTGCAAATCGAGCGATGGCCGATTCGGTGCGCGCCCTTGCGATCGGTGTCGATGGTCAACGTATCGTCTCTCCAAGAAACAGCCAAGCGGTCAACTTGGGCTACCCATTGCTCCGCAACCTCAATGCCGTCGTCGCCTTGGACGACAACGGAAAACTTCCCCCAGTCGTCGAGGAGTGGGCCCGATTTATCCTCAGTCGGGCCGGACAGGAAACGCTCATCAAGGACGGGTTTGTGCCCTTGGACCGTTCCGACATCGCCGTGCAACAAGACCGACTCGGTTGGGATACCCTCAAGTAACCCATCGGCGTAAAAACCCGCCGATTTCCGGAAACGCAAAGCACGCCAGAGAAGCACAACAGAGAAGCACAACAAAAAAACAGTAGACCAACATGAACCAATTGCTCTCCGAACTCATGACTACCCCCAAGCTCCATCGTCTGATGGCCTTACTCTGGATATCGATGATACTCTGTGCATCGAGCCTCTCGAATTGCTTGGCTCAAGAAGACCGCGATCGCGACGGAAACTTTAACGATCCGTTTAGCGATGCCGGAAATCCAGACGCAATCGCCCAAGGCAGGTACCTGCCGCCAGGCCAGCGTCCACCTACCAACTTTCGCCTGGGAATCTACTCGAGAAACACAGACACAGGCGTACTTGTCACAAGCGTCAATCCTGGCTCAGTAGCCCAACAATCAGGAATCGAAGCCCAAGACATCATCATCGCTGTCGGAGGCTACCAAGTCGGAATCATCAATGGCCGCACGTTCGATATCTCCGAGGAACTCGCAAGACGCGTCGATGCACAGGGCCGTGTCTTGCTGCTCGTCCGGAATCACCGCGATGGACGTTTGGTCAATATCCCCGTCCAATTCTACGGAAACGTCCCTGGCCTGGGGATCTCAGTCTTCGGTAGCGCCAATACCGCATCTCGACCAGCGGCTCAAGCTGGCATGATGCTCATCGCTCGCGTTGTCGATACCACCTATCCCCAATGGCAGAACGTCTCGCTCGGCGAGACCCAAGTCCCACTGACCGGCAGGTGGCCAATCGACTTCCAAGTCGATTTGGATCCTTCCCAGGTACGCCCCAATCACCGATACGCCCTAGATGTGCAGGTCGTCCAACGAGGCTTTCCAATCCTGCAAATGAATTCACCCTCTGCGATCAACCTTGCTAACGGATCCCCAAGGGTCGCCGTAACACTGGTTCCAAGTCCGAATTCAGGATCCGGCGGTGGGATTAACCCCGGCGTACGCCCAATCGACCAAATTGGGATTTGGTACGAGCAACTCGCGGGTCGTCGAATGACCGATCGGGAAAGCACTGTTTGGCAAAGAGAACTGGCCAGGGGCAAGTCGCTCGATGAGATCTACGCGACCTTCCTTGCAAGTACCGAGTACTCCGACCGCTTCCGTGGAAACATGGATCTGTACATCAATGATATCTACCGCAACCTCTTTGCGCGTTCAGCCACGCAAAGCGAAATCCAATCGCTCCGTGGACGATTGTCCCAACCTTCCGAATTGAGGATCCCAATCCTGTTGAACTTGGTGCGTCAACGGACGGTTCGATAAGCCTCCCATGGGATCGAGCCAATCCTGGAAAAACCGAACAGCCGTCATCAGCGGAGGATCCAACGGTCTTGGCCGCGCGCTGGCTTTGGCCCTTTCCCAACAGTCTGCCAATGTCGTCATCATCGGCCGCGATGAAGACCGCCTGGCCATGGTTCGACAGCAGTGCCTTGAGGCCGGCGCACCGAACGTCTGGATCGTTTCTTTGGATGTACGCCAGATGGCCGTCGGCAAAAAAAACCTCCCAGATATCGAAACTGCCACCCTTTCTGAACCCGGCGAATCCCTCCGCGATGTCCTGGCCATCCAAGGCTGCGATTTGCTGATCAATGCCGTCGGCAAGTCCGACCGTGGATTGCTCGGGCAATTGACCCAAGCGGACCTGACCGAGCAATTCGAACTCAACGTGTTGGCAACCCACGCAATGACTCAGTTTTGTTTTCCGGCTCTATGCCAAAGCCGCGGTGTAGTCGTCAACATCGCCTCACTTGCAGGAATCGTACCCGGGCCAGGTATGGGTGGCTATTCGATGTCGAAACATGCCTTGGTGGGACTGCACCGCCAATGGCGAAT